>JASJBG010000089.1 GCA_030066625.1 Woeseiaceae bacterium
CAGTCCGGCCCGATCGGCCGCCTGCAGCTCGATGCGTCGTTCAGCCCCGTGCACCGCGTGACCTACAACGTCGAAGCGGCGCGTGTCGAACAGCGCACGGACCTCGACAAGCTGATCATCGACATCGAGACGAACGGCACGATCGACCCCGAAGAGGCGATCCGCCGTGCGGGCAGCATCCTGAAGGACCAGCTGTCGGTCTTCGTCGACCTGCAGGGCCAGGAAGAGGGTGTTGGCGCCCAGGCCGAGAACCAGGTCGATCCGATCCTGCTGCGTCCGGTCGACGAACTAGAGCTCACGGTTCGCTCGGCGAACTGCCTGAAGGCCGAAAACATCATGTACATCGGTGATCTCGTCCAGCGCACCGAGGTAGAGCTGCTTCGCACGCCGAACCTCGGCAAGAAGTCGCTGACCGAAATCAAGGAAGTGCTCGAAGGGCACGGCCTCGGTCTCGGCATGCGGCTCGACAACTGGCCGCCGGCCAGCCTGCGCCCGGAACACGAGCTCGCCCTGTAAGTGCACAATAAGTAACGAATATTGCGTTAGGAAATAGATCCCATGCGTCATAGAAAATCCGGCCGTCGGCTGGGTCGCAACAGCTCGCATCGCAAGGCCATGTTCCGCAACATGGCGGCGTCGATGATCAAGCACGAGACGATCCGCACGACGCTGCCCAAGGCAAAAGAACTGCGCCGCGTCGTCGAGCCGCTCATCACGCTCGCGAAGGAAGACAGCGTCGCGAACCGCCGGCTCGCATTCGATCGGCTGCGCGACAAGGAAGTGGTCGGCAAGCTGTTCTCGGAGATCGGTCCGCGCTTCAAGGAGCGACCGGGTGGCTACCTGCGCATCCTGAAGACGGGCCCGCGCCCGGGTGACGCTGCGCCGATGGCGATCGTCATGCTGACGGAGCGTGCCGAAGCGGAGGTCGCCGCGGAGTAAGCGACGCCCCTCGTACAAGTATCGAAAAAGCCGGGCATTGCCCGGCTTTTTTGTGCCTGGTGGTCCAACCTCTTTTAGTTACAGATGCTCGCTGAGAAACCGTTCTGTCGCCTCCAGAATCTGCCGCCGTGCAGCCGAGCTCAGCATGGAGTGTCCTCCGTGCTTGACGATGACGAGCTCCGATTCGATGCCACTCTTGCGGAGCTGTTTGTGGAAGCCCTTAGCCTGGTCGATGTCGATACGTGTGTCGTCCTCTGCGTGAAGTATGAGGAACGGAGCCTCTACCTGATCGGCCATATGGTGCGGGGAAACACTCCTTGAACGCTCGCCGTCGAGTCCGATGTGGCGCGTCCAAATCGTACCGCCAACATAGTCGTTATCGTAAGCAATCATCGCCGGGAGATTGTAGACACCATTGATGCCGACGCCGCATTGATACAGTTCCGGCGACCGGATGAGGCCCATCGCGGATGAGTAGCCGCCGTAAGACCAGCCGAGAATACAGATACGCTCCGGATCCGCAATGCCCTCGTCGATCAGCCAGCGAGCGCCTGCGTCGACGTCAATCTGCATCGTGCCGCCCCATTGTTCACGTCCAGCGCGCTGGAACGCGTAGCCATAGCCGCTGGAGCCGCGAAAGTTGGGCTGGAGTACGACGTAGCCACGCGAAGCAAGAAATTGCGACAGGAACCAGAATGATGCATCATCGCGCGACTCCGGACCACCGTGCGGAAGCACGATGGCGGGCAGCGGTCCATCGCTGATAGGGCGAGTGAGATAGGCAGGTATTCGAGTTCCGTCGGAGCTCTCGTAGCTCACCGACGTTACTTCAGACATCAGGTCGGGGTCGAGTTCCTGGTTGTACCAGCCGAACGGCTCCATTGTCTTGGCCTCGCGATCCCATACAAGCAGCAGGCCCGGATCACGGGAGCTCGATGAACGAATAATGATCTTGCGTGTGTCGGTAGTCGTGCTGCGAATGTGGTTCGCTGCACCCGGCAGCGCGCGATCGATGGTGCTTTGCAGCCTTGCATACTCCGGATCGAAGTAGTCAATGCGAGGCAGGTCACGGGTCGATCGGACGCCGATCGGCTGCTGCGTGCGCGGCCGGAATGTGAGGCCCTCTGCGTCGTAAACGGGATCGGAGTACAGTGTGTCAACGAACTCGCCTGTGCTGAGCCGCAATGTCCTGACTTCGCGAGTGCCGTGAATTCCGTAGCCCATTACGTAGATCACGTCCGGGTCCTCGGTAAAGGCCGCCGGCGACCAGCCGTTGTCATACCATGCGGTCTTCTCAACAGTTATCCACTCGCCGGAGGCATCGCGCAGTACGACGCGGCGGTCACCGGCGCGTACGCCGAAGCCGAGACGTACGTCCCCGTCCTGATCCGCAACCCAGTTCTGCACGCCGTCGATAGACTTGCGGAAGATTTTGTAGTCGCCTGTATGGATGTTTACCTGCCGCACCTCGTATCGAGCGTCGAAGTCTTCGTCGAGCGACACGAGAATGTAGTCTGGGTCGTGTGGCATCCAGTCGATGACGTCGTCCTGGATCTGTGGCTCGGAGAAGTAGCTGCGTGCAGTCCGGCTGCCAAGACGCTTGTCCATCTCGGCAGGCTTAATCAGCGCCGTAACCTCGCTGGTGTCGGTGTTCAGGGAAAGCAGCCGGGTCTCGAGCCAGCGCGATGCCGGCAACGACATCGAGAATACGATCGTGTTTTGGTTCGCCCATTCGATCCAGCGGAAATCGAGTGTCTCGATCGGGGGGATTACCTGGTTCTCACCCGATTCGAATTCATGAACGACCAGGTGGTAGCGATCGTCGAGCGGATAGAGGTAGGCGAGGTGAGTGCCGCCGGGTGAGATCTCCGCACCCGTAAAGCCGTCAAGAACGGCGAAAGTGTCGATGGGAATGTCCTCGGGTTGCTGGGCGATTGCCGGTAACGACAACAAGACAATCCCGGCAAGCTGAACGAGCCGTAGCGCCACGTTTGATTCCTCCCAATCAGGCTTTTGTTTCGCCAAGTATAGGGAATAATATTCCGAACGGAAAATGGTGCCCCGGTAATAAGCCGATCTTCTAGTCTAGGTCGAAAGTCTGCTCGATGCGCGGCACGTCGAACCCCTGCACGCGCTTGTAGCCCTGGTAGATCAAGGGTGTGCCATAGCCCATAAGGATGTCATAGTCGCGCCTCGCTTCCCGGTTGTGCTCGATATCGAACTCCACGAGCTCGACACCTCGGTCGGCGAAGTAGTCACGTGCCCGATCGCAGTAGCCGCACCAGCTCGTCGCATACATCACGGTGATCGGTTCGCCATAGCGGTCGAAGTGTCGGCGCAGGGCATCGCGTTCCTCGAGCGGTAGCTGGCCGGGCCCATACTCGATCGCGATGGCTGAGATGATGCTGCCCGGGTCGTTGCCCGTGATGTGTTGATCGCCGATTACGGCGTACGGCAGATAGCCTTCTCCGCCGTACTGTTTATACAGTGCCGTACCGGCATCTCCATCGAACGCATCGTGTTCCTCGATATCCAGGCGCTGCGACATGCTGCGGCGCATCCGGCTGCAGCTGTGGCCGCAGTTTTTCGTTACAAACAGCATGGGGGTGGGGCCGTTCGTCTGCGATACGCGTCGGTCCGATCCCTCGGTGATGACCAGGGCGAGCCAGAGTAGCGCGACGACCGCGGACAGAATCAGGACAATCTTTTGCACGCCCCCAGTCTGGCCGATCCGCCGGCCAGCACAAGGGCGCAGGTCTCACGTTTGCAGTGCAAGCCCTTAGCAGCAGGCGCTTTTCGGGGCGGCCGCAGGCGCATCGTCGGCGATTCGATACCACTCCCAATCAATACCCGGCGATCCCGGCACTTGTCAATCGCTCGATAGCGCCGTCAAGCTCGTCCTGTGAGTCGGTCTCCACACCGAGGTGGTTGATCCGTTCGCTCGCGTCCGGATTCTCGAACAACACCAGCTTCAGCGCGGGGTCGTCGATCGCGAAATTGGCGTAACCGGGTCCGCGTCAGCATGCGCAGGATTTCAATCCTGTCCCGAACCGGAAGGCGTTCGCGTCCTCGCGTGCATGACGGCCATGATGGACGCTAAGTAGTCGCCGCCCCATCCGTCGTACCAGCCTTGCCCGACAGCTTGTCGATGAGCTGGGCCACGTACTCGGGCGAGTGCGTGTTTCTGGCGATCAGCGTGTAGACCGTCGGTACGACAATTAGCGTCAGAATCACCGAGAAGGTCACACCGAAGAATACGACGGCGCCGATCGACTGGCGCGACAGCGCTCCGGCGCCCGTTGCCATGACCAGCGGAACGGCGCCGAAGGCCGTACACATGCTCGTCATCAGGACCGGACGCAGGCGGGTCTTGGCCGACTCGATGACCGCCTCCTTGAACTCGGTACCGCGATCGCGCAGCTGGTTGGCGAATTCAACGATCAGGATGCCGTTCTTCGCAGCCAGGCCGATCAGCATGACGGCGCCAATCTGGCTGTAGATGTTGATCGTCGAGCCGAACACGTAAAGGCCGACTAGCGCGCCAGTGATCGCGAGCGGAACGGTCGTCATGATTATGAACGGATGCTTGAAGCTCTCGAACTGGGCGGCCAGCACGAGATAGGCGATCGTCAGCGACAGCAGGAAGGTCAGGTAGATCGCATTACCAGTATTCTTGAAGTCGCGCGACTCTCCGTCGTAGTTGATGCGGGCGGATTCGGGCAGCTTCTCTTCGATGATAGTCTCGAGATCGGTGAGCGCTGCACCCAGCGAGTAGCCAGGGTTGATCGTGCCGCTAATCGTGATCGAACGCATGCGGTCGAAGCGACGGAGGTCGACCGGACCGGCCACTTCTTTCAGAGTAACGAGATTCGACAGCGGAATGAGCTGCGCAGAGCCTTCCGACCGCACGTAGATGTTCTCGAGGTCGCTGGGCGTCTGCCGGCGCTCGTCCGCGCCCTGCAGAATCACGCGGTACTCCTCGCCCCGATCGATGAAGGTCGTGACTACGCGCGAGCCCAGGATAGTCTCGAGAGTGCGGCCGACATTAGCCAGCGAGACACCGAGGTCCGCGGCGCGATCGCGGTCGATGGCGACCTCGATCTTCGGCTTGCGTTCATTGTAGTCGGACTGGAGGTTCGACAGGCCGGGCAGCTTTTCGGCTTCCTCAATGACGATGTCGCGCCATTCGGCAAGTTCGTCATAGTTGGTGCCACCGAGCACGAGGGCGAGCGGGCGGCTGCTCTGGCCGAGGCTCCAGGCCCCGGGAGCGAATGCGAACGCACGGACACCCGGCAGTTCGCGGAGCTGGCGATTCCAGTTGGCAACGATCTCGGCGGCCGAACGTTCCCGTTCGGACCAGACGGCAAGCGGCGCAAACACCATGCCGCGGTTGACGTCGGCGCCGCCGCCCCAGCTGCCGGAACGGCCAAGCGCGCGCAGCACATCGCCTTTCTCCTGGTCGGCCAGGACGATGCGTTCCGCTTCCTTCACGTAGTTCAGCGTGTAGTCGAGGCTTGCACCGTCGGGGCCAACGAGAGTGACCATTGCCATGCCGCGATCCTCGCGCGGCATGTATTCGACGGGAAGCTTGCCGACGAGCGTCAGGCTGCTGGCGAAAATAACGATGGCCACGATGATGACTTTCACCGGGTGCCGAACGGTCTGCCGCAGCACGCTCTCGTAGAATCGCGACAGCTTGCGGAAGATACCGTCGACGAAATGCGTCACCCGGCCGCGGTGCAGTCGGTTGTCGCCGAACAGCTTGGTGGTCAGCATCGGTACCAGTGTCAGGGCGATGAGGCTCGAAAACGCCACGGCGGCGGCCAACGAGATGCCAAATTCGCCGAAGACGAGGCCAATATTACCGGGCATGAACGAGACCGGCATGATCACCGCGATCAGCACCAGCGTCGTCGCGATGACCGCGAATCCGATCTCGCGGCTGCCGTTGGTTGCGGCAAGCAGCGTGGGTTCGCCGCCCTCGATTCGTCGGGCGATATTCTCGAGCACGACGATGGCGTCGTCGACAACGAGACCGATCGCGAGCACGAAGCCGAGCAGCGTCAGCGTGTTGAGCGAGAAGCCGAGCGCGGCCATGACGATGAATGCCGAGATAATCGAAATCGGGATTGTCACGGCCGGGATGATCGTGGCGCGGATCGTACCGATGAACGCGTAGATGACGACCAGCACGAGTAACAGGGCCAGGCCGAGCGCCTTGGCGACTTCCTTGATGGACGCGCGAATGAACAGCGCATTGTCCATGTTGATGTTCAGGTTGATGTCGGACGGAATTGTCGACTGCAGCTCTTCAATGCGTTTCGCGACGTCCGCATTGACCTGCAGGATGTTCGCCTGCGCCTGGGGGACGATGCCGAGGCTCATGCCGGGCACGCCGTCGGTGCGCGAGAAACTGCGCACGTTTTCGGGCGCGAGTTCGATGTCGGCGACCTCGCCGAGGCGCACGAGATAGTCGTCGCTTCCTCGCTGTAGAACGAGCTGCTTGAAGTCGTCGATCGACCGGAAACCGGTGTCGGTACGCAGCGTGAACTCGCGCGTGCTGGACTCGAGACGTCCGGACGGGATCTGCACGTTCTCCCGGCGCAGAGCGTCCTCGATGTCGGTCACGGTGAGGCCGCGTGCTGCCAGCGCCTTGGGGTCGACCCAGACACGCATCGCGGGCCGACGGCTGCCACTGCCGCGAATCTGCGCGACGCCGTCAACGACCGACAGCGCGTCAACGAGGTAGCGATCCGCGTAGTCGGAGACTTCCATGAGCGAGCGCGTTTCGCTCGACACGTTGATCCACATCGTGGTCGCGGCAGAGCTGTCCTGCTTGGTGACCTCGGGCGGGTCCGCCTCGTCCGGCAGGTTGTTCAGCACGCGCGACACGCGGTCGCGCACGTCATTCGCCGCCGCATCGACGATCCTGTCACGCGAAAACTCGATCGTGATCTGCGAGCGCTCGTCGTAGCTGCGCGACCTGATTTTCGTGATGCCCGAGATGCCGGCGATCTGGTCCTCGATGATCTGCGTGACGCGCCGTTCGACGATGTCGGAGGCTGCGCCACGGTAGTTCGTGCTGATCGATACGATCGGCCGCTGGATGTCCGGGTACTCGCGGATCGACATGCTCTGCATCGACAGGAGGCCGACGATGACCAGGATCAGCGAGATAACGGCGGCGAATACCGGCCGCCGAACCGACACGTCAGAGATCAACATGGCATTAGCCCTCGGTAGCGGGGCGCTCGGACGGCTGGATTGCCGTTGCCGAGTTGATGCTTTCCACCTGCGAACCCGGACGAACCTTGCCCGTGCCCTCGGTGATGACGGTTTCGCCGGCGGCCAGCCCGTCGTCGATCACGACGAAGCCGGGAATACGCCGGCCGAGTGCCACGGATCGCTTCTGCACGACGCCTTCCTCGACGACGAATACGAACTGCTCCGTGCCTTCCGGGACGATGGCCTGTTCCGGTGCGACGAGCACCTCGCCGCGGTCACGCTGCAGGTCGACCGTCATGAACATGCCCGGCTTCAGGGTGCCGTCGTCGTTGGGGATGATGGCGCGAACGCGCACCGCGCGCGACACGGGGTCGAGGCGGGTGTCGACGCTGGCGACCGTGCCCTCGAACACGCGGTCCGGGTACACGACGCTGCGCGCGATGATCGCCATGTCTTCCTGGACAACGGTGACGAAAGTCTCGGGCACTGAGAAGTCGAGCTTGATGACGCTGACGTCGTCAAGCGTCGTAATGACGGTCTGGGAATTCACGAAGCTGCCCGGGCTGACGCGACGAAGGCCGACGCGGCCCGAGAACGGCGCCCGCACGCGGGTGTTGTCGAGGCGCGCTTTCGCGGCCTGCACCTGCGCCTCGTTGACCTTCACGGCGGCGAGCAGCTGCTCGAGATTGGAGGCCGAAATCGCCTGCGTCGAGGCCAGCGACTGGCTACGGTTATACAGGCTCCGGCTCTCGGAGAGGTTTGCCTCTGCGACGGCCAGGCCTGCGACGATTTCGCTATCCTCGAGGCTCACCAGCAGGTCACCGGCTTCCACGATCTGGCCCTCCTCGAAGGTGATCGTCTCAACGAGGCTGGAGACGCGCGGCTGGATCTCGACGGATTCGTTGGCGCGGGCCGTACCCAGTGCCTGGATCTCGTCGACCAGCGGCTGCAGCTCGACCGGCGCCGTCACGACGCGCGTGGCTCCGCCGCCCCAGCCCCCGCGTCCGCTGGACTCGGGTTCTTTTTCGCAGGCAGAAATGAAAAACGCCGCGAGCAGGGTCGTGGCGAGCAGGGGACGGTTCGGCTTCATCAGGTCAGGCCTTGTCATAGACGATCAGCGAGCCCGGCATTTTACTGCATATATCGGTTCGATACCGTCCCGGAAATAAAAGGTTACAACTGATTCGATACTTTATTCGCGCTCGGCCGTCCGTAAACTGGTTGACATAATCTCGCGCCGAATCGACGCTAAGCGATTGAAAAATATCCCAAAAGGCCGATATTTTTCGCGAGGTGTGAGTCGCCTCACAGTGTCTGCCAGTGGACTCGCCTAAAGTGGACGCCGTGACTTGTCCCGAGGACCAGGCCGATCAGTAAAGACCCGGCATTTGACGACTGCGTCATCCTGTCGAAGGACGCCTTCGACCCTGACGCGGTATTCATGGACGACATCGTCGATGACGAGGTGTTGCCCTATCTGAGCCTCGCTGTCGACGGCCTGACGACCCCGGTCGAGCAGCGCCACGGCGAGATGGAGCTCCGTCCCGAGGACGTCGCCGCCAACGAACCCGAGGCAGTGTCCACAGAAATTCCCAGTGTCGATCTCGGCACGACCCAGAAACTCGAGGTCCACGGCTGGGAGTCGTCCATCTGGCGGCGTATCAAGGGCTACATCGGCCTCTAGTCCGCGGCTTTGTCCGCTTCGGCCCTGAGCCGCGCTTTCCATTCCTTTTTGGCACGCTGGCCTTTGCGCAGCAGCATCGGCCGTACCGCGCGCCCGAGCCACGGGAACAGGTAGGTCAGGGTTGTCAGGTAGCCGCTGAACGCCGGCATCGACTGCTCGACCTGGGTATTGCCGCAAAGATCGAGAATCGCCTGCGCGACCTCTTCGGCCGTGCTCATCGGCTGCGAGAAGGTCAGGTCGCCGACGCTGTCGATTTCGCTCATGATGAAACCGGTGTTGATCGGTCCCGGTGATACCGCGGCCACCTTGATCGGCGTATCGTGCAGCTCGTCGGCCAGCGCATAGGTCAGCGCGCGCAAAGCGAACTTCGTGGCCGAGTAGGTCGCTGCGCCTGGTACGGGCGTTCGGCCGGCAAGCGATGCAACGTTGACGATCGCACCCGAACCATTTTCGATCATGAACGGCAGCGCCGCCCGCGACAGTACGACCGGGCCGCGCAGGTTCACGTCGACCATTGCGGCGAGGTCCGCGGAGTCCACGTCGAGGAAGTTACCACGCGCGTGCAGACCGGCATTGTTGACGAGCACGTCGACGCGGCCGAATTCGAAGTTCGCCTTTTTGACGACGTTGATACAGGCTTCGCTGTCGGCGACGTCCATCGCGAAGATCTCGACGTGCGTCTTGTCGCGCAATTCTTCGGCGATCGCCTCGAGGTTCTTCTTGCCGCGGGCGACAAGCATGAGTTTTGCGCCCGCCTGCGCGAACTGCCTGGCAGCTTCAGCCCCGACACCTGCGGAGGCGCCGGTGATGATGACGGCTCTGTCTTTGAAGATCATGCGCGGAGCATAACCATTCCCGCGCGCAAATCAAAAGCGCCTATAAATAAGGGCGGCCCGCCGGGGGGGGTGGCAGGCCGCCCTCAAAGGTCACTGGTGATATTCCGGTTGGGTAGTGACCTTGCGCAGATCAGTCGAGCTTGGTGTCGTCCAGCCTCGCGAGGTTGATGCGCGGCGCGGACAGGCCTGCTTCGAGTTCGAGTGCCTCCATGAAGTCACTCCGGGCCTGTTCCTCGTCGCCATTCACTGCGTGCAGTACGCCGCGGTTTGACAGCGCGAGCGCGAGGTATGCGCGGTAGCCGGACGCCGTGTACTCCGGGAGGAAGCCGACCTTCAGCGAACGATCCTTGCGGGCACGGATTTGATCGAGTGCCGCGTTGCAGGCGACCTGTGCGTTGTCGAGATCGCCCGACTTAGTATAGGCCACACAGAGATTCGTCTTCGAAGCGTAGGTTTCGCGGCCGCGGTACTTTCTGGCCGTGAGTTTCTCGATTGCCTCGTCGTAGTCGCCGCGGGCGACTTTCTGGCTATAGCTTACGTTCTTGATGATCGTCATCGTGTACTTCGGCGACTCTTCGTGCGCGACTGCCGTCGTTGCCAGTAGCGCTGCTGCCGTGATCGTCAGTGAGCGCGACAACCAGGAGCGTGGCGCCCAAGAGCCTGACTTTATGTTGTCGAACTTTTTCATGACAAAACTCCCTAAGCGAAAAGAGCGTGCCGGCTAATCCCCGACACGGCGCAAAAGGTAGCCATGCGACCGGGCAACGACAAACGAAAAAATCTTGCGCGCGACGTGAAAACTTTTCATGCAGCAGTCCCGAATTCCTGTAATGCCCATGTGCGAAATCGTTGCACCGTGTCCAGATTTTTTTGCGCCTGGTCATAAACGATGTAGTACGCATCGTCGGTCGTGAGCTCGGTGTCGAACAGGTGCACGAGGCTCGACGACTGAAACCAGGACTCGCTCAACTGAACGGGTATGAGCGCCGCGCCGAGGCCGCGCTCCGCGGCGCGTGCGACGGCGATCATCGAATCGAGACGCATGGTTGCGGGATCACGAGGCAGGCTTAAGCCCGACGCACGCTGCCATTCGCGCCAGGCTCGCGGCCTCGATTCGTGAATGATCAGCGGAAAGTCGCTGACAATTCGATTACCAACCACCTTGATGCCGTCATAAAACTCGGGCGAGCCGGCGGGGGCGAGGCGCAGCGGGAACAGGCGGTCGTGCTCGAGCTTGGACGGCGGTGATTTGAAGACCCGTATGGAGACATCGGCACTGGCCGGGTGCTTTTCGCTCGACTCGTCACTCGTGTCTACCGTGATGTCGATGTCCGGATGCTGCGTGCGAAAACGCGGCAGCCTGGGTACGAACAGCTCACTGGCAAAGAACGGCTGTACCGAGATTCGCAGGCTCGCGCGATGCTCGCTGGTGCGGTGCCGCTGCGCAACCTCGTCGAACTGCTGAATCAACGGGTAGATATCGGCGTACAGCATTTCGCCGTCGGCCGTCAGACTTATCGACCGGTTGCCACGCTCGAACAGCTTTTTGCCGAGTTCGTTTTCGAGGTTCTTGATCTGGTGACTCACGGCCGACGCCGTAAGGAACAGCTGGTCCGCGGCCACGCGGAAGCTCTCGTTCTCCGCAGCCGCGCAGAACGCCCGTAATTCGCGCAGCGAGATATTTCGGTTGGTGGTCGCCATTTGTGCCCTTGTCGATGCACAAAGCGTACCAGCGGAGGCTTACAGGCCGACGACCTGGCGGGGCTCTATCTTTTTGATTTCATGAGGTATTTTCCCGGCGCTGAATAGCGGTCCCGGCGCCGCGCGCACGCGAATGGTGCGGCGCGCCGGCGGCGCGCTCCGCTACAGGGCAAAGGCGTCGCGGGTGAAGTTTTCGACACCGTCGGCGAGTACCCGGACGTTGTCCTCGATGCGGACTCCGCCGTAGGGCCTGAGCCACGCCACTGTGTCCCAGTTGACCTGGTGCTCTGCGGCGGTGCCGCGCAGGTTGTCGAGCAACATGTCGATCACGTACAGGCCAGGCTCGACCGTGAGCACCATGTCCTCGAGCAGTTCGCGCGTGAGTCTAAGGAACGGGTGACCGCTCGGCGGATCGATCGTCGTGCCCGACTCGTTCTCCATGAAGCCGCCGACATCGTGCACCTGGATGCCGAGCAGGTGACCGAGTCCGTGCGGGAAGAACGCCGACGTCACGCCCGAGCCGATCAGGCTTTCCGCGCTCCCCGACGCAAGCTCGGTCTCGACCAGGACCTCGCCAATCAACGCGTGCGTCTTGATCTGCAGGTCCCTGTAGTCGACGCCGGCGCGTATATCGTCAGTGATTGCCTGCTGCAGGACGTCCATACGCTGGACGAGATCCGCGAAGCGCCCGTCCTCCTTGCTGTAGGTACGCGTGATATCGCAGGCATAGCCGTGTACCTGGGCACCCGCGTCTATAAGGAATGAGCGTGACTCGTCCGGGGCCTGCCGCTCGAGATCGGTGTAGTGCAGCACGGCGCCGTGTTCATTGAGCGCGATGATGTTGTTGTAGGGCAGTTCGTTGTCGGCGTGACTGACCGCCTGGCAATACGCCTGGTGGATAGCGAACTCCGAAGCGCCGTCGCGGAAGGCGCCCTCGGCGGCACGATGGCCGCTCACGCCGCGGCGCGATGCGAGCCGCATGCACGCGAGTTCGTAGGGAGTCTTCTGGCCGCGCGCGTAGTGCAGCAGGTTCATCGTTGTCGACGGATTGACCCGCTCGATGCCGAATGCGTGAGCGTCGTCGTGGATCTCGCCGACAAGGATGCACTTGTCGCGCTCGGCCGGGAGGTGTTCCGCCGCCGCTTCACTCTCGTGCACGACGCGGATATCGAACGAGTTCGTCCAGTAGCCACTCGGCGCGCCGGGCACGACATGCCAGTAGTCCTTCGGCTGGTAGTAGACGAGTACCGGCGTCTCGCCCGGCGTGTACACGATGTACGACAGCGGCAGCGCCGTCAGCGGCGCCCAGCTCACGAAATGCGGGTTGGCGCGAAACGGGTAGGTATTGTCGTCGAGAAACGCGTACGTCGGGCAGCCGGAGAAAACAACCAGGTGCGCGGCGCCGGATTTCTCGAGCGCGTCGTCGTGGCGCGCCATGACTTCGGCCAGGTGCGCGGCGTAGAGGGAACCGAGTTCGGGGTTCCTGTCAGAGTAGTCAGCCGTCATGCGAGCATCATACCGGGCGCCCGCGAGTGCGGCGAGTAGCGTGCCGCCCGTGTTCCAAAAGGTCTCCAAACTAGGCATCATTGACGCCCTTCTCGGTCAGGGGATTTCCCATGAAACACACGATTTCAGCGGTCGCCGGGCTGGCGGTGCTGCTATGCGGAGGCGTTGCTATGGCTGACGAACTACCAGGCTATGACCGCGTGTCGGGGAAACTGCACGCCTCGCGTTCCGAGGTCATTGCGGCGCAGGGTATGGCGGCAACGAGCCAGCCGCTCGCGACCCAGGTGGCCCTCGATATCCTCAAGGCCGGCGGTTCCGCCGTCGATGCGGCGATCGCCGCGAACGCGGCGCTGGGCCTCATGGAACCGACGGGCTGCGGCATTGGCGGCGACCTGTTCGCCATCGTCTGGGACGCCGATGCCGGGGAGCTGACCGGCCTCAACGCATCCGGCCGTGCGCCCGAGCTCATGACGCTCGAGTACTTTCGCGAACAGGGGCTCGACAAGATCCCGTCGTTCGGCCCGCTGCCGGTCAGTGTGCCCGGCGCCGTGGATGGCTGGTTCGAGCTGCACGAGCGCTACGGCAAGCTGCCGATGACCGAGATCCTCGCGCCGGCGATCCAATATGCCCGCGAGGGCTTCCCGGTATCGGAGACAATCGCCTATTACTTCGCCGGCAATGAGCGCCGGATCAGCCAGTACCCGGGCTTCGCGGAAACGTTTATGCCGCGCGGCCGTACGCCGCAGAAGGGCGAGGTCTTCAAGAATCCACGGCTGGCGAACACCTACCAGATGATCGCTGACGGCGGCCGCGACGTGTTCTACAAGGGCGAAATCGCGAAGCGTATCGATGCGTACATGGTGGAGCAGGGTGGCCTGCTACGCTACGACGATCTTGCGAAACACGAGTCCGAGTGGATAACGCCGGTGTCGACCAACTACCGCGGCTACGACGTCTACGAGCTGCCGCCGAACGGCCAGGGCATCGCCGCGCTGCAGATCCTCAACATTCTCGAAGCCTACGATATTGCGTCGATGGGCTTCGACAGCGCCGAGTACCTGCACATCCTCATCGAGGCCAAGAAACTGGCCTTCGAAGACCGGGCAAAATTCTACGTCGACATGGACTTCGCCGACGTGCCCGTGAAGCAGCTGATCTCCAAGGAGTACGCGGCGGAACGGCGCGAACTCATCTCGCCGGACAAGGCGGCGAAGAGCTACCCGGCCGGCGAACTCGAGGAAGGCGACACGATCTACCTGACCGTAGCCGACAAGGACGGCAACATGGTGTCGCTGATCCAGAGCAATTACCGCGGCATGGGTTCGGGCATGACCCCGGGCGAACTCGGCTTCGTGCTGCAGGACCGCGCCGAGCTGTTCGCGCTCGACGAGAATCACGCCAACGTCGTCGAGCCCGGCAAGCGGCCCTTCCACACGATCATTCCGGCTTTCGTCATGAAGGACGGCAAGCCGTACATGAGCTTCGGCCTGATGGGCGGGTCGATGCAGCCGCAGGGACACGCACAGATCATCGTCAACATGGTCGACTTCGGCATGAACCTGCAGGAAGCCGGCGACGCGGCGCGCGTCAACCACACCGGCTCGTCGCAGCCAACCGGCACGACGATGACTGACGGCGGTGTCGTCAATCTCGAGCGCGGCTTCTCGAAGGAGACCCGCGAGGCGCTCGAGGCCCTGGGCCACACCATCGGCACCAGCAACGGCAGCTTCGGCGGTTACCAGGCGATCCTGTGGGATGAGAAGGAAGGGGTCTACTACGGCGCCTCCGAAGTAAGGAAAGACGGGCAAGCCGCGGGTTACTGATGAGCGAAGATATTTACCTGACCGGGATCACGACGACTGGTACGCCGCACATCGGCAACTACGTAGGCGCGATCCGCCCCGGCATTGCGGCGAGCAAGGACCCCGCCAAGAAGAACTACTACTTCCTGGCGGACTATCACGCGCTCGCGAAGAACGAGGACCCGGACAAGATCGCGCGGTCGACGCTGGAGATCGCGGCAGCGTGGATGTCGCTCGGGCTCGATACCGACCACGCCGTGTTCTACCGGCAGTCCGACATTCCCGAGATCCCCCAGCTGATGTGGATACTGACGAGCGTGGCAGCCAAGGGGCTCATGAACCGCGCGCATTCCTACAAGGCGTCGGTGCAGGCCAATCTCGACAGCGGCAACAAGGATCCGGACAAAGGCGTCACGATGGCGCTGTACAGCTACCCGATCCTGATGGCCGCCGACATCCTGATGTTCAAGGCGAACCGGGTCCCGGTCGGCCGCGACCAGAAACAGCACGTCGAAATGGCGCGCGACATGGCGCAGCGCTTCAATCATCACTATGGCGACGTGCTCGTACTGCCCGAACCCGTCATCGACGACACTACGGCAGTCCTGTCCGGCCTCGACGGCCGCAAGATGTCGAAGAGCTACAACAACACGATCCCGGTATTCGAGCCCGAGAAGCGGCTGCGCAAGCTGATCATGAAGATCAAGACCAACAGCCTCGAGCCCGGCGAACCGAAAGACACGGACGATAGCACCCTGTTCGACATCTACCGGGCTTTTGCGACCGACGAAGAGACCGCGGCGATTGCCGAACGCTACGCGGAAGGCATCGCCTGGGGCGAGATGAAGCAGGTGCTGTTCGAGTACATCAACGAACACATCAAGCCGGCCCGCGACGAGTACGAACGGCTGATCGCCGATCCCGCGATCGTCGAGGCAGAGCTCAGGAAGGGCGCCGAACGCGCGCGCGAAATATCGGTCCCCTATCTGGACGAAATCCGCCGCGCCGTGGGGATCCGGCCACTCGGCTAATCGCCTGTATCATGTCGGCATGAACGCGAGCCGTACTCTTGCAACAGAGCGCCTGGACCTTCGCTGGCTGACCGAGGACGATGCCGAGCTGATGCTCGGCGTCTGGAACGATCCGGCGTTCGTCCGCTTCGTCGGCGATCGTGGGGTTCGCAGCCTCGATCAGGCGCGGACGGCGCTGCGCGAGGGCGCACTCAAACTCTACGCGGATTTTGGCTACGGACCGTACCGCGTCGCGACGCGTGACGAGGATCGGCCAATGGGCGTCTGCGGACTGTTCAAGCGCGAGCATCTCGCCGACCCCGATATCGGTTTCGGTCTGCTGCCCGAATTCTGTCGCCAGGGCTACGCCTACGAAGCTGCCGTCGCCGTGCTGGAGCATGCGCAGGGTGTTCTGCAGCTGAACCGCGTGACGGCCATCGTTTCGCCGGAGAATGAGGCCTCTATCGGCCTGATCGATAAGCTCGGCCTGCAATTCGTGGAGCGTATGCGGATGCCCGGCGAGGACCACGACGTGCTGCTTTACGCCATCGAGTGGCCGAGCTGATGGGCATTCTCAATGAAGCGGGCATTCGGACCGGCCTGTTCTTCGGCGCGACCTCGGGCGTGATCACGACGATCGGGCTGCTGACCGGGCTACACGCCGGTACGGAATCGCTGGCAGCCGTGCTTGGCGGAATACTCGTGATCGCGGTCGCCGACGCGATGTCGGATGCCCTGGGCATTCATTTGGCTGAGGAAGCGAACCCGGAGACCGATTCGCAGCACGTATGGTCCGCGACGATCATGACCTTCGCCACCAAGTTCATATTCGCCTCGAGTTTCGCGATTCCGCTGCTGCTGCTGCCGCTCGCCGAAGCGGTCATCGCCTCGGTGGCCTGGGGCATGTTCGTCATCACGGTCCTGAGCTACTT
>JASJBG010000090.1 GCA_030066625.1 Woeseiaceae bacterium
ATCCGTAAGTCACTGAGAGCGAAAGAAGGCAAAACAAACAATCCGGACTGATTCGAAAACCAGTCCGTCTTGGACTAGTCTGGGCGGCTGCCCATGCGGACTTTCATCGCGTCTGTCCGCCGGCAGGGGCGGCGTCAAGCTGCTCGATTTTGATCAACTTCGATGCGGGTCAGGTTGATCAAGCCTTCGAAAAATCCCCACTGGATCGAGAAAACGCGCACGGCGAGTGCGCGGCGGCCTATGGATAACGAGAACAAGAAACTGCGCAGTGTCGTGTTTGTCGCGATTCGCCACCTGGCGAAGGTGCTTCTCCGGGGCGGCATGAACGCGAAAGAATTTGGTGAGATAGCCAAGCTGGCGTTCGTCGAGGCATCGGCTGACGAACTCGCCCGCCCGGAGCGGGCTGCGCCGACCACTGAGGTCGCGCGCCAGACCGGGCTGACCCGAGCTGACGTCAAGCGCCTCAGGGACAAGCTCGCGGCCGAGAAGATACGGGCGGGCAGCTTCACGCCGAGCGACGAGGGCGAATGCCTGCACCGCTGGCACACGGATCTGGCCTACCTCGACGAGAGCGGCAATCCGCGACCCCTTGAAATCGGGCCAGGCGCCGGAACGCTGCTGCAACTCATCGCGGATAGCTGCGAGGCCGATCCGGCGCGCATTCTCACTCACCTCGAGGACGGGCACATTACCCGCGATGCAGCGGGCACCTACCTGCCGGTCCGGCGGGATTACAAAATGCCGCAGTCCGAGGCCGGCCTGACCGGGCTTATCGATTCGAGCGTATCTGCAATCGCAAAGACCATCTCCAACAATATCGATTGTGCCGATGGTCGCGGCTGGATCCAGCGTGTCGTGTATTCGGATCAGCTCGGCGACACGACGGTACCGGTCCTTCGGCAGGCGGTTCGCAGCCGCGCCACGAGTTTTTGCGAGGAAATAGACGACCTGTTCGCCGCCCACTCGGTCGAGCGTGAGGATGCGGACGACCCGGCCTTCAAAGCCGGGATCGGGGTTTTCTACTTCGAAGACGAGTAGGGCCGCCCTCAGCGGTCGTCAAACGCGAGTACGAAGGTCACGGGTACCGCCGGGGAAATGCTCGGCAGACCGGCGACCTCGCGCAAACGCTCTACACCCGCCGCGAGCCCGGACTGTCCGGCATTGACAATGACCGGCGCGTCGCTGGCGACCAGCACCCGCGTTTCGGACAGGCGCGCGACTGACAGGTCCACCGTCAGGCTGACCGTCGTGCCGTGAATCTGCAGCTGGGCCTCCGTGAGGATGTTGGTCTTCGAGCCCGGCTCGAGCGCCTTGATCTCGTTCATGTCGATCGTGGCGGCCAGGGTCGCCGTCGGGTATTTCTCGGTCTCGAACAGCATCTCGCGCATGCGTTCGTCGCGAATCTCGATACTGGTATCGACGCTGTTCAGGTCGATCGCCACGGTGGCATTGCCCCGCTCGTCGACGTTCCCCTCCAGGCTGCGGAATCGATGCACCTCGGCCGCTACGTTCGCTTTCGTGGTAACGAAACTGAGCCTCGAGGCGTCATTGTCCAGAACCCAGTCGGCAGCGGCTGGCGTGGACAGGGCGACGAGCAGGCAGATCAGGGGCAGTCGGGTCATGCGGCGGCTCCTACGGAACAGGGAAACTGCGAGAGTAAACTTTTTGCCGGGCTGCCGCATCTAAGGACCATACACACGCTTGAGAGGGCACGAACGTGTTCAAGCGACGGGGAGAGAGCATCGGTTTTTTGCGTGTTGGCACGCTCGTGGCGCTGTTGTCGCCGGGCGTCGCCTTGGCGAGTCTCGGCGACCTGCCGCGCACCGATCAGGCCATCAGCATCGACGGTGTCCTGGACGAAGACGAATGGCGGGACGCGACCCGCATCGAGATCGACACCGAGACCCGCCCGGGCGAGAACGTACCCGCGAAGGTGCGCACCGTTGCCTACCTCGTCGAGGACGGCAAAAGCCTCTACGTCGCCTTCGACGCGGAAGACCCCAATCCCGAGAAGATCCGTGCGTTCCTCCGAGACCGCGATTCCGCCTTCAACGACGACTTCGTCGGTATCGTCCTCGATACCTACGGCGACGAGCGCCGCGCCTTCGAGTTCTTCGTGAACCCGCTCGGCGTGCAGATGGATCTCACCAACGACGATATCAACCAGAACGAGGACGAGTCCTGGAATGCGATCTGGGACTCGGCCGGTCGTATTCACGAGAGCGGCTACGTCGTCGAGATGGAGATTCCGCTGAGCCAGCTCAGGTTCCCGGCGCTCGACGGCAAGCAGACCTGGGGTGTCGACCTGCTGCGTTTTTACCCGCGCGAGCATCGCTACCGCTTCTCGAACAACCCGCAGGATCGCAACGTGAATTGCTACCTGTGCCAGTTCGAGAAGATCCAGGGCCTGGAAGGCGCCAAGCCGAGCAATGACCTCGAGATCGTGCCGACGCTGACCGCGTCACAGGTCGAGACCACCGACGATCCCGGCGTCACGCCGCTCGGTTCAGGCGATTCCGATGCCGAACTCGGCCTGACGGTCCGCTGGGGGATCACGCCGGACATGACGGCGAATCTTGCGATCAATCCCGATTTCTCGCAGGTCGAGGCCGACGTCGCGCAGCTCGAGGTCAACAACCAGTTCGCGCTGTTCTTCCCGGAGGCGCGGCCGTTCTTCCTCGAGGGTGCGGACTACTTCAACACACCGATCCGCGCGGTCTTTACCCGCACGGTTGCGGATCCGTCCTTCGGCGCCAAGCTGACGGGCAAGCGCGGCGACAACACCTACGGCTTCTTCGCGTCCCAGGACGAGGTGACGAACCTGATATTCCCGGGCGCCTTCGGCTCGGACAGCGAGTCACTCGATCAGTCGAACACGGCCTTCGTCGGCCGCTATGCACGCAGCTTCGGCGAGGGTTCGTCGGTGGGCGCGCTCGTTACGACGCGCTCGGGCGACGACTACCACAACTACGTCGGCGGCCTCGATCTGCGCTGGCGCATCACGGACAACCACAACATCCGCGCGCAGTACCTGCGAAGCGACACCGAGTACCCGGACGAAGTTGCCGAGGACTTCGACCAGCCGCTCGACAGCTTCGGCGGTCACGGCGCGACGATCGGCTACGACTACGACTCCCGCAACTGGTTCGCCTACCTGCGCCACAACGATCGCAGCAGCGGCTTCCGGGCGGACTCCGGCTTCGTGCCGCAGGTCAACATCGAGCAGCAGGTTGTGGGCCTGGGTCGCGTCTGGCAGGGCAGCGGCGACACCTGGTACAACCAGCTGCGGCTGAGCGGCGACTGGGACATCGCGCATGACGAGGAAGGGCGCGTGCTCGAGCGCGAGGTCGAGGGGTATTTCACCTACCAGGGCGCGATGCAGTCGTTCCTCCAGGTCGGTGGCCTGACGCGTGACAAGCTGTTCGATGACGTGATGTTCAAGGAAGACAAGGTCAGCGCCTACGGCGAGTTCCAGCCGCGCGGTGGACTGATCCTCGGCGTCTGGATGCGCTTCGGTGACCAGATCGACTTCGCCAACACCCGGCTCGGTGACGAACGCCGCTTCGAGCCGTTCGCCACCTGGAACGTGAATCGCAACCTGCTGCTCCGCTACGAGGGCAACATCGTCACGCTGGATTCCAAGGAAGGCCCGAACATCTTCGACGCGAACGTCCACGACCTGCGCCTGACCTGGCAGTTCAGCGTGCGCAGTTTCCTGCGCCTGACGACGCAGTACTCGGACGTCGAGCGAAACCTGGACCAGTACGTGGACCCGGACGATTTCGACGCGCGCTCGAAGAACTTCGGCCGCCAGCTCCTGTATTCGTACAAGCTGAACCCGCAGACCGTGTTCTTCCTCGGCTATTCGGATCAGCTCATCGACGACGACAGCCTCACCGGGCTGACGACCACGGACCGCACCTGGTTCATGAAGATCGGCTACGCCTGGACACCATAATCCGGGCCAAATTGACCCGGGCGGGCAGGGCGGTATACTGCGACGTCCGCTCGGCCGGGTTCTCCGGCCCGCTCACGCAAGGCTAGGTGGCAGAGTGGTTATGCAGCGGCCTGCAAAGCCGTGTACGCCGGTTCGATTCCGACCCTAGCCTCCAATTCTCTCCTGACTCGTGATGCCTGCCGACGGTACTCGGCGCCCGCGATATGTGACGGACAACATGTCTGTCTGCGTCGTCTGCCAATAATATGTCTGGACGACGTTGCAGGCGGTAAACGATGACAGAGCGCGACAGTGAAGAGAACGCGAACCCGGCAGTGTCGGGCTCACGCGTGCTGAAGTTCGGCGAAGGCCGAATTTCGGGCTACCTGTCGGCGTTGTTTGGCATTTGCGCCCTGTTGGGCGTCCTGTGCTTCATTTTTCCGGAGTGGCTGACAACCAAGGAACTCCGGGCAACCCTGTACAGCTTCAGTTTCGTAAAGAACCTGCTGTGGCTGGGCATCGTCATCGCGTTCGTGACGGGGATCATCAGTTACATTCTGAGTCCCCGGAAACGACTCGCGGCGACCGGTATCGGAACGGCGCTGGTCGCCGTCCTGCTCGGCGCGTTCAACGTTCAGGAGCGAGCTGTCGCCGACGTACCGTTCTCTTTCGGTGTCGACTGGTTCGTCCTGTCACTGGTTTTTTCCATGGCGATATTCATCCCGCTGGAAAAAGCCTTCGCGCGACATCCGCTCGCGGTGCTGCGACCCGAATGGCGAACCGACCTGACCTATTTCGTGGTTAGCCACCTGGCTATTACCTTTTTCCTGCTGTTCACCAACGCTGTGCAGGTCTACGTGTTCGGCTGGGCGCATTCCGCGGCTGTGACCGAGTTCGCTCAGAGCCTGCCGGTCTGGCTGCAGTTCCTGGCCTGCGTTTTCATAGCCGATCTGTGCCAGGCGCTGACGCACCGCTGGTACCACCAGGTTCCATGGCTGTGGAAGTTTCACTCCATTCACCACTCGAGCAGGAACATGGACTGGCTGGCAGGGTCGAGGACGCATTTTGTCGAGGCGCTCGCGACCCGGTCCGCGGTGATCGTTCCACTCTACGTGATCAATTTCTCTGAGCCGGCTCTGAATGCCTACGTCGTTCTCGTTGGCGTGCAAGCGGTCTTCGTGCACGCCAATGTGCGCTGGGATTTCGGCTTCCTCGAGTACCTGATCGTCACGCCGCGTTATCATCACTGGCATCACTCGGATGACCCGGAATACGCGAACACCAACTACGCAGTCCACCTGCCGCTGGTCGACATGCTGATGGGGACGTTCAGGTTGCCGGACAAGACGTGGCCGGATACTTACGGCGTATTCGGCCAGGAGCCGCCGAAGGGTTTCCTGCCGCAGCTGGCGTACCCGTTTGTGTCTACACCGCGGCGGGAGTCCGCCGACGACGGGTCTTTATCTTGAGGCTGGTGGCCGGCTGATCGACAGACGTCGGCGTCGTACAAGCAGCGTTCCGAACAAGCCAATCGCCAGCAGTGCCACTGTCGCCGGCTCCGGCACCGGCGTGATGCTGACGTTGCCGTCGGCATTGCCCCAGATGTTCTGCACGAAGATCTGGCCCGTCGAGTCGGCGAATACCATGTTCAACCCGGTATTCACGCCGCCCTCGATATCCGCGAAATTCGGCCACTCCGCCGGCATCGACTGATCCGCGAGCATGTCGGCGGTGCCGACCGTGAACATGACGAAGCTCAAGAGCTCGAAGCCGTTTATCGACAGCCCCGTCCAGCCCGGCGACTCGCCTCTCGCGTCCGCAAAAATTCCGGATGACGGGTCACCCGTCCCGTCACCGACGAGCACGGCGGTTCCGTCAGAGCCGAAAGTGACACCTGCAATGTCTGCAACGAAGTTCGAGACGCCGCCGAGGTAAATACTAACGAGACCATAGGTGGCCAGCCCGATGTCGTCTCCGTTCACATCCGTAGCGACCGGAACTATCGAGGTGTCGTACAGGAACGTGGCGTTGAGTTCGGTACCAAGTACGAAGGGGCCCGCACCGCCGGTGATCGACCCGGAGAACTGGTAGGGCACGGGATCTGCAGCCGCGGTGGCTGACAGCATCAGGATTCCGAACATCGCGCATAGCTGGCTTCTTATTTTCATGAACTGGCCTCGGTCGACGTGTTTCCGGAATATGTCAGCAAGTTCTATACCGTTCGGTCAGAAAGCAATGTGCGTCAGCGAGTTGCAGCCCGACATTGTCACGCCGCCGCACACGGACTGTCAGGAAAGTCGACAGCTCGACCATGGCTTCCGGTCGGAAACCACCAGATATGGAAAAGCACCGCCGCGCGGGCGGCCAAGCTCGCCGTCGTCTAGTACGGCTGCTGCTGCGAACGCCGCAACGACTCGAAGGTCTGCCGCGTGTCCGCCGCTTCCTGGGCCGTGGGCTGCCGCCGGCAGACCTTCACCTTGCGATTGGTTCCTGTACGACGTTCCATCTTGCAGATGACCTGGCTGTCCGGCATCGTCGGATGAACGACGGCCGTCGGCGTTGGCGCCAGCGGATCGGCGAACTCGATGTCGCCGGAGAGACCCGACTCTGCCGTTGCAGATTCGGCACTGGCAATACTGGTCTCAGCGGAAGTCGCCGGCGATTCGATACCGGCGTTAGGCGTGGGCTGGGGCGCGGCGCAGCCCGCAAGCAGCACCACGGACAAAGCGATTATTTGCCGGTTCATAGCACCCCCTGACGTCTCGAACGGCGACACTATGGTAGCGCAGCGCTGCGCAAGGCGCATAGACCAGAAACGAATGTTGCGAGCCGGGCTCAGTCTGCGGGTACTTTACCGACGCTGTTGCCGAGACTGATCGTGCCGCCGTCGATGACGGTCGCCGTGATGCCGCCGTGCCCACGCATCGCGTTGTAGCCGCCGGGGCCAAGCGCGTCTTCCATGTGCGAGCAGGGATGGCACAGGCCGGTGTATTCGAGCACTGCGTCGCCGACTTTGAACTGCTTGCCCTTCAGCGCCACGAGATTGAGGCCGCGAACGACGATGTTGCGCCGCAGCGTCGCGGGATCGACTTCGTCGACGCCCAGCATGGATGCGACCGCCTCGATGTGCTCTGCCTGGATCAGCGTGACCTGGCGTTTGCCGCCTTCGCGACCGTAGCGGTCACCATCGAGCCCCGCCTCGGGCGAGGCGTCTACCGACTCGACAACCGCGACGGTCTCGCGCCGCGCGGGCCGTACGCCGATCCATTCGACCTGGCCGACCTGCGGCAGCGTGTCCATAAGATCCGAGAGTTTCACCAAAACGACACCATCAATGACGCACAATTGCCGGGAATTTCGAATAGCATACCGGTCCATGATCTCAGTCAAGCTATTTCGGGTTTTGACCCTTGTCCTTGTCGGCCTGCCGCTGCTGGCCTCGGCCCAGGGTTCCGGTGGTGTCAACAGGCCCGAACAGATGAAAAAGCCCTACTTGGTGCTGGTCTCGATCGACGGTTTCGGCTGGGACGCGCGCGCCCGGGCGGACACTCCCGCGCTCGACCGGCTGGCAGACACCGGCGTCGTTGCCGAGTCGATGCGGCCGGTGTTCCCGACGCTGACCTTCCCGAATCACTACGCGATCGCCACCGGGCTGTACCCGGCGGAGCACGGTATCGTCGGCAACCGCTTCCCGAACTGGGAGCGCGACGGCTGGTACATGCTGAGCGATCGCGAAGCGGTCCAGGATGGGAGCTGGTATTCCGGAGAGCCGATCTGGGTCCGTGCGGAGAAGAGCGGCATGGTGGCGGCCTCGTATTTCTTCGTCGGCACGGAAGCCTACGTCGGGGGCATCCGCCCGACCTATTCGTACCTGTTCGATGCTGATGTGCCGGGCGAGGCGCGCGTCGACCAGGTCATCGAGTGGCTGCACCTGCCGGATGAAAAACGGCCGCACATGCTGACGCTGTACTTCGAAGACGTCGATGACGCTTCTCATGCGCACGGTCCGGACGCTCCGGAGACTGTCGCCGTGATCAGCAAAGTCGATGGCTTCATCGGCCGGCTCCTCGACGGCATTGATTCGCTGCCGTTCGCGGACGACGTGTACGTCATCGTCGTCTCTGATCACGGCCAGGCGCGGTACAGCGATCCCGAGAACGCGTTGATCCTGGACGAGCACGTCGATATCGGCGACGCCGGCGTCATACAGGGCGGCAACTACGTGAAGCTGTACTACGACTCGCCGGATCCGGAATTCATCGCGGAACTCTGCGAGTCGATCAACGCGGTGTGGGAACACGGCACGGCGTATCCGCGATCGAAGACGCCGGCGCACTGGCGCGTTGCCGACGACCCGCGTTACCCGGACGTGATCATCCAGCCTGACGACGGCCACGCTGTCGTGACCAGCCGGGATCGGCTCGGGTGGCTCAGCACCGGTGCGCACGGCTGGCCGCCGAGCGCACCGCCAATGCAGGCGACCTTCATTGCCAATGGCCCGGGGCTACCCGAGGGCAAACGTATCGGTCCGATCAAGGCGGTCGACGTGTATCCGTTCATGCTGGAGATTCTCGACCTCGAGGCACAGGCGGGCTACGTCCCGTCAGAGTCGGCGCTAACGGGGCTCCTCGATCAGGTACAAACCGCCGACTAGCGGCGGTGATAGAATTTGGCCGTCAATGCCCGGGTGGCGGAACTGGTAGACGCAGCGGACTTAAAATCCGCTGACCGCAAGGTCGTGCGAGTTCGAGTCTCGCCCCGGGCACCAAGGAAAACCAATGAGATAGCGCTATGTTCCACATATGCGCCTGCCGTGAAGCTCCTTCATACCACCTACTTCAGTAACACGCGATGGGCGGACTGCTGCAAAGCCGCTAAAGGGTGATATCCGTTGAGGTAGACGCGAATCTCGACTTACGTGATACCGGGCGCGCCTCCAGATTGCGCAAATCGCAATCTGCGCCGATGACAGATGTGTGATATTCGCGCCAAAGCAAGCACCAAAATTGGATTCTTCGTGCCAATAGTGGTGCATCATCCTGGCAGTTATCGCAGCGCTGGAATGCGCAGGCAGCCCGCAATCATGCCGAAGACATTTGCGCCGAAAAAGCGCCTCGCGAAGCACAGCAACGAGTCCCGGAGAATACGGAGAAAATAACTGGCCGGCTGGGCTGGATATGCTCGATATTGCGCAAATGTGCGCAATTCGCGACTGGAAAAATCGTTCCAGTCAAAAGTTGACCATATTTGACAGGCTGATCTACGGTCGTGACATTACGCCTTTCCACGATTCAGGGAGAGACGGATGTCGGGGTCCAAGTGCCGAAAACGAACGTTGAGGGTCTTCTACGCAGTCGCAGCAATGGTGCTCGGAACAAGTACTGCGAGTGGTCATGAACACCCGGACGGCCTCTGGCATACGCACCAGGGCGGCGGAATAAGCGCGCTCGACTACTGCAAGGAAAAAAGTTGCGAGTCGTTAGTCGAAGAGTCCACGGCGCCTGAAGTCGTCGTTCCCTGGGTCGACAACGGCTGCAATTCCGCGACCTGTGAGGGAGAGATACAGAGTCGCGCGGATTGGTACTCGCCCGGCTCTACGTGGACAGTCCAATTTCACACCAAGGCGTGTCCCGACGGCTCAGGCGGCTATATAGCCTGTAATCCAGAAGGCTACAGCCTGGAGTCCGATTCCGCGTCAGAAAAGGTGTGCGGCCCATCCAACCCCTGCAACCCGGTGGATGGCAACAAGTACCAAACCGAGGTTGATTTCGAGCCGACCGGCGAATCCGTTCCTCGTTTTCGCCGTTACTACAACAGTCTTGGTTCCTATCGATCTTCCGGCGACATCGGGGCGGGGTGGCGTCATACCTATTCCCGCTCCGTCGATGAGCCGCCCGACCAACACAAGTGGGCAAGGGCCGTCGTCCGAGAAGAGAACTCGAAGATCTATGCGACGCCCGCGGAGGCTTG
Source organism: Woeseiaceae bacterium (assembly GCA_030066625.1). GTDB lineage: Bacteria > Pseudomonadota > Gammaproteobacteria > Steroidobacterales > Woeseiaceae > UBA1847. The sequence continues at coordinate 9,908 of JASJBG010000090.1, forward strand.
TACACAAGGCTGGGATGACATCAAGGCAAGCATCTGGTCAGGCACGTTTTCGGCTGGCACCGCAACATACGCAGGCGGCGATGTCTGTACGATCTCGTCCGGCGGCAGCGAAGTTGCTTATATGCCGGTCCGTTCCTCGAATGGCTGGTCCGGCTACACCGGCGCGGCAAACGTTCGCACCGTTACGCGGCCCGATGGTACGGCGTACCGCTTCAAGCTCGTAGGTTCGGTGTGGGAAAGCGCTTTTGACGGTAGCGTCAGTCTCGAGCTGTCCGGTGGCGACTGGATCTTCACGGATCAGCGCGACACACGAGAGACATACGATGGATCGGGCCGATTACTGTCGATCACTCAGCGAAACGGGCAAGCACAGACACTGGATTACGATCTGACCGTTGCGCAGGGCGGCGACGGCGATAGCACCACCCTTGACAAGGTAACAGGCGATTTTGGTCACGAGTTGACGTTCGACTACGACGCGAATGGCCGCATCAGCACAGTGACAACGCCCGATGGCAGCATTCAGTTTGCCTACGATGCAGACAGCAACCTGACCAGCGTTACGTACCCCGACGCGACCAGTCGGCAATACCTTTACGAAGACGAGTACTTCGAGAACTACCTCACCGGAATCACCGACGAGAACGGCGTTCGTTTTTCGACGTGGGCCTATGACGTCGATGGACGGGCAATACTGTCCGAGCGCGCCGGCGGCAAGCGCCGTGTCGAATTCGCATACAACACTGACGGCACGACCACCGAAACGATGGGGGACGGCTCAGTGCGCACCTACAACTTCACCGTCGAGCAGGGGCGCCAGCGACTGGACTCCGTGACAGGCGACGTCTGCGGCAGCTGTCCGGGAGGTAACACCAAGAGCAAGGATTATGACGCGAACGGTTATGTGTCAGAGCGTACGGACTGGAATAACCATGTTACCCAATACGTTCGTAACAGCCGCGGGCTGATTGAGACGCTTACCGAGGCAGCAGGCACGTCCGAGTCGCGGGTCACAACGACACAGTGGCACACGAGCTATCGCTTGCCGACAAAGACGACCTCGCCGAAGAACGTGACCGACTACGTCTACGACATCGATGGCAATCTGACGTCGCTCACGATCTCCAGCGGCTCGCTATTCCGCGCCTGGACCTTGACATACAACGCAGACTCCCAGCCGTTGACGATAGACGGGCCACGGACGGACGTCGTGGACGTGACGACACTCGAGTATCACAACTGTGCCACGGGCAATGAGTGCGGTCAGCTAAAGAAAATCACCAATGCACTTGGACACGCGACGACGTTCGATGCCTACGACAGCGCCGGCCGCCCGACTTCGATGACGGACCCGAACGGGTTGACGACGACCATGGTCTACGACAATCGCGGCCGCGTTGTTTCGACGACCGTGACACCGGTGGCTGGCACACCGCGTGTTACAACGCGGACTTACACGAATGCCGGGCAACTCGCGACCGTTAATACGCCCGATGGCATGATCCTGACCTACGCGTACACGGACGCGCAGTATCTGGCGTCTGTGACTGACAACTTCGGTAATTCGATTGCGTACGATTACGATGCGATGGGCCGGCAAAGCGACGAGGATGTCTACGATCCGCAGTCGACGCTCACGCGCACGATGGACTACGTTACCGACCTCAACGATCGGCTGGACACGATCTCCGCAGCCGGCTACGTCACGGACCTCGACTACGACCTGGTCGGCAATCTGACGCAGGAAACCGACGCCAACAGCGAGGTCACGCAGTACGCCTACGATGCGCTCGATCGCCTGACGACCGTCACCGACGCCCTGACGGGTGCAACGAGCTACTCCTATGACGCGCACGACAATATCACGCAGGTCGTCTCGTCGAACGCTGCGACCACAACCTTTACGTACGACGACCTGGACAACCAGCACACCGAGTCGAGCCCGGACCGCGGCCTGATCACCTACACCTATGACGCAGCGGGCAATGTCAAGACGATGACGGATGCGCGCGGCAAGGTGACGAGCTACGACTATGACGCGCTGGACCGCCTCGCGCTCGAAACGCTCGATGGCGGCGGGACAATTGCCTACGAATATGACGTCGGCACCAATGCCAAGGGTCGGCTCAACAAGATCACCGATTCGACCGGCACGACGACGTGGACCTACGACGGATTCGGTGCGGTTGCTTCGAAGACGCAGACGATCGGATCCGTGGCCCTCACCGTATCGTATGCCTACGACGCGAGCGGACGGCTGAGCAGCGTCACCTTGCCTTCCGGCAAGGTGGTCGCCTACGGCTACAACACGTATCTGCCCGACAGCGTATCGGTGGACGGCACGACGATCCTCTCGGGTGTGACCTACGATCCGTTCGGGCCGGTTACGGGCTGGACCTGGGGGAACGGCAGTACCCACAGCCGCGCGTACGATCTGCGCGGTTTGATGACGAGCCAGGATGTCGCGTGGACCGACCGGACGCTCACCTACGACAGCGTCGGCGACATTACCTCAATCGACGACGCCGCGATGCTCCGCGACTACGGGTATGACGCACTCGGCCGTCTGACGACCTACGACGCCGAAGACCTGTCGGCCGCATCCAGCCGCTGGCTGGCGCTTGCCGAGGTCAGCGCCCCGAATACGGCGTATCTGGACATGACGACCGTCACCGGTGGCGCCGATTTCACGTGGTCGCCGGCAATGCCCACGACACCAGGCACGTACGAGTTCCGACTGTTCGAGGAAGGCACTTTCAATCGCATCGCGACCAGCGCATCTGTCACGGTGACGACGGCGACGACACCGCCGGCCACCTATATCGACGTTTCGTCCACGCGGGTTGCACCGGGCGAGACGATCACGGCGACAATGCAGAACGGCCCGGGGAATGCGTCCGACTGGATGGCGACCTACAGCGTCGGTGCGTCCAACTTGAGCTATCTGAGGTGGAGTTACGTCGGCAACGGCAACACGACGTATGCCTGGAACGTGATGATGCCGACGAGCACAGGCGACTACGAGGTCCGCCTGCTCGAAAACAACGGCTACAACGACCTCGCGACGAGCTCGACAGTCAGCGTCATGGCCTCACCGACTCCAGTCGAAGTCGATGTATCACGCACGACCGCGCAGGCCGGAGAGACGGTGACGGCGACCGTTGACGTCGGCAGCGCAGGCACCCCGCCGGCAACCATTGCCAACGACAGCTACGCATACGACGCCAACGGCAATCGCTCGCAGCTCACGCTGAGCGGCACGCCATACGGCTACTCGATCCAAGTTGGGTCGAATCGCCTTCTCAGCACTGCGGGTCCTACGGCGAAGACGTTCACGTACGATGCCGCCGGGAATATCACGAGCGACGGCTTGTTTGCCTATGGCTACGACGACCGCGGTCGGATGGTGACTGTTGGAAGCACGACGACGTATGAACACAACGGTCAGGGCCAACGCGTCAAGAAGGACAACGGCACCGTCACGCTGTTTGTCTACGACGAATTCGGACAGCTGCTGGGTGAATACGACAGCACGGGCACGGCCGTGCTCGAGCATGTCTGGTTCAACGGGGCGCCGGTCGCGGTACTGAGCGGTTCAGACAGGCACTACGTCCATTCAGACCACCTGGGCACGCCCCGCGCCGTGACCGATGGCAACACGGTCATCTGGTCCTGGGAGAGCGATCCGTTCGGTTCGACGCTCGCGAATGAGGACCCGGACGGGGATGCGAATCTGTTCACATACAATCTGAGGTTCCCGGGGCAGTATTTCGACTGGGGAACGGGCCTGCATTATAACTACTTCCGTTCATATGACCCATTTCTAGGCCGATACTTGAGATCCGATCCGATAGGACTGCAGGGTGGGAGCAATTCGTATGCATACGTGTCAAATGCGCCTACGGTGCTGACGGACAGGCTTGGATTGTATGAGGGCGACGGAACCGATCCATATTTTGGCGACGACTGGGATCGGACATACCATCCCGACTTTTATAGACAACGTGATGACGTCGTGCCGATAAGTGGCTCTATTGGGGCCGGTGGCGCGTGGCATGGTGGGCCAGGAGGCGTAGCAGCGGATAGCGGAATCGCACTCGGCAGTGAGGGCGCCTTTTGCATCTACTCGAGGCTATGTGGATCATTTGGTATGGGCGCGTTTGCCACCTTGGGGTTATCAGGAAGCGGAGCCGTCGGCCGACTGTGCAGCGGAAGCTACAAGACTTTTGGTATTGCCGGCGGCGGAGGCGCGGTAGGCGCAGGTGGCTCGTCGATTGAAATCTCACATGACCTCAGTGGACTAAGTGGCGCAAGAGGGATTGGCGGTATTGGCGTCGGTGGGTACGGAGCATACGTTGAATGCAGTTATACGCTCATTTGTTTCAATGAATCAGAAGAATGCCGGGGCTGCGGCGACGAACAGTAGAGGGCTCATGTAATGAATTCAGGGTCACCAAAAACATTTCTGCCAAGAGACAAACCGAAATCATGGATAGTCTTCATTGTTTGTGGCCTCATGGGCCTACTGATTGCAGGGCCTGTAGTGATTATTGGTATGACGTTTCATCTCGAAGCGCTTAGGTCGGTAGGAATCGTATTGTTCTGGTTCTGCTGGGCCGCCGGGGGCGTTATGTGGCTCGTATACATTTCCCGCTTAATTGCGGGCAAGTACAAGGAGATTGCAGAGCGCGACTGGCGAGAGCAAATCTGGTGAGAGGGCTGAAGCAGGCGGCTTGTTTTCTTGGCGACAGGCGGATATGGACAGGAACCCTGACGGTCGTGGAACCGATGAACTGGTGTTCGGGCTTGAGCGAGCGGGCATACTGCTCGATCAAGACGTCAAGGAACTGCTCAAGGGTGAAATAACCAAGGATGAGTACCGGGACCGAATTGTAGCTCGGGGTGTAGGAGCGGCTATTGGGGTGGCCTGTTTGGCAGAAGTTGGCGCAGTGGTGTACTTTGGCCCGGAAGCCGCGACTATACTTGGAGTAATCGCAAGTGGAGGTGATCCCACCGCCGTAGCGGGTGTTGGAGCAAGGGCTGCCGGTGTCCACCGGGGAGTCGGTTCGAACGCGACACATAAGGTTAGAAGGCCCGGAATGAGCGCACATGATGCCGCCACGGATATCCCCAGTTGGGCGAAAGGAGAAGCTCCGCTCCTAAATGAAAACGGCAAGAGCTTCGCAAGACGTTTGCTCGATGAGAAGTATGGAGCGGGAAATTACCCGACGGGACCAGGTTCAGAGTTCAGCAAAATCAAGAAGTACGGGGATAGGGCATTTGAGAATCCGCCCACAGGCAAGTAATCAATGAGTAGCGTATTCGTTCTGCAACACGAGACAGAGGACGGCGATGTGAAGATGATCGGCGTGTTTTCGAACAAGCGAGATGCTGAATCCGCGATTTGGCGTTTGAAATCTGTGGCGGGGTTTTCCGAATCGCCGAGTGGATTTTCGATCGACAGCTACGAACTGAACAGTATCTACTGGTCTGAGGGATTTACGGGAGCGTAGACCAGACCATTGGGGCACGAAAGGCGGATATGGACAGGCACAGCCTGACAAGCTCTCAACGTGGGGATATGGACAGGCGGATATGGACAGGCACTGGCTGCGTGAGCAAGCAAGGGGATATGGACAGGCACTAGCTAAAACCGGCAATGGACAGGCACTGGTTGGTGAACTAGCTATGGGGATATGTATGGGGATACGGACAGGCACTAGCTGAGCGAACTACCTCAGGGAATTAGCTGAGACAGCCGCTCGAAATTTGCATGTGCCGTTCGACGATCGTGAATTGCCTGGTGTTAGTGTTTCGAGAGAGCAGGGGCAGGTCTCAGGCCGGAGGCCTGCTTCCCTGAGCGAGTTATCTCACGCGACCCGGTTTTGCCGGATGTCTCCATTCCGGTATACGTGCCGGAAAGTCATGCTCGCGCCCAACCATTCCTCGGTCGAGAGCCCGAGACGCTCCAGGATTGGCGCAAGCGCAGGATCGATCCGGCCCCGCTTACCGCGAACGACAACGCGCCCAGTCGAATCCACGAGCTTGAGATACTCAAGTTCCTTCATGGGCAAGCCATCGCCATTGGCGACCGATTTCCCATCGTCAAACGGCTTCAGCGGTCGGATCGGCACATCGAAGTGATTGAGCTCATTGCGCCGCAATGAACGAGTTGCCGCGTGTTCAGCCTGTTCATCTGCATTGGTTCTTGCATGAATGCTTGTATGAATCGACGTTTCAGGTGTTTTGGCGATGCCAGCCCGAATTGGGTTGAGGTCTACATAGGCCATTGCGGTAAGCAAGGCTCTCTCTGAACAGAGCGGCTGAGACTGAAACCGGGCTTCCCAGAAGTGCCCGGTGCAGCCGTCTTCGGCGTTGGCCTTGCGAGCGATCGGCTCATTCAGACATTTCATGAACCAACTCAGGCTGCCCAGGCGTTGGCGGAACACGGCAGTCATGGAGCGCACAGCCTCGAGTTCGGCCGGGCTCAATGCCGCCCCGGCCCGGTATCGCTGCACGAGTAACGGCCCCTTGAAGAGTGCCGTCCACCGGCTGAGGACCTCGTCGTCCGACCAATGATTGGTGTCGTCAGGATTGAGCCTCACGACGAGGTGATAGTGATTGCTCATGATCGCGTAGGCACAGATCTCGATGCTGAAAAGGGACGACAAGACCCTCACC
>JASJBG010000103.1 GCA_030066625.1 Woeseiaceae bacterium
CGTAGCGCTGCATGTCGACCGTGGCGGCATCGTCGCCGCGATTGAAGATCACCATGACCGTGTCGTCATCGTCGTAGCGAAAGTACGCGTACACGTTCCTGACGGGCGCGAAATGCATCAGCTTGCCGGTGTGCACGACCGGCGTCTGCTTGCGCCAGTTGAGGAGTTTTTTCGTGTACTCCTGCATGTCGGACGCGTCGCGATTCAGTCCGCGCCCGGTGAATGCGTTGACGCGATCGCCTTCCCAGCCGCCCGGGAAGTCCGCGCGAATCGCGCCGTGGCTGTCCGTACCCGGGTGCGACATCAGGATCTCGGTGCCGTAGTAGATCTGCGGAATGCCGCGCATCGTCAGGTAAAACGCGATCGACATGCGGGTCAGGTCCACGTCCTCGTCGAGCTGGGTGTAGATCCGGCTCATGTCGTGGTTGTCGGGAAAAATCACGAGGTTGAACGGGTCCGGGTAGAGATAGTCGTTGCCGAGCATCTCGTAGACGGGCGTCCAGACGCTGCCCCAGGCTTTTTCCTCGCCGGTCAGCGCTTCCGACAGCGCAATCTGCAGCGGGAAGTCGAAAACGCTCGGCAGGTAGGAACGATAGCCGTCATGGTTATCCTTGCCGGCCTGCCAGTACGACACGACGTTCGGGTTCGGGCTCCATTCCTCGCCAACCATGTTGATGTCCGGGTACTCGCGCATGATCCGGCGGGTCCACTCGGTCATGTAGTCCTTGTCGGGATACGGGTAGGTGTCGATGCGAATGCCCGAGAGGCCGAGGTACTCGACCCACCAGATCGCGTTCTGCACCAGGTAGTCGCCCAGCAGCGCATTGGTCTGGTTGAGGTCCGGCATCGTGGGTGCGAACCAGCCGCCCGTGTGCTCCTGCTTGTCGATTTCGGCGGCATACGGATCCTGGTGGGAAGTCCGCGCGTGCGTGGTCAGGATGAAGTCGTCCTGGTAGTTGAGCCAGTCGCCGGTCGGCAGGTCATCCATCCACCAGTGACCGCTACCCATGTGGTTCGGGATGATGTCCATGATCACGCCGACGCCTTTGCCTCTCGCCGCGGCGACGAAGTCCCGGTACGACTCGTTGCTGCCGTAGCGCGGGTCGACCTTGTAGAAATCCGTGGTCGCGTAGCCGTGGTACGAGGCATCGTCCATGGCATTCTCGAGCAGCGGGTTCAGCCAGATCTGCGTGAAGCCCATGTCAGCGATGTAGTCGAGGCTCGCCTCGAGCCCGGCGATGTCGCCGCCGTGACGACCGTAGGGCTCGGAACGGTCGGGCGGGTCGGCGTAGCCCTCGACGCTGTCGTTCGACGGGTCGCCGTTCGCGAAGCGGTCGGGCGTGATCAGGTAGATGACGTCGGCAGCCGTGAAGCCCTCGACGTGCCCGGGGTCCGTATTGCGCTCGAGCAGTGAGTAGCGATGCGTGAGCGTCTCGCCGTCGTTCGAGAAGACAATGTCGAAATCGCCGGTCGGTGCCGATGGATCGATAGTGAGATAGACGAACAGGTAGTTCGGGTTGCTCGTCCGTACGACCTGGGCGACGGCGACCCCGTCGAGTTCGACCATCGGCTCGAAATCGGCGATACCGTCGCCGTGCACCATGAGCTGCAGTTCCCGGTGCTCGAAGCCCTGCCACCAGAATGGCGGCTCTACGTGCTCGATCTCCGTTGCATTTACAGCCGATGCCGCGACCCACGGCAGCACGACCGCAGTCCCGAAAAGGACGGCAAGACGGTACATAGCTTCCCCCTCTTATTGTTCAAGACATAGTAGTCAATGAGCCCAATGCCGGGGGATGAATACGTTTGCAAACGAGCGTTAAGAAATGCGTGGGTTGTTACAATGCTGGCGATGACGGCCAATAACGATAGCTTAAGAAGCATCGCGGTCATCGGCGGGGGATCGGCAGGCTGGATGGCGGCTGCCGCGCTGTCTAACGCGGTGCGCGGCGATTGCCGCATAACGCTCGTGGAATCTGACGCGATCGGCACGGTCGGCGTCGGTGAAGCGACGATTCCGCCGATTCGCCTCTTCAACCAGCGTCTCGGCATCGACGAGCACGAGTTCATCCGGAACACGCAGGGCTCGTACAAGCTCGGCATCCAGTTCGTCAACTGGGGTCGCAACGGACACGCGTACTTTCATCCATTCGGGCCCTTCGGCGCCGACTTCGACATGGTGCCGATTCACCATTTCTGGCTGAAGGCTCGCCAGGCAGGCGACCAAACGCCGCTGGACGATTACTCGATGGCCTGGGCGGCTGCGTCGCGCTGTCGCTTCGACCGGCCGATGCAGGACCCTCGCATGGTGCAGTCGAAGTTCGACTATGCCTATCACTTCGATGCCGGGATGTATGCCAGATTCCTGCGCGGCTACTCGGAAGAGCGCGGCGTCACGCGCGTCGAGGGACGCATCGTCGACGTGCAGCAAAACGGGGAGAGCGGCTTTATCGAGCGCGTGACGCTCGACAACGGCAAGACCGTCGAAGCCGACTTTTACCTGGACTGCACCGGATTCCGCGGCCTGCTGATCGAGGACACGCTCGAGACCGGCTACGAGGACTGGACGCACTGGCTACCCTGCGATCGCGCCGCAGCCGTGCAATGCACGCACGGCGGCGAGTTCACGCCCTACACACGTTCTACTGCTCACGAGGCCGGCTGGCAGTGGCGGATCCCGCTGCAGCACCGCATCGGTAACGGCTACGTGTTCTGCTCGAAGTTCATCTCGGAAGACGACGCGGCGAAGAAGCTGCTCGACAATCTCGACGGCGACCCGATCACGGATCCGCGCGTCCTGCGGTTCACGACCGGCCGCCGCAAGAAGTTCTGGAACAAAAACTGCGTGGCAATCGGGCTCGCGGGCGGCTTCATGGAACCGCTCGAGTCGACCAGCCTGCACCTGATCCAGACCGGCATCACCCGGCTGTTGGCGCTGTTCCCCGACCGCAACATGGACCCGCTTGCCGTCGACGAGTACAACCGTCTGACGCAGCTCGAGTTCGAGACGATTCGCGACTTCCTGATCCTGCATTACTGCGCGACCGAACGCGACGATTCGGAGCTCTGGCGCTACTGCGCGTCGATGGAGATTCCGGATACGCTGAAGCTCAAGATCGACAACTTCCGGGCCTACGGACGCATCGTCTCGACGGGCATCGAGCTGTTCCAGAATCCGAGCTGGCTCGCGGTACTGATTGGCCAGTTCATCTGGCCTGAGCGCTACGATCCGCTGACCGACCAGCGGACCAACGTCGACGGCGCCCGCACGCTTGCAGGATTGCGCCGCGTCATGGGCGAGGCCGCCGATGCGATGCCGACGCATCGCGCCTATATCGACAAGCACTGCAAAGCGGCGGCGGTGTGATGCGCTCGCGGCTTCGGACGGCCCTGGCCACCCTGGTCATTGCCTGTCTCTTGCCGTTGATCGCCGATGCCGCGAGCGTACAGTCGCCGGACGGCCGAATCCGCGTCGACGTCGACGTCAACGAACGCGGCGAGCCTTTCTACAGCGTGAGCTACCGGTCTGCCACGGTCATCGGTGCCTCGCGCCTCGGGCTGCGTTTCCGCGACCATGCGGGACTCGATTCCGGGCTGCGGATTGCCGACACCGGGCAGCGCGTGTCGGACAACACCTGGGAACAGCCGTGGGGCGAGCGCCGCCGGGTTCGCGATGCCTATCGCGAGCTGACGGTGCAGTTTGTGGCCTCCGATCCCGCGCGCGGTTTCGCGGTCGTGTTTCGCGCCTATAACGACGGCGTCGGTTTTCGTTACGAATTCTCCGACCAGCGCTACTACCGCGACGTTGCGATTACCGATGAGCTGACCGAGTTTCGCGTCGCGACCGACGCGACGGCCTGGTGGATTCCGGGACGGGCCTGGAACCGCTACGAGTTCGTGCACCACGAGTCCGGACTCGACGCCATCCTGCTCGCGCACACGCCGATGACGCTCAAGCTGCGAAACGGAGTGCACATCGCGCTGCACGAGGCCGCGCTCGTCGACTACCCCGCCTACGTGCTCGACCAGCGCCGGGACGGCGTGCTCAAGACCGATCTGACGCCGTGGTCAGACGGCGTGCGTGCGTACAAGGCGACGCCGTTCAACACGCCGTGGCGGACGATCCAGGTGTCGCCCGACGCAGTCGGCCTGCTGAACTCCGACCTGATTCTCAATCTCAACGAACCCAACAAGCTCGGCGACGTCTCCTGGGTCGAGCCCGGCAAGTACGTGGGCATCTGGTGGGCCATGCACCTCGGCCTTGCAACCTGGGGATCGGGCCTGACGCATGGCGCAACCACGGAGGAGGCGAAGCGCTATATCGACTTCGCCGCCGAGCACGGATTCGCGGGCGTACTGGTCGAGGGCTGGAACAAAGGCTGGGACGGCGACTGGTTTGCGAGCGGCGCCGGCTTCAGCTTCACGGAGGCCTATCCCGACTTCGATATCGAGGCGGTCGCAAAATACGCGTTGGCGCGAGGCGTACGCCTTGTCGGTCATCACGAGACGTCCGGACACGTCACGAACTACGAACAGCAGCTCGACGCCGCGCTCGATTTCTACGAGCGGCTCGGCGTACGCCAGGTCAAGACCGGCTATGTCGCCGATGGCAAGGGCCTCGAGCGCGTCGACGAGGACGGAATCACGCGCTTCGAATGGCACGACGGCCAGTACGGCGTCAATCACTACCAGCGCGTCACCGAGGCCGCCGCGAAACGTCGGATCAGCATCAATTCCCACGAGCCGATCAAGGCGACCGGGCTGCGCCGAACCTGGCCGAACTGGATCAGCCGCGAGGGTGCGCGCGGCCAGGAGTACAACGCCGAGTGGGCGATCCCCAATCCGCCCAACCACACGGTGACCCTGCCGTACACGCGGCTGCTCGGCGGGCCGATGGACTACACGCCCGGCATCTTCGATCTCCTGCACCAGGGTCCGGAGTCGCAGCACCGCGTGCAGTCGACACTGATGCAGCAGCTCGCACTGTACGTCGTGCTGTACAGCCCCATTCAGATGGCAGCCGACCTGCCAGAGAACTACGAGCGATTCCCGGACGCGTTTCAGTTCATCGTCGACGTGCCGACCGACTGGGAGGAGAGCCGGGCGCTGGCGGGCGATGTCGGCGACTACGTCATCTTCGCACGCCGCGAGCGGGGCGGTCGCGACTGGTATCTCGGCGCAATAACCAATGAGCAGGCGCGCAGCGTCAAACTGCCGCTCGACTTTCTGCGTGACGGCACGCGCTATCGCGCGACGGTGTATCGCGACGGCGATGGCGCTGACTGGAAATCGAATCCGTATGACTACGTCATCGAGACGCTCGACGTCGACTCGAGCGACGCAATCGAACTTGAGCTCGCCGCGGGGGGCGGCGCAGCAATCCGCTTCCGGGCGGTGCAATAACAACAAGGCAGCTAGACATGAAAGAAAAGCCGCAACTCAGCTTTTGGCAGATCTGGAACATGTGTTTCGGGTTCCTCGGTATCCAGATGGGCTTCGCGCTGCAGAACGCGAACGTCAGCCGCATCTTCCAGGAGCTCGGTGCCGAGGTCGATGATATTCCGATACTCTGGGTCGCCGCACCGCTGACGGGCCTGATCGTGCAACCCATCGTCGGTTACCTCAGCGACCGCACGTGGGGCCCGCTCGGCCGACGGCGGCCGTACTTTCTGGTGGGTGCGATTCTGGCCTCCGCAGCATTGTTCGTGATGCCCAATTCACCCACCCTATGGATCGCGGCCGGCATGCTCTGGGTTATGGATGCAAGCATCAACATCTCGATGGAGCCGTTCCGTGCGTTTGTCGGCGACAACCTGCCCGAGAAGCAGCGCACGTCGGGGTTTGCGATGCAGACATTCTTTATCGGTGTAGGTGCTGTCGTCGCGTCGGCGCTGCCCTGGATGATGCAGAACTGGTTCGGAATTTCAGAGGACGCGCCGCCGGGCGTGATTCCCGATTCGGTCAAATTCTCGTTTTATGTCGGTGGTGCAGCGTTCCTGCTTGCCGTTTCCTGGACGGTTTTTCGATCGCGTGAGTATTCACCCGAGGAGCTGGCCGCGTTCGAGGAAGCGCGGCCACCTGAGCACACGTCATTCGACGAATCGTTGCGCCCCGTATCGAAGTACATCGGTGGCGGCTTTGCCTGGCTCATCGTCGGCCTCGCAGGCTGGTATCTGATAGCGAGCATGGGGCTCGACAAGGAACTGTACGTGCTGGCGGGTGCGTTCGCGGTATTCGGCATACTGCAGGTGATTGCCGGCCTCATTCAGAGAGAGGGCATGACCAAAAACGGGTTCTACGAGGTCATGCACGACCTATTCCACATGCCACGAGTCATGAAGCAGCTCGCCGTTGTCCAGTTTTTCTCCTGGTTCGCGCTGTTCGCAATGTGGATATACGGAACGGCCGCCGTTACCAGCTACCATTTCGATGCGCCAGATGCCAACGCGGTCGGCTATGACGACGGCGCAAATTGGCTGGGTGTCCTGTTCGCGGTCTACAACGGTTTCGCCGCGCTTGCCGCCATCGGGATTCCGTCAGTGGCCAACCGGCTCGGGTGCCGCACCACCCACCTGATAAACATGTGCGTGGGTGGCATTGGCCTGCTCAGTTTTTATTTTATCGACGACCCGAAGCTGCTGATCCTGTCGATGGTCGGGGTCGGCATCGCATGGGCTTCGATCCTGTCGCTGCCTTATGCGCTGCTGTCGAATAGCCTTCCGGCACACAAGATGGGCGTTTACATGGGCATCTTCAATTTCTTCATCGTCATCCCTCAGCTGGTTGCCGCGAGTATCCTCGGCCTGATTCTGCGTGAGTTCTTCGATCTCCAGGCGATCTTCGGACTCGTGATTGGTGGCTGCCTCATGATCGTCGCGGGACTGACTGCACTGCTGGTCGACAAGTCGGCGGAACCGGCATGAATACGCAACGCTGGTTGATAACACTCGCCGCCTTCACGTTGCTCGCAGCGTGCGCGCAGACTCCGCGAAATGTCGACGACCGCGAAGCCGCGTCCCCCGACTACTACGGCACGCTGGAACCCATGGCGGCGGATGCCGTTTACTTTGTCGTGACCGACCGCTTCGTTGACGGTGATCCGGGCAACAACTACCCGGAGCAGGGTGGCGGTCCCGAGACCCAGAGTTTCGACCGGCCGATTCACCTGGAGGACAAGCTGCCGGCGAACATCGGTTACCTGGGCGGTGACTTCGCGGGCATCGTTCAACACGCTGACTACATCACGGAAATGGGTTTCTCCGCGCTCTGGCTGACGCCCATCGTCGACAATCCCGACGAGGCTTTCACCGGCAGCACGCCGCCGGGCGAAGGTGTATTCGCCGACAAGGGCAAGACCGGCTACCACGGCTACTGGGGTGTCAACTTCTTCGTCGAGGACGAACACCTCGTGTCGCCGGGACTGGCCTTCAAAGACCTGACGCGCGAGCTCGACGAGCAGGGCCTGAAGGTGATTCTCGACGTAGTGTGCAATCACGGCTCGCCCGCGTTCACGATGCCCGAGAACCAGCCGAAGTACGGAGAGCTCTACGATGCCGACGGCCGGCTGGTCGCGGATCACGAGAACCTGCACCCGACCGAGCTCGACCCGGTCAACAATCCTTTGCACGCGTTCTACAACACAGAGCCCGACCTGGCGCAGCTCTCTGACATGAACGAAAACAACCCCGAGGTGCTCGAGTACTTCGTCGCCGCGTACCTGCAGTGGATCGACCAGGGCGCCGCGGCATTTCGCGTCGACACGATCAAGCATATGCCCGATGCGTTCTGGAAGCAGTTCACGGATCGTATTCGCGCAGAGCATCCGGGCTTGTTCATGTTTGCCGAGAGCTTCTCTTATGACGCCGGCGAGATCGCTCGCCACACCTGGCCACAAAACGGCGGCATCAGCGTGCTCGATTTTCCCGGGCAGTCCGCTATGAGCGGCGTGTTCGGCGAGGGCGGTCCGTACACGGACCTGCTCGACTACCTGCATCTCGAAAGCCAGCTGTACCAGAACCCGTACGAGCTGATGACCTTCTACGACAATCACGACATGCCGAGGATCGACGCCGACGAGGACGGCTTCGTCGACGTGCACAACTGGCTGTTCACGTCGCGCGGCACGCCCGTCGTCTACTACGGCTCCGAGATCGGTTTCCGGGCAGGCACCAACCAGCACGGCGGCAACCGCGACTACTTCGGCGTCGACAATGTGGCTGCAGCCCGCAACCATCGCATTCGCCGGGACCTGACGGCGATCGCGAACGTTCGCAAGAACAACGTTGCATTGCAGCGCGGCCTGCAGGTCAATCTCGAATTCACCGACGACACGGCCGTGTTCTACCGCGTCTATTCCTACGACGGCGTACAGCAGACGGCGCTCGTGTTCCTCAACAAGAGCGACGAGCACGTAGAGTTCAACTTCGACGCCTGGTCAGGTCCGACCGGTCGCGTCGGCTGGCGCGATGCGGAGTTCGGCACGCCGGTGACGCAGATCAGCCGACCGTACGAGATCGGCGTGCTGCCGCATGGTGTCAGAGTAATTGTCGCGGACTGGATACCGACCGACCCTGAGATTCAGGCACGGCTCGAGCAGCTTCAGGCAACGGCTCGTCGCGACAACGACGACTAGGGGATCAGCGCGTGGTCTTGCTGCCGCAGGATTCGCGAACGACGAGTTTCGGTGCCAGGAGGGTCGACTCGAAAGTCTTGCCCTCGATCAACCCGACGACGCCGCTGACGAGGCCCTCGCTCGCATCGTGCGAGTTCTGCTGTACCGTTGTCAGCGCCGGCGTCACGTGGGCGGCAAGCGAAATGTCGTCGAAGCCTACTATGCTGACGTCCTCCGGGACGCGGCGTCCGGCATGCTGCAGGGCGCGCATGGCGCCAATCGCGAGCAGGTCGCTCGCGGCGAACACCGCATCGAACTCCACGCCACGTTCGAGCAGCGTTTCGGCGGCGTCGTACCCGAGCTGCTCGGAATTTTCGGCTTTGACGTGCAGGTCCGGGTTCTTGCCACTCCCGGCCTGTTCGAGCGCACGGACGTAGCCGTCGTGACGGGCCGCAAGCTCCGGGCTGCCGTGGGATACGTTGCCGATGAAGGCAATTCTGCGACGGCCGAGGTCCAGCAGGTGCCGTGTGGCCTGGAAGCCGCCGTTTTCGTTGTCGCAGCCGAACGAGTGGCCCGGCTGGTCCCTGATGATCGGGCCCCAGATCATGAAGCGCGTGTTGGCATCGGAGAGGGCGGCGAGTTTCTCGCGGTATTTCCGGTAGTCGCCGTAGCCGAGCAGGATGAGCCCGTCGGCGCGATGGCTCGCCTGGTACTCGATGTGCCAGTCGTCAGTCAGCTGCTGCAGGGATACGAGCACGTCGTAGCCGCGGTTGGCCGCGGCGCGCGTGATGTCCCCGAGCATCGACAGGAAGAACGGGTTGATCTGCGGATACTCACTGTCGGTCTCGTCGAACAGCAGCAGAGCGATGGTGTTGCTGTGCTGTGTCCGCAGCCCGGCCGCGTTGCGGTTGACGAAGTAGTTGAGCTCGCGGGCGATCTCGTGGATCCGGTCGCGGGTCTCTTTGCGTACCAGTGGGCTGTTACGAAGCGCGCGCGACACCGTGGCCTGCGATACGCCGGCGATGTCTGCGATATCCCTCGAGGTCGGGTTCTCGGGCTTCATGCTCACAAGTCTGGATCAGTCAGTTACGACCCTGTTGTAGCACAAATTTCTCCCGCAACTATCACGGGATCCCGGAGGGTAACGTTTTCAGGCCCTGTGGCGGCTCGAAATGACCTGTTTTGTGGCCCGCAGCCGGTCTGTTGCCTGTTCACCGAGCGCCAAAGCGAGGGTCACCTGCAGCGTGTCCAAGACAGCGAGCTGGGCCAGCCGGGAGCTCATCGGCGTGTACAGGCTCGTGTCTTCCGCCGGCCGGCAGGGCAGGACGATGTCGGCGGCCCTGGCCAGCGGCGAGCGGGGCTCGGACACGGCAATGATGACGGCGCCGGCCTTGCGGGCGAGCTTCGTGGCGTCAATGGACTCGTGCCAGGCACCGCGGGTAGAGACGATGACAATGACGTCGCCGGGCGCGGCGATGGCCGCGAACTGCAGCAGGCTCGGCGGGTCGATCAGGGCGGAACAGGGGATGCCGAGCCGGAAGAACTTGTGGCAGGCGTCGGTTGCGACATGGCCCGACGCGCCGAGGCCCGCAAACACGATCTGGCGCGCACCGGTGAGTGCGTTGACGGCGGCATCGATGGCTGCCGACGGCAGCTCGGCTCTCGTGCTGACGAGCGCCTGGATCGACGCGTCGAGCACCTTGGTCACGACATCGGCGGTCGTATCATCCGCGGCGACCGCGCTGTGCAGGTAGCTCGCCGGCTGGCTAAGCGCCTCGGTCAGGCGTCGGGAAAATTCGCGAAAGCCGTCGAGGCCGAGCCGGCGGCAGAATCGAATGACGCTCGGCTCACTGACACCCGTCGCATTGGCGACCTCGGCCAGTGTGGAGGCCGCGGCCTGCCGCGGGTGCTTGAGCACCCACTCACCGACCCGTCGCTCGGTGCTGGTGAAGTCCGCGAGTCGATCCGAGATGAGATTGAGCATGTAGTAAAACTACAATATATTCGCAGAATTTGCCATCAAAATAGCGTGCATTTCGCCGTTCAAGTAGTAAAATTACAGAAACTGACGGGGAGTCTTCATGGCTGAACTGGTCCCGGTCGAGGAATTCGACCTGATTATTTTCGGGGGTACCGGCGATCTTGCGATGCGCAAGCTGCTGCCGGCGCTCTACCATCGCGATCGCGACGGTCAGATCACCGCGACCAGCCGCATCATCGCTGCGAGTCGTGGCGACGTGAGCCGTGACGACTATCTCGCGCGCGTCGAGGAAGCGCTCCGCGCCAATCTCAACGAAGGCGAGTTCGAAGACGAGCAGTGGCAGGCCTTTCGTGAGCGTATTCACTATGTGCAGGCCGATGCTTCCGATCACGATAAGTGGGGCGACCTGTGCGAGATGCTGAAGGACGCTGGCGACCGCAACCGCGTCGCGTATCTTGCGACCGCGCCCAGCCTGTTCGGTCCGTTCGCGACGGGACTGCGGCACAACGGACTCGTTACGGCGAACAGCCGCATCGTCCTCGAGAAGCCGCTGGGACGCGATCTTGCCTCGGCTGAGGAAATCAACAATGCGGTCGGTCACTGCTTTGCCGAGAACCAGATCTTCCGCATCGATCACTATCTCGGCAAGGAGACCGTGCAGAACCTGCTGGCGCTGCGCTTCGCAAACTCGCTGTTTGAACCACTGTGGCGCCGCGGAGCGGTCGACCATGTGCAGATCACCGTCGCCGAGGACCTTGGCGTAGGCAATCGCATCGAGTTCTACGACCGGATCGGCGCACTGCGCGACATGGTGCAGAACCACATGCTGCAGCTCGTCTGCCTGGTCGCGATGGAAGCGCCGTCGAGCCTGCATCACGACGCGGTGCGCGACGAGAAGATGAAGGTATTGCGCGCGCTCCGGCCGATTACCGAGGATAACGTCCGGACCCACACCGTCCGCGGGCAGTATACGGCCGGCGCGATCGGCGGCCAGACGGTGGAGGGATTCGACGACGAGCTCGGCGGCAAGGAATCCACGACCGAGACCTTTGTTGCGCTGAAAGTCGATATCGACAACTGGCGCTGGTCAAACGTGCCGTTCTACCTGCGCACCGGCAAGCGCCTGAAGGACAAGCACTCGGAGATCGTCGTCCAGTTCCAGGAAGTACCGCATTCAATATTCCCGGAGCAGCGATTCGACGTCGTTCCCAACCGGCTGACGATCCGGCTGCAGCCGGACGAGGGCGTGAAGCTGTCGGTCATGGCGAAGGAGCCCGGCCCCGGCGGCTTCGAGCTCAAGCCCGTGTCACTCGACTTGAGCTTCGAGGAGACCTTCGGCGTGCGTTACCCCGACGCCTATGAACGCTTGCTCATGGAAGTACTGCGCGGCAACCCGGCGCTGTTCATGCGTCGCGACGAAGTCGAGTCCGCGTGGCAATGGATCGACAACATCATCGCGAGCTGGCAGGAAGCGAATCAAAAAGTGGAGAGCTATGTCGCCGGCTCCTGGGGACCAACCGCATCATCGCTGCTGCTCGATCGCGACGGTCGCAGCTGGCAGCCGGACTGAATCAGGAACAAACATGGAAATTGAACGCTTTTCGAGCCGCGACGAAGCGTCGCTCGCGGCCGCCGGGCATATCGCTGCGGCCGTGAATCGACGCATCGATGCGCAGGGCAAGTCATCGTTGGTCGTCAGCGGCGGCACGACACCGGCGCGCTGTTTCGCGGCGCTCGCGGAAACCGAGCTGCCCTGGAGCAACGTTCACGTGGTATTGAGCGACGAGCGCTGGGTGCCGGCGGACCACGAGGACAGCAACGAGCGCCTCGTGCGAGAGACCTTGTTCACCGGGCACGCCAAGGACGCCCGGCTCCTGTCGGTCTACCATGACGAGCTGTCGCCGGATGAAGGCGCCGTCGAAGTCGATGCGGGTATCCGCAAACTGCCGTTTCCGTTCGCCTGTTCGCTGCTCGGCATGGGCGCCGACGGTCACTTCGCGTCGCTGTTCCCGGATGCAGACGGTCTCGACGACGGACTCGACCCGGACTACGGCGGACTTGCGACGGCCGTGTCTACCGCCGCGAGCCCGCACCCGCGCATCAGCCTGACGCTCGCGGCACTGTCGCGCAGCGACTCCATCCTCCTGCTCGTCTTCGGCGACGACAAGTGGCAAACGCTCGAGGCTGCGCAAGCCGCGGACAGCGCACTGCCCGTCGCGAAGCTGCTGAAACAGAACCGTGCGCCCGTGAGCATCTACTGGGCCCCCTGAGGGAAGCCGACATGCACCAGACGATAACGAACGTGACAGAGCGGATCATCGAGCGCAGCGCGGATTCCCGCGCCGCATATCTTGCGCGCATCCGCGCCGCGGCGGACAAGGGTCCCGGCCGGCATCGCATGTCCTGCAGCAATCTCGCGCATGGCATCGCCGCGGAAGCGGCGGCGAACAAGGACGCGCTGTGCGAGGAAACGGTTGCGAACATCGGCATTGTCTCGGCGTACAACGACATGCTGAGTGCGCACCAGCCGTTCGAGGACTATCCGAAGCGAATCAAAGCGGCGGCCGCGTCGCGCGGATGCGTCGCACAGTTCGCGGGCGGGGTGCCGGCGATGTGCGACGGCGTCACACAGGGGCAGGACGGCATGGACCTGTCGTTGTTCAGCCGCGACGTCATCGCGCTGTCGACCGCGGTTGCGCTGTCGCACGACATGTTCGATGCGGCGCTGTGCCTCGGCATCTGCGACAAGATCGTCCCGGGCTTGTTGATCGGTGCGCTCTCTTTCGGTCATCTGCCCACCGTGTTCGTGCCTGCAGGACCGATGGTGAGCGGCCTGTCGAACAAGGAGAAGGCGCGCGTGCGCGAGGACTTTGCGGCGGGACGGGTCGGTCGCGACGAGCTGCTCGCAGCCGAGTCGGCGGCGTACCACTCGCCCGGCACCTGCACCTTCTACGGCACGGCCAACTCGAACCAGATGCTCATGGAGTTCATGGGTCTGCAGCTCCCCGGCGGCTCGTTCGTAAATCCCGGCACCGAGCTGCGCGACCTGCTGACCGACGCGGCAGTGCACAGCGTGCTCGACATCACCCAGCTCGGCGGTCGCTATACGCCGATTGGCGAGATCGTCGATGAAAAGGTCATCGTGAACGGCATCATCGGGCTGCTCGCGACGGGCGGCTCGACGAACCATACGATTCACCTTGTCGCAATCGCCAACGCGGCCGGCATCAAGATCGACTGGAGCGACATTGCGGAACTGTCTACAGCCGTGCCGTTGCTCGCGCGCGTGTATCCGAACGGTATCGCCGACGTCAATCACTTCCATGCCGCCGGCGGCCTGGGCTTCATCATCCGCGACCTGCTCGCCGACGGCCGCCTGCATGGCGACGTCAAGACGATACTCGGCGACGACCTCGACACTTTCGCGCAGGAGCCGTTCATCGACGATGCCGCACTGGCCTGGCGCCCGGCCCGCGAAACTTCGCTCGACACCGACATACTCCGGCCCGCCGCCGATCCGTTCGATGCCGAAGGCGGCATGCGCGTCGTTGACGGAGCCGTCGGACGCGCGATCGTCAAGGTGTCGGCGGTCGAGCCCGAATACCAGACCATCAAGGCGCCGGCGCGCGTCTTTCACACGCAGGCGGCGTTTGCGAAGGCCTTCAACGACGGCGAACTGGAGCAGGACTTCGTCGCCGTGCTGCCTGGCCAGGGACCGCGAGCGATCGGCATGCCCGAGCTGCACAAGCTGACGCCCTACCTCGGGGTCCTGCAGAGCCGTGGTTTTCGCGTCGCGCTGTTGACCGACGGCCGCATGTCGGGCGCGTCGGGCAAGGTGCTGGCCGCAATACAGGTGTCGCCCGAGGCGCTTGCGGGTGGCCTGATCGGACGAATCCGCGACGGCGATGTCATCGAGATCGACGCCGGCGCGGGCGTGCTGCGGGTGCATGCCGACGACGAGCTCGACGCGCGCCCGGCGCCCGAATTCGACCTCAGCGCGAGCCACTCAGGCGTCGGCCGCGAGCTGTTCGCGACGTTCCGCGCGAGCGTAACCAGCGCCGAGGCCGGCGCGACGATCTTTTCGGGAGTCTGAAACGTGGATGCCACTGAGCTGCTTGCGCCGTACCGGGTCGTGCCTGTCGTCGTCATTAACGATGCTTCGACCGCGGTGCCGCTGGCCGAGACGCTGGTCGCTGCCGGAATCGGCGTCATCGAAGTGACGCTGCGGACCGATGCGGCGCTCGCTGCCATCGAGGCGATTGCGGCGAAAGTACCCGACATGCTGGTCGGCGCAGGCAGCCTGCGCACGACCTCGCAGTTCGACGATGTCGCCAACGCGGGCGCGAAGTTCGGTGTCAGTCCCGGCAGCACGACGGCGCTGGTGAAGGCCGCGAAGTCGCGCGGTTTGCCCTACGTACCGGGTGCCGCCACGCCGTCGGAGATGCTGGCGCTGTTCGAGCAGGGCATTCGCCTGCAGAAGTTCTTCCCGGCCGAAGCGGCCGGCGGCATCCCGATGCTCAAATCGGTGGCGAGTCCGCTGCCCGATGTCAGCTTCATGCCGACAGGCGGCATCGATGTCGAACTCGCGAAGGACTACCTCGCACTGCCGAACGTCGCGGGCGTGGGCGGTTCCTGGCTCGCGCCGGCCTCGCTGGTTTCAGAGGCAAACTACGATGAGATCGGACGAATCGCCCGGGATGCGGCAAAGCTTGGCGTGTGAGAGCATGCGCGCATGACTGACCGAACGCTGCTCATCGGTGACATCGGTGGTACCAATGCCCGCTTTGCGCTGGCTGACCCCGATTCGCCGGGCTTTTCCGACGAACAAACGCTTCAGTGCGCCGAGTTCGCAACTGCGGACGACGCGATTCAGCAGTACCTCGCCGACGTAGGCGCCAAGTCGCCGGAGGCGATCTGCCTCGCCGCAGCAGGGCCGATCGTGGACGATCACGTTCGATTCACGAACAACCCGTGGACGATATCGATCCGCGACCTTCGCGAGACATTCGCTATCGATCGGGTACGGCTGCTGAACGACTTCGAGGCGATCGGCTACTCGGTGCCATTCCTCAGCGAAGATGAGGCCATGCCGGTCGGGCTGCCCGAGACCGACCCGCTCGGCGACCACGACTACACGATCGGCGTTGTCGGCCCCGGGACCGGTCTCGGCGCCGTTGGCCTGCTCAAGTCCGGCGACCAGTACTTCCCGATTGCCGGGGAGGCGTCGCACGGCGGCTTTGCGCCGGAGACGCAGGTACAGCTCGACATCCTCACGATGCTGCGCGACCGCTTCGACCGCGTATCGAGCGAGCGCCTCGTGTCGGGCCAGGGGATCGAGAACCTCTACTGGGCGCTGACCCAGATCCATGGCGACAGACGTGGCCAGCTATCGGCGGCGGAGATCTTTGCCGCGAGCATGGAGGACAACGACCCTCGTGCGAGCGAGGCCGTGGAGACGTTCTTCGAGATCCTCGGCCAGTTTGCCGGCGACTACGCGCTGGCGCTGGGCGCGGAAGGCATCTTCATTGCGGGCGGTATCGTGCGACGCTATCCCGACAAGCTCGCCAACAGCCGCTTCCGCTCGGGCTTCGAGAGCAAGGGGCGGCACCGCTCACTGATGGAGCGCATTCCGACGCGCCTCATACTGCACGAGCAGCCCGGCCTGCTCGGCGCTGCGTACTGCGCCATGAAGCTCGCCGGCGGCTAGACGCCGCGTCTAGTAAACCTCAGGGTCGCTGCGCGGCGTCGAGGTAATGCCTACCTCGTGACGCGGAAACGCGTCGGCATCGATGGTCTCGAGATAGCCGTGCCAGGCGGCGTAGCCGATGACCGGGATGATGACCACCAGTCCGACGAACGCCGTCGCGACACCGAGCAGCAGCCCGAAGACGATCAGGCTCAGCCAGACCACCATCGCGCGCTTGTTGCGCAGCACCGCGTTGATCGACGTGACGATCGCCGTCACGCTGTCCACATTGCGATGCATGATCATTGGCAGCGAGAACGCGCTGGCGGTGAACGTTACCGCAGCGAAGACCGCGCCAACGATGCTGCCGAAGGCCAGGTAGCTGGCGAGTTCGGCCGCGGTCGGCTCACCATCGGTCGGGAAGAACACGGTGACCATGACGGCCGCGCGCGCCCAGACCAGGAAGATCACGAGCAGCACCAGTGCGAAGATCATTTCGTTGCCGAAGTGTCGCCGGAACGCGGCGCGCAGGCTGCGTACCAGGTTGGGCGGCTGGCCGCGCTCGAGCTGGGCGCTGATTGCGTACAGGCCGATGCAGGTCAGCGGTGCGAGAAATACGAAGCCGCCGATCATCGCGAACATGATCCACTGGCTGCCACGGAACCAGGC
>JASJBG010000104.1 GCA_030066625.1 Woeseiaceae bacterium
GAAGTCGACAAGGACGACCTCGTCGAGGTGGCGTCGTTGCTGCGCCGTGAACTCGGCTTCGAGATGCTCATGGACGTTTGCGGCGTCGACTACCTGAGCTACGGCAAAGCGGCGCGGGTGGAACTCGTCGGCCTCGTCGAGAATCACCGGCTGGCGATCGACACCGCGACTGAAACCGGTGCCGGTTGCGTCCGCGGTGTTCCACTCGTCGCTGCCGTAGCTCAGGTAGTCGACGCCGCAAACGTCCATGAGCATCTCGAAGCCGAGTTCACGGCGCAGCAACGACGCCACCTCGACGAGGTCGTCCTTGTCGACTTCGTAGGTCAGTTCCCCGCAGGTCGATTCGACCCGCTTCATTTGCTCCCCGAAGCGCTCGTCAATCCGAGCGGCCAGGGTCTCGTAGCGATCCGTCATATAAAGAGTGTCTTATCGGGCGATCGTGCTCGTACGCCGTATTTTGTTTTGCAGTTGTATGAGCCCGTAGATGAGGGCTTCTGCGGTCGGCGGACATCCGGGGACGTACACATCGACCGGAACGATCCGGTCGCAGCCACGCACGACCGAATACGAATAGTGGTAGTAGCCGCCGCCGTTGGCGCAGGAACCCATGGATACCACCCAGCGCGGCTCCGGCATCTGGTCGTAGACCTTGCGAAGCGCGGGTGCCATCTTGTTCGTGAGCGTGCCGGCCACGATCATGCAGTCCGACTGCCGCGGGCTCGGGCGGAAGATGATGCCGAAACGGTCGAGGTCGTAACGCGAGGCGCCGGCCTGCATCATCTCGACGGCACAACAGGCGAGGCCGAAGGTCATCGGCCAGAGCGAACCGGTGCGAGCCCAGTTCATGACGGCGTCGACGCTCGTTACAACGAAGCCCTTCTCCTGCAGGCTGACGCCTGCGTCGTCCGCTTCCTTGAGCTCGGGCGCGGCACTCTCAGCGGTCGTCGCTAATCCCATTCCAGAGCTCCCTTTTTCCATTCATAAATGAAACCGACCACGAGGATCGCGAGGAACAGGCCCATCGCGATCAGGCCGAAGGTACCGACCTTGTCGAGTGACACCGCCCACGGAAACAGGAACGCGATCTCGAGATCGAAAATGATGAACAGGATGGCGACCAGGTAGTAGCGCACGTCGAACTTCATGCGCGAGTCGTCGAAGGCCTCGAAGCCGCACTCGTACGGCGAGAGCTTTTCGTCGTCCTTGCCGCCGTGGCCGATCAGGAAACCGAGACCCAGCAGCAACAGCCCGATACCGGTGGCGACACCGAGAAAGATCAGGACCGGAATGTATTCTTGTAGCATTTTCGCCCGTCTGTCAGGCGCAGGCCGCGCCGTCCGAATAAGCGCGCTATTGTATCAGCGAGACTTCACAGGAACACACAAATTTTCGGGTGTTCTAGACGTCAGTCGCAAGGATTTTGGTGCTCTGGGCGAGACTCGAACTCGCACGGCTTTCGCCACTGCCCCCTCAAGACAGCGTGTCTACCAATTCCACCACCAGAGCGTGTTTGGTTCCTATTGGCCGTTGGGCTCGGCCGGCGGTTCTTCGTCGACGGCCGGGAGTTCCTCGGCGCCCGTGTCGACCGACGGCAGGTCCGTGGTCGGCAGGTCGGTCGACGGAAGCTCGGTCGAGGGCAGTTCGTCCTCGACCGGGGTCATCAGTGACTCCTCCTGGGCCGGCGCATCCTCGAGCAGGCTCGTCGGAGCTGCCGTGCGCTGGCTGCTCAGGTAGGCAAGCGTCAGGCTGCTCGCGAAGAACGCGGTCGCGAGGATGGCAGTCGTCCGCGAGAAAAAGCTCGATGAGCCGCGCGCGCCGAAGACGGTGCCCGACGCACCCGCGCCGAACGCGGCACCCGCGTCAGCGCCTTTGCCGCGCTGCAGCAGCACGAGCACGATGATCAGTACCGCGATCAGCGTGTGTGCAATCAGCACGACCTGTTGAATCGTATCCATAAAACCTCAAAGTCCGGCCGCCGCCTCGACAATCGCGAGGAAGTCGGCCGATTTCAGCGACGCACCACCAATCAGTCCGCCGTCGATGTCCGGCATGCCCAGCAGGCCGGACGCATTGTCCCCTTTCATGCTGCCGCCGTACAGTATCTGTACCCCGGCAGCGACGTCTGCATTCTCTGCCGCCAGCAGCCCGCGGATGTGGTTGTGCACATCCTGCGCCTGCTCCGGCGTCGCCACGAGCCCGGTGCCGATCGCCCAGACCGGCTCGTAGGCGATCACGGCCGACGCAAAAGCGTCGATTCCGGTGGCCGCGACGACCGCCGCGATCTGCCGACTGATCACCGCTTCGGTCTCCATCGCCTCGCGCTCCTCGAGCGTCTCGCCGACGCAGAGTATCGGCGTCAGGTCCGCGTCGAGTGCGGCACGAAACTTCGCCGCAACCTGGTCGTCTGTCTCACCGAACAACGTGCGCCGCTCGGAGTGGCCGACGATGACGTAGGTACAGCCGACGTCCTTCAGCATCGCGGCAGACACCTCGCCCGTGTACGCCCCGGATTCGTGTTCCGAGACGTTTTGAGCGCCGAGGCGTACCCGCGAGTCGCGAACCAGCCCGTTCACGGACGCGAGGAACGGGTACGGCGGGCAAACCAGAACGTCGACGTCCTCCGCGGCCGCAAGGCCCGCGAGGATGCCGTCGCACAGCTCCCGGTTACGGGCTTCGTAACCGTTCATCTTCCAGTTTCCAGCGACCAGAAAACGCCGCATATCCGTCATCCACAAGGTCCGAGGGCGCGCAAGGATACCGGGGCTAACCGCTTAAATCAACGCGGAATTGCAGGGTTTTCGGGCCTAGTCGGCCGCGTCGGCGACCACCGCGGCGAGGCGCTCCGCCAGGTCACTGACCTTACCCTCGTCCTGGCCTTCGACCATCACCCGAATCACGGGTTCAGTGCCCGATGCGCGCAGGACGATCCGCCCCGTGTCCTTGAGCTCGTTCTCGGCCTCGACGACCGCCTTCTGGATGATGGCCGACTCGTCCGGGTCCATGCGCTGTTCGACGCGGACATTGACCATCGTCTGCGGGTATTTCGGCATGCCCGCGGCCAGCTCCGACAGGGAGCGGCCGCTTTCCTTGATGACGGCTAGCACCTGCAGCGCGACGATGAGGCCATCGCCCGTGGTCGTCTGGTCAAGCACGATCATGTGCCCCGAGGTCTCGCCGCCGATCGTGCCGCCGTTCGACTTCAGCGCCTCCAGCACGTAGCGGTCGCCGACCTTGGCTCGCTGGAACTCGATATCCCGGTCTCTGAGCGCGTGCTCGAGGCCGAGGTTGCTCATGACGGTGCCGACCACCGGGCCGGTCAGCCTGCCGCTGTCCTTGCGTGCGGTCGCGAGTATATAGAGCAGCTGGTCACCGTCGATCAGGTCGCCGTTCTCGTCGATCATGACCAGGCGATCGCCATCGCCGTCCAGCGCGATGCCGACGTCCGCCCCGACCGCGGGAACCGTCTTGCAGAGCAGCTCCGGGTGGGTCGAACCGCAGTTGTGATTGATGTTGCGACCGTTCGGCGAACAGCCGATCGGGATGACCTCGGCGCCCAGGTTCGACAGCGTGCGCGGGCCGACCTTGTAGCCGGCACCGTTGGCGCCGTCGAAGACGATCTTCAGGCCCTCGAGCGTCAGGTCACGCGGAAAGGTGGACGCACAGAACGCCTGATACTCGATGCGCGCGGTATCGACGCGCTTCGCCTTGCCGAGCGACTTGGAATCGAGCGTGATCGCGGGCTTGTCGAGCTGTGCCTCGATCGCCCGCTCGACGTCGTCGCTGAGCTTCGAGCCCTTGCCATCGAAAAACTTGATGCCGTTGTCAAAATACGGGTTGTGGGATGCGCTGATCACGACACCCAGGTCGGCCTGGTACTTTTGCGTGAGATGCGCGATTGCCGGCGTAGGCAGCGGCCCGAGCAGCAGAACGTCCGCACCGGCGGCGACAAAGCCGGCCTCGAGCGCGGATTCGAACATGTAGCCGGACAGCCGGGTGTCCTTGCCGATAAGGACGGTGCCGCCGGTTGGAACGAGCACGCGCGCCGCCGCGCTGGCGAGGCGCATCGCGAAGTCCGCGGTCATCGGGTCCTTGCCGACCGTGCCGCGAATCCCGTCCGTTCCGAAATATTGCTTGCTCATATCCCTGCTTCCACCTGCATCACAGCCCCGGCGACCTTGAGTGCGTCCACTGTCTCGGCAACGTCGTGCACACGCACGATTGCCGCACCCCGCTCCACCGCGAGCACCGCCGCCGTAACGCTGGCCGCGACGCGGTCGTCGACCTCGCGGCCCGTTAGCGCCCCGAGCGTCGACTTGCGGGACAGGCCGACCAGCAGCGGCTGTCCTAATCTCGACAATTGTCGCAGATTTGCGAGTAGCTCGACATTGTGTGCGACCTGTTTGCCGAAACCGAAGCCGGGATCGAGAATGATTCTAGAAGTATCGACCCCCGCCCTGACGCAGGCATCACGCCGCTCGATCAAAAAGTCGCGGACCTCGGCCGTGACGTCCTCGTAATCCGGATCGACCTGCATCGTGCGCGGCTGGCCCTGCATGTGCATCAGGCAGACGTGGCAGCCGGTCACGACCGCGGCGTCCATGGCGCCAGGCTCCCGCAAAGCGCGCACGTCGTTGATCAGCACGGCGCCGGCGTCTGCGGCCTCGCGCATGACGTCGGCCTTGCTCGTGTCGATGGAGATTGGCTGGTCGCCCAGGTCCGCGAGCGCCTCGATGACGGGTATGACGCGGTCGAGTTCCTCTGCGACATTCACATCCGACGCACCGGGCCGCGTCGATTCACCGCCCACATCGATGATCTGCGCGCCTTCCGCGAGCATGCGCTCCGCCTGGCGAAGCGCGGCATCGCGGGCCGCGAAGCGGCCGCCGTCAGAAAAGGAATCCGGCGTGACGTTGAGAATACCCATGACGGCCGGAACACCGAGTTCCAGCCCGGGGATATTGCTCATGGAACCGGTCGGCTAGTGTTCGCTGGCAGGTCCGCCGATCGCGCCGGGCGCGTCGGATTCGCTCGTGGCACCACCGGACGGCGTAGTCGTCGTCGTGTCGTCCCAGTCGGCGGGCGGACGCGGCTCGCGGCCTTCCATGATGTCATTAATCTGGGTCTGGTCGATCGTCTCGTACTTGACCAGCGCCTTGGCCATCATGTGCAGCTTGTCGACGTTCTCCTTAAGGATCGTCTCGGCACGTTCGTAGTTCGTGTCGATGATCTTGCGGACCTCCTCGTCGATAGCATGCGCCGTGTCGTCGGACACCTGCTTGTGCTGCGTTACGCTGCGGCCAAGAAAGACCTCACCGTCATCCTCGGAATACGTCAGCGGACCGAGACGCTCCGACAGGCCCCACTTCGTCACCATGTTGCGCGCGATCTCGGTGGCGCGCTCGATGTCGTTCGACGCACCGGTCGTCACGCCGCTCGGGCCGTTGATCATTTCCTCGGCGATGCGGCCGCCGAACAGGCTCGAGATGCTCGACTCGAGACGCTGCTTGGACATGCTGTAGCGATCTTCCTCGGGCAAATACATAGTCACGCCAAGCGCTCGACCGCGCGGAATGATCGTGACCTTGTAAACCGGATCGTGCTCGGGCACGACGTAGCCGACGATAGCGTGGCCAGCCTCGTGGTAGGCGGTATTGAGTTTCTCGGTCTCGCTCATGACCATCGAGCGGCGCTCCGCGCCCATCATGATCTTGTCCTTCGCCTGTTCGAACTGCTCCATGCTGACGACGCGCTTGTTGGCACGTGCCGCGAACAGTGCGGCCTCGTTCACGAGGTTGGCGAGGTCGGCGCCCGAGAACCCGGGCGTGCCGCGCGCGATGTACGACGGGTTGACGTCCTCGTCGAGCGGTACCTTGCGCATGTGGACCTTGAGGATCAGCTCGCGGCCGCGAACGTCGGGCAGCGGCACGACGACCTGGCGGTCGAAACGGCCGGGCCTGAGCAGAGCCGGGTCGAGTACGTCTGGACGGTTGGTCGCGGCGATGACGATGATGCCCTCGCTGCCTTCGAAGCCGTCCATCTCGACCAGCATCTGGTTGAGCGTCTGCTCGCGTTCGTCATGCCCGCCGCCGAGGCCGGCACCACGATGACGGCCGACCGCGTCGAGTTCGTCGATGAAGATGATGCACGGTGCCTGCTTCTTGGCCTGGTCGAACATGTCGCGTACGCGCGACGCGCCGACGCCG
Source organism: Woeseiaceae bacterium (assembly GCA_030066625.1). Lineage (GTDB taxonomy): Bacteria > Pseudomonadota > Gammaproteobacteria > Steroidobacterales > Woeseiaceae > UBA1847. Next base: position 6,204 of record JASJBG010000104.1, read on the forward strand.
ACGAACATCTCGACGAAGTCGGAACCGGAAATCGTGAAGAACGGCACCTTGGCCTCGCCCGCGATGGCTTTCGCCAGCAGCGTCTTACCGGTGCCCGGCGGGCCGACCATCAGGACGCCCTTCGGAATCTTGCCGCCCAAGCGCTGGAACTTGCTCGGATCCTTTAGGAACTCGACGATCTCAGCCACCTCGGCCTTGGCCTCGTCGACACCGGCAACGTCAGCAAAGGTCACGCCGACCTGGTCTTCGCCCAACAGCCGCGCCTTGCTCTTGCCGAACGACATCGCACCACGGCCTCCGCCGCCGCCCTGCATCTGTCGCATGAAGTAGATCCAGACGCCGATCAACAGTAGGATCGGGAACGAGCTGATCAGCAGCTGCCCGATCAGGCTCTGCTGCTTGGGCTCGGCCGCGCTGAAGCGAACGCCGTTCTCCTCGAGGATGCCGATAATCGAGTTGTTATCGGTCTCCGGGCTGTTGGTGTAGAACTGCAGCGTCTCGCCTTTGCCGAAGCGAATCTTCTGGCCCTCGAACTCGGCGACCCGAACCTGCCCGGACCTTACCTGGTCCAGGAACTCGGAGTACTCGACCTGCTGCGGCTGGCCGGTGCTGACGCCCGACAGGCCCTGTACGACGGACAGCAGCACGACGATGATGACGATAAAAACAAGGATGTTCTTGGTGAGATCATTCACGATATTGGGTACTCAGCGTAGAGGCAGGCGCTGTTGCGAGAATTAGACGTACTCTAAGTTACGGACACTACTATATTTGGTAGTTCCTCGCTACCAAGTAAACCTCACGGCTGCCTGCCCGGGAAGCCTTCGGTTTGACGACCTTGACGCGTTCAAAATGGCGCCGCGCTTCACGGATAAAGGCGTCGGTGCCCTCGCCCTGAAAGACCTTGCAGACAAAGCTGCCGCCGCCTTTCAGGACCCTGGTTGCAAGGTCGAGGGCCAGCTCCACGAGATACATCGTGCGCGGCTGGTCGACGGCCTTGTTGCCGCTGATATTGGGGGCCATGTCACTTAATACAAGATCGGCCTTCTCGTCGCCGAGCATCGCGAGAATCGTGTCCAAGACTTCATCCTCGCGAAAATCGCCCTGCACGAATTCGACAGACGCGAGCGTGTCCATCGGCAGCAGGTCGACACCGATGATCCGGCAGCGGCCGTCGAGCTTCTCGGTGACGTACTGGCTCCAGCTGCCGGGAGCCGCACCGAGGTCAACGACCACCATGCCGGGCTTTAGCAGCCGCTCCTTCTTGTCGATTTGCTCGAGCTTGTAAACGGCGCGCGAGCGCCAGCCGTCTCGCCTTGCCTGCTGAACATAGGGATCGCGTTCCTGGCGCTCGCGCCAGCTGCCCCCGGATCGTCGCGGACCGCTCACTCGAGACCTCCTGTTACACTGCCGCCCATGTCTTTAAGCGAATCCCAGAAGAAGCATCTGCGCGGCCTCGGCCACAAGCTGAAACCGCTGATCATGATCGGCGACGGCGGCCTGTCGGACTCGGTCCGGGCGGAATACCTGTCGACGCTCGAACATCACGAATTGATCAAGGTGAAGGTGCGGGTAGGCGATCGCGACGTGCGCGACTCGATCATCGCGACGCTGTGCGAGGAGTCCGGAGCCGAGCTCATCCAGCGGATCGGCAACGTCGCCCTCCTGTACCGGGAGAACCCCGACAAGAAGCGCATCAAGCTGCCGAAAGCCTGACGCCTATTCGTAGCGAACCTCGATGACCTCGTACTGCTTCTCGCCGCCCGGCGCCGAGAAGTTCACGACGTCGCCCTCGTTCTTGCCGATGAGCGCGCGCGCGATTGGCGAGGTGAATGAGATCAGGCCGGTTTTGATATCCGCCTCGTCCTCGCCGACGATCTTGTAAACGGTCTCGTTACCGGTGTCCTCGTCGATTAGTTCAACGGTACAGCCGAAGATGATCTTGCCCTTCGCGTCGACGGCCGTGCAGTCGATGACCTGCAGGTTCGACAGCTTGCCCTCGAGTTCCTTGATGCGGCCCTCGATGAAGCCCTGCTGCTCCTTGGCGGCGTGGTACTCGGCGTTTTCCTTGAGGTCGCCGTGGGCGCGTGCCTCGGCGATCGCTTTAATGACGTTGGGTCGGTCCTCGGATTTCAATCGCTTCAGCTCTACCTGCATCAGCTCATGACCGCGGACCGTCACGGGAACCTTGTTCATGCCATTCCTTGGGCCGCTGATCGATCAGGCAACGACCTCGTTGTGTAGATCCTGGAGGCGATTCACTTCGCCATCATCCAGGTGTTGAATCGCACGACACGTCGCCGTTGCCGCACCGAGCGTCGTGTAATACGTGACGCGGCGGCGGACTGCTTCCGCGCGAATCGACAGTGACTCATTGATGGCCTGCTTGCCCTCGGTCGTATTGACGATGAGGTCGATCTCGCCGTTCTTGATCATGTCGACGATGTGAGGCCGCCCCTCGCGAACTTTGTTCGCTCGTCGGCATGATACACCAGCCGCGGCGAGGAACTTGGCCGTTCCGTGGGTCGCCACGATATCGAAGCCCCGCTCCACGAGAATTTTTGCGAGCTCGACGGCATTGTCCTTGTCGCGGTCCCGCACGCTCAGGAGCGCCGCGCCCTGGCGCGGCAGTACCACGCCCGAGGCCAGCTGGGCCTTGGCGTAGGCCTCGCCGAAGGAGCGGCCGACGCCCATGACCTCGCCCGTCGACTTCATCTCTGGGCCGAGGATCGGGTCCGAGCCCGGGAACTTGATGAACGGGAACACCGACTCCTTGACGGAGTAGTAGTCGGGAACCCGCTGCTTGACGAAGCCCTGCTCGGCCAGCGACTCGCCGACCATGACCCGCGCCGCAATCTTCGCGAGCGGCAGACCGATGGCCTTGGAGACGAACGGCACCGTTCGGGACGCGCGCGGGTTGACCTCGAGCAGGTACACCACGTCACCCTGGATCGCGAACTGGGTATTCATGAGCCCGACCACGTTAAGGCCCTTGGCAAGCTTCACGACCTGCTTGTGCAGCTGTTTCTGCAGGTTCTTGGGCAGGCTGAACGGTGGCAGCGAGCATCCCGAGTCGCCGGAGTGAACGCCGGCCTGCTCGATGTGCTCCATGACGCCGCCGATCAGGACGTTCTTGCCGTCGCTGATGCAGTCGACATCGACTTCGATGGCCTGGTCGAGGAATCGGTCGAGCAGCACCGGGCTGTCGTTCGAGACCTGGATGGCCGCGTCCATGTAAGCCTCGAGATCCTCATCCGAGTGCACGATTTCCATCGCCCGGCCGCCGAGCACGTAGGACGGGCGCACGACCAGCGGGTAACCCACCTCGCTGCCCTGCTTGAGCGCCTCTTCCTTGCTGCTCGCGACCCGGTTCGGCGGCTGCAGCAGCTCGAGGTCCTCGACCAGCTTCTGAAAACGCTCGCGGTCCTCGGCGAGATCGATCGAGTCCGGCGAGGTGCCGATGATCGGCGCGCCGGCCGCCTCGAGGTCGCGCGCCAGCTTGAGCGGCGTCTGACCGCCGTACTGGACGATCACGCCCTTCGGCTTCTCGAGGTCGATGATCTCCATGACGTCCTCGAGTGTCAGCGGCTCGAAGTACAGGCGATCCGAGGTGTCATAGTCGGTCGAGACGGTCTCCGGGTTGCAGTTGACCATGATGGTCTCGTAACCGGCTTCCTTGAGCGCGAGCGCGGCGTGGACGCAGCAGTAGTCGAACTCGATACCCTGGCCGATGCGGTTGGGCCCGCCGCCCAGGATCATGATCTTGTCCCTGTCCGAGGTGTTCGATTCGCACTCCTCCTCGTAGGTGGAGTACATGTACGCCGTCGTCGTCGCGAACTCGGCCGCACAGGTATCGACGCGTTTGAAAACGGGGCGGATCTTCGCCTCGATCCGGCGCTTTCGAACGACGGTTTCCTTGACGTCGAGCAGCTTCGCCAGCCGCGCGTCCGAGAAGCCCTTGCGCTTGAGCAGGCGCAGCCGTCCCGGCGTCAGGCTCGCCGTGCCCTGCTTGCTGACCTCACCCTCGGTACGGATGAGGTCCTCGATCTGTGCCAGGAACCAGGGGTCGATACCCGACACCTGCGCAACGTCATCGAATGAGAAGTCGCTGCGAAGCGCGTCCGCGACATAGCGAATGCGATCGGCGCCCGGCATGCGCAGCTCCTGGCGAATGTGGTCGCGTTCCGCCTCGGTGCCGTTGAGCTCCGTGATCTCGTCGAGGCCGGTAATGCCGATCTCTAGTCCGCGCAGCGCCTTCTGCAGCGATTCCTGGAAGGTGCGGCCGATGGCCATCACCTCGCCGACCGACTTCATCTGCGTCGTCAGCCGGTCGACGGCGCCCGGGAATTTCTCGAACGTGAAGCGCGGGATCTTGGTGACGACGTAATCGATGGCCGGCTCGAACGACGCAGGCGTTGCGCCGCCGGTGATGTCGTTCTGCAACTCGTCCAGCGTGTAACCGACCGCCAGCTTCGCGGCGACCTTGGCGATCGGGAAACCGGTCGCCTTCGACGCCAGCGCGGACGACCGCGATACGCGCGGGTTCATCTCGATAATCAGTACGCGGCCGTTGTCCGGGTTGATCGCGAACTGCACGTTCGAGCCACCGGTCTCCACGCCGATCTTGCGGAGCACGTCGATCGACGCATCGCGCAGGCGCTGGTATTCCTTGTCGGTGAGCGTCTGCGCCGGCGCGACCGTGATCGAGTCGCCCGTATGGACGCCCATTGCGTCGAAGTTCTCGATGGCGCAGACGATGATGCAGTTGTCGTTGCGATCGCGCACGACCTCCATCTCGAATTCCTTCCAGCCAATGACCGATTCCTCGAGCAGGATCTCGGTCGTCGGCGACGCCTCGAGCCCCGCGCTGACGATGCGTTCGAATTCCTCACGGTTGTAGGCGATGCCGCCGCCCGTGCCACCGAGCGTGAACGACGGCCGGATGATGGTCGGGAAGCCGATACCTTTCTGTTTTTCGATCGCCTCGTCGAGCGTGTGAGCAATCTCGGCGGTCGGCGACTCGAGGCCGATCTCGCTCATTGCCTTGCGGAACAGGTCGCGGTCTTCGGCCATGTCGATGGCCTCGCGGGACGCGGCGATCATCTCGACGTTGTACTTCTCGAGCACACCCTCACGGGCCAGGTCGAGCGCGCAGTTGAGGCCGGTCTGGCCGCCCATTGTCGGCAGCAGCGCGTCCGGACGCTCCTTGGCGATGATGCGTTCGACGGCGGTCCAGTGAACGGGCTCGATATAGATGGCGTCGGCGGTTTCCGGGTCGGTCATGATCGTCGCGGGATTCGAGTTGACGAGAATGACCCGGTAGCCCTCCTCCTTGAGCGCCTTGCAGGCCTGCGCCCCGGAGTAGTCGAATTCGCAGGCCTGGCCGATAACGATCGGGCCTGCACCAATGATCAAAATGCTTTCTATATCAGTACGTTTTGGCATCTACTTAAAGTATTTAGTTTGAAACTACGGCGCGTGTCGCGCTGCGCTTGTGGGCCTCCATCTCGTGGATGAAGCGTTCGAACAACGGCACCAGGTCGTGCGGACCGGGACTGGCCTCCGGGTGGCCCTGGAAGCCGAATACCGGCTGCCCGGCGAGCTCGAGTCCCTGCAGGGTGCCGTCGAACAGGGAGCGGTGGGTCGGTTCGACGCCCTCGGGCAGGCTCGACTCGTCCACGGCGAAGCCGTGGTTCTGGCTCGTGATGGCGACCTTGCCGGTGGCGAGGTCCTGCACCGGGTGGTTGGCGCCGTGGTGGCCGAACTTCATCTTGACGGTCTGGGCGCCGGCGGCCAGTGCAAGCAGCTGGTGACCGAGGCAGATGCCGAACATCGGGATGCCGATGTCGAGGAACTGCCGGATCGCCTCGATTGCGTAGTCGCAGGGCTCCGGATCACCGGGCCCGTTCGACAGGAAGATGCCGTCGGGACCGAGCGCCAGCGCCTCGTCGGCCGTCGTGTTGGCCGGCACGACCGTCATGCGGCAGTCGAGGTCGGACAGTATCCGCAGGATGTTGCGCTTGACGCCGAAGTCGTAGGCAACCACGTGGTAAGGCGCGATCCGCCGGCTCAGGATTCGTGGTTTGACCCCGAAGGTCGTGCCGTGACACCACTGGTAGGCCTCTTCCGTGGTCACGAACTTCGCGAGATCCATGCCGGCGATGCCCGGGAACTTGCCCGCGTGCTGGACGGCCTTCTTCGGATCCGCCTCGCCGGTCATGATGCAGGCCGACTGTGCGCCCTTCTCCCGGATGATGCGCGTGAGCTTGCGGGTGTCGATGTCGGCGATCGCGACCGTATCGCCCTGGCGAAGGAACTCCGTCAGCGAGCGATCTGCGCGCCAGTTCGAGGTGACCATCGAGCTGTCGCGCATGATGAGCCCCGACGCATGGATCTTCGTGGATTCCATGTCCTCGGCGTTGGTGCCGGTGTTGCCGATGTGGGGATAGGTGAGTGTGACGATCTGGCGGCAGTAGGAGGGATCGGTGAGGATCTCCTGGTAGCCCGTCATGGCGGTGTTGAAGACAACTTCGCCGATGGTCTGGCCGTCGGCACCAACTGAAGTGCCGTGGAAAACTGTGCCGTCCTGGAGTGCGAGTATTGCTGGCGTTGTCAAAAGCGCGACCCTCGTTAAGACGTTAAAGAAGATCGCTATTCGCCGGGGCTAGATGCAACGAAGCGGAAGGCTTGGGCCTCCCGCTCGTGAAATCGCGTACCGTCCTGCGATCCGGCGTAGTTTACTTAAGCCTTACTCGCCGGACAAGACGTCGCGCATCGAATACCGGCCCGGCGATCGCGTCGCGACCCAGTGAGCGGCACGTAGCGCTCCGTCGGCGAACACGTCGCGGGTGGTCACGCTATGGGCAAAACTCAGGCGCTCGGTCGCCGACTCGAAACGCACCTCGTGGTCCCCGGGCACCTCGCCGCGGCGTTCGCTCTCGTAGACGGGTTCGTCCGCTTGCGAACCGCGCGCGGCAACGACGGTCTCGCCGAGCTTCAGCGCGGTGCCGGAAGGCGCGTCCTGCTTATGTTTGTGGTGAGTTTCGTGGATCGTGACGGCGAACTCGGGACCGAGCGCTGCCGCCGCATCTGCGAGCACGGTGTCGAGTACCGCGACGCCCAGACTCATGTTGCGATCGAACACGACCGCGATGCTGTCCGCGGCCCCGTCGACAAGTTCGAGTTCTTCGTCACCGAGACCGGTCACGCCGCAGACCAGCGGCACCGAGTGAGCCAGCGCCGCCTCTACCACGGTGCGGGTCGCACCGGGCATTGAAAAATCGATCAGGACGTCGGATTTTTCGAGCAGCTCATCGAGATCGTCGCCGCGCGACCAGAGGCCGGCCAAGACCTGGTCCCGGCACTCATCGATGCGGCGAGCAATTGCCTGGCCCATGCGCCCGCTGCCTGCGACGGCGATGCGCTGGGGGCCGGCCATTTACTGGCTGATGCGCTCGAAGAAGCGCTTCACGGTCTCGACCCAGCCGCCGGCGCGCGGGCTGTGCTTGTCGCCGCCAGCACGCACCGACTCGTCGAACTTCGACAGCAGGTCGCGCTGCTCGCTGGTGAGATTGACCGGCGTTTCGACCGACACCCGCGCGAACAGGTCGCCCGGGCGCGGATCGCGCACGGTGGCCACACCCTTGCCGCGCAGGCGGAAGATCTTGCCCGACTGCGTACCGGCCGGAACCTTCAGCGACACGTGCCCGTCGAGCGTCGGCAGCTCCACTTCGCCACCCAGCGTCGCCGTGCCGAAGCTGACCGGAACCTCGCAGGAAAGGTCTGCACCTTCGCGTTCGAACAGCTTGTGCGGCCGCACGCGGATCTCCACGTACAGGTCACCAGGCGGGCCGCCGTTGCGACCGGCCTCACCCTCGCCGGACAGCCGGATGCGGTCGCCGTCGTCGACGCCGGCCGGCACCTTGACCGACAGCGTCTTGGTCTTGTGCACGCGGCCGCGGCCGTGGCAGTCCGTGCACGGATCGCTAATGATCGTGCCGGCGCCCTTACAGGCCGGGCAGGTCTGCTGGATCGAGAAGAAGCCCTGCTGCATGCGCACCTGGCCGGTGCCCTGACAGGCGGTACAGGCCGTCGGCGTCGTACCCTTCTTCGCGCCCGAGCCGTCGCAGCCGGTGCACGAAACATGGGTCGGTACGTCGATCGTGACCGTATCGCCCGCGACAGCGGTTTCGAGATCGAGCTTGAGCTCGTAGCCGAGATCGGCGCCGCGGAACACCTGGCTCGCACCGCCGCGGCGGGCGCCACCAAAGATGTCTCCGAATACGTCGCCGAAGATGTCGGCGAAGCCCTCGGCGCCGCCGAAGCCACCCGCGCCGCCGGGACCGGCGCGCAGGCCCTCGTGACCGAACTGGTCGTAGGCCGCCCGCTTGTCCGTGTCGCTCAGGGCTTCGTAGGCCTCCTTGGCCTCCTTGAACTTGGCCTCGGCAGACTCGTCGTCCTTGTTGCGATCGGGGTGATGCTTCATGGCAAGGCGCCGGTACGCCTTCTTGATCTCGTCGGCCGTCGCCGTCTTCGAGACCCCGAGCACTTCGTAGTAATCGCGTTTTGCCATGTTGTCCTAAGACCAAGGCGCCGCAAGCGGCGCCTTATCCGTTTCTTTAGCTGGGATTGTCGCAGCGGCCATGGGGCCGCGCGAGCCTTATTTCTTGTCCTCGTCCTTGTCGACTTCCTCGAACTCGGCGTCGACAACGTCATCACCGGACGCGGTCGTGCCTTCGTCGCCACCGGCGGCTTCGGCACCCTGCTGCTCATGCAGCTTGGTTGCGATACTGCTCGATGCCTCCGCAAGCGCCGCCGACTTCGCCTCGATGGCAGCCTTGTCGTCGCTCTCGAGGGCCGACTTCAGGTCGGACACGGCGTTCTCCACCGCGAGCCGCTCCTCGGCCGTTGCCTTCTCACCGAGATCTTCGAGCATCTTCTCGGACGCGTGAATCAGGCCGTCTGCCTGGTTGCGTACGTCGACGAGCTCGCGGAACTTGCGGTCTTCCTCGGCGTGGCTCTCGGCGTCGGCGACCATGCGCTCGACTTCCTCATCGGACAGGCCGCTCGAGGCCTTGATGACGATGTTCTGGGTCTTGCCGGTCGCCTTGTCCTGCGCCGACACGTTCAGGATGCCGTTCGCGTCGATATCGAACTTGACCTCGATCTGGGGCAGCCCGCGCGGCGCCGGCGGAATGTCGGCGAGGTCGAAGCGACCCAGCGACTTGTTGTCGTTGGCGCGCTCGCGCTCACCCTGCAGGACGTGAATCGTCACGGCCGTCTGGTTATCGTCGGCCGTCGAAAACGTCTGCTCGGCGTTCGCCGGGATGGTGGTGTTCTTGTCGATGAGCTTGGTCATGACGCCACCGAGCGTCTCGATACCGAGCGACAGCGGCGTGACGTCGAGCAGCAGGACGTCCTTGACGTCACCAGCGAGTACGCCACCCTGGATCGCCGCGCCCAGCGCGACGGCTTCGTCGGGGTTCACGTCCCGCTTCGGTTCCTTGCCGAAGAAGTTCTGCACCGTTTCCTGGACCTTCGGCATGCGCGTCTGGCCACCGACCAGGATGACGTCGTCGATCTCGTTGACCTTCAGGCCGGCGTCGTTCAGCGCGACCTTGCAAGGGCCCATCGTGCGCTCGACGAGCTCGTCGACGAGCGATTCCAGCTTGGCACGGGTGAGCTTGATGTTCAGGTGCTTCGGACCCGACGCGTCGGCCGTGATGTACGGCAGGTTGACCTCGGTCTGCTGCTGCGAGCTGAGCTCGATCTTGGCCTTCTCAGCGGCCTCCTTGAGGCGCTGCATGGCCAGCGGGTCGGCCGTAATGTCCACGCCGGACTCGCGCTGGAACTCGGACGTCAGGTACTCGATGACGCGGAGGTCGAAGTCCTCACCGCCGAGGAAGGTGTCACCGTTGGTTGCGAGAACCTCGAACTGGTGCTCACCGTCGACCTCGGCGATCTCGATGATCGAGACGTCGAAGGTACCGCCACCCAGGTCAAATACGGCGATCTTCTTGTCGCCGCGCTTCTTGTCCATACCGTAAGCGAGCGCTGCCGCGGTCGGCTCATTGATGATGCGCTTGACGTCGAGGCCCGCGATCTTGCCGGCGTCCTTGGTCGCCTGGCGCTGCGAGTCGTTGAAGTATGCCGGCACCGTGACCACGGCCTCGGTGACGGGCTCGCCCAGGTAATCCTCGGCGGTCTTCTTCATCTTCATCAGGACGCGTGCCGAGATTTCCGGCGGCGCCATCGCTTTTTCGTTCGCCTCGACCCAAGCGTCACCGTTGTCGGCCTTGACGATGCTGTACGGCACCATCTTGATGTCACGCTGCACGACGTCGTCTTCAAAACGACGGCCGATGAGGCGCTTGACCGCGAACAGCGTGTTCTCGGGGTTGGTGACCGCCTGGCGCTTCGCCGACTGGCCAACCAGGACCTGGTCGTCCTTGCTGAATGCCACGATCGACGGCGTCGTGCGATCGCCTTCCGAATTCTCGATGACCTTCGGCGTATCGCCCTCCATTACGGCAACGCAGGAGTTCGTCGTACCGAGGTCGATACCGATTACTTTACCCATGTGT
>JASJBG010000105.1 GCA_030066625.1 Woeseiaceae bacterium
CAGCTGCGAGTAAGCATACATGCCATCCTGCTTGTAGGCACGGGCAAGGTTGAACATGCTCGAGTTCAGCGCGTGCCAGCCGGCCAGCGTGATGAACTGGAACTTGTAGCCCATCTTGCCGAGCTCTTCGCGGAAGGTCTTCATCGTCTCGTCGTCGAGATTGGCCTTCCAGTTGAACGATGGCGAGCAGTTGTAGGCGAGCAGCTGGTCCGGGTACTCGGCGTGGATCGCGTCGGCGAAGCGCTTCGCCTGGGCGAGGTCCGGCTTCGAGGTCTCGCACCAGATAAGGTCCGCATACGGCGCGTAAGCGAGGCCGCGCGCGATGGCCTGGTCGAGGCCCGCGGTCGTGCGATAGAAGCCCTCGGCGGTGCGCTCACCGGTGATGAACTGGCTGTCGCGCTCGTCCGAATCCGACGTAATCAGGTTGGCCGCATCGGCGTCGGTGCGTGCGATCAGGACGGTCGGTACGCCGCAGACGTCGGCAGCAAGGCGCGCGGCGTTCAGCTTGGCGACTGCTTCGTGCGTCGGCACGAGTACCTTGCCGCCCATGTGGCCGCATTTCTTGGCCGACGACAGCTGGTCCTCGAAGTGCACGCCGGCCGCACCGGCGCGGATCATGTTCTTCATGAGCTCGAAAGCGTTCAGGTTGCCGCCGAACCCGGCTTCGGCGTCGGCGATGATCGGCGCAAACCAGTCGGTGTCGAAGTCGTCGTTCAGCGCGTGGATCTCGTCCGTGCGCATCAGCGCGTTGTTGATTCGCTCGACCATTTTCGGCACGGAGTCGACCGGGTACAGGCTCTGGTCGGGGTACATCTCGCCGGCGCTGTTGCCGTCACCGGCGACCTGCCAGCCCGAGCAATAGATCGCCTTGAGACCGGCCTGCACTTCCTGGATGGCCTGGTTGCCGGTCAGTGCGCCGAGACCGCAAACCGGGTTCTCCTGGTTGACGAGCCGCCAGAACTTCTCGGCGCCGACGCGCGCGAGCGTGTATTCGATGTTGACCGTGCCGCGCAGCTTGACCACGTCCTCGGCGGTGTAGTTGCGCTCGATGCCTTTCCAGCGCGGGCTCTCGGCCCATTCCGATTCGAGCTTCTGAATCTGTTCCTGTCGTGTCATCTTGTTATTCCTCGTTCCCAAGTGATGTCTGGGTTGAGATTCTACGGCCCTATCTGTTAAAATTTCACAACAAAAATTTTACAGTGTTAATTTCACAAACGGCCGGAATGAGTCCAGATCTCAGATCCGGCCGGAACCGGGAGCACGTATGACCGCGCAGACAGGCCTGAAGCGCAAGGCACATTTTCTAGGCACCAAAATTCGCACCTTGCGAAAGCGCAATAACCTGACGCTCGAAGACCTTTCGGTGCGCTGCATCCAGGCCGACCCCGAGGCGGGACCGTCCGTCTCTTACCTGTCGATGATCGAGAATGGCAAGCGGACGCCGTCCGAACGACTGCTGGGCATCATCGCCGAGATCTTCCAGAAAGAACCAGGCTGGTTTTTCGACGAGTCGCTCGAGGAGGAATCGATCGATCCCGCGCCCGAGGCGGCCGTCAGCGGCATGCCGCTCGAACCGGGCTTCCTGTTTTCCGACGATCTGCTGCAGCTCGCGATCCCGGAATTGCTCGCGCAGACCGGCACGACCGGCCGGCAGTTCGCCCACCTCCTTATCCGGGCCCACCAGGAATCGAACTTCAACCGCTTTCCGGATCTCGAGCGCGCCGCCGAAAGCGTCGGCCGCAAACGTTTCCCGCTGCACGTGGACGACGTGTTCGACATGGCGAAGCGCATGGATCTCGAGATTCGCTGGTTCGACGACAAGACCTTCAAGGATCGCGGCGAGACGAACCGGCCGCTAAACACGCTCGTTCGCTCGTTCTTCGATGCGCCGGGCATCGTGTATCTGAACAAAGCACTCGAGGCGACACCGGAACGCCTCAAGTTCGACCTCGCCAACCACATCGGCCACAAGGTCCTGCACGACGGTGACGGCGCGCGTGCACCGCAGGTCTCGGGCGGCCGCGCCAGTGGCCGCCGGCACGACATCGAATCGGAGAGCCTGGATGCGAAGGACGTCCTGTACGCGTGGCGGGATTTCGAATGCAAGTACTTCGCGGCGGCACTGCTCGCGCCGAAGACGCCGTTCCGGCAGTTCCTCGCGAAGAACGCGCACGCGATCGACGCGGGCGACAAGGTCGGCCTGACGACCACGCTGGTCATGCGACGCATGTCGAGCGTGTCCCCGTACCGGCACTGGCACTACTTCGACGCCCACCCGCCCGGCAACCTGCGCGCCGTGTATCGAGGCAACGGCATCCCGCTGCCGTGGGGCAACATGACAATGATCTCCGACCCGTGTCAGCACTGGGCCGTCTTCCGCATGCTCGGCACGCGATCGACGAAGCCGTCCGCCCAGATCTCGGTGCTGCGCTCGGGCGACGACAAGCGCCTGTACTGCTGCCAGTCGATCCGCGGTAAGGACGCGGCCAACAATCCGCACGTACTTTGCGTCGGCGTCGACCTGGCTCCCGCGCTGCGCGCCCAGAACATCGAACCGGCCGACACGATCGACGCCATCGAGGCGAGCTGCAATGCCAACGGCGGCTCCGGGCCGATCCCGACCGAAGCCGGCAAACAGCTGGCGAGCATGGCGAAGATCCTCAACATCGGCTGGATCGCCGAGGGTGCCGACAAGGACGCAACGATCATCTGCCCACGGAGTTCGAGCTGCCCGCGCGACAAGCACTGCCTCGGCAGCGCAGAGCCGAAGCTCCGTTCGCAGATTGACGAGATTCGCGAGTCGGTCGTCGCCTGATATCGGGCCATCGTGTTAGGTTGGCGCGATCCTTCGTGAGGAGCTCTGGCAATGACCGAAGACGTCCGCAGGCTGGCTGAGCAGATCAAGGCTCGCTTTCCCGATCGCGTGAATCCGCCGATTACGGCGGAGAACGAAGTGAAGCTCTTGGGCCTCGGCGTGGACATCGCGCCGGAGGTACTCGAGCTGCTGCGGGTGTTCGATGGGACGACGGATTACCTGTTCGACAGCATCTACTTTAGCGGCTCGGTCGGACCGCCGGATGTGCCGACGATCGGCTGGCATATCGAATTATTTAAAGACCGGATAGACGAACCCGCCTTCGAGGACGAAGGCGACGACAGCGGCTGGTCGAGTTCGGTGCGGCAGGTCATGTTCTCGCGCGGCTGGACGCCCGTAATCTCCACCATCGATGGCGATGTCTGGTTTATCGATCACGACCCCGCGCCGGACGGCGCAGACGGCCAGCTTTTCCGGATGGACGTCGCCCAGGGCTGCAGCAGCGTGGAAATCGCCGCCCCGTCGCTTGCGGTCTTCCTCGAAAAGCTCGTCGGAGAGTAATGAACGACCTCGGCAAATGGTTGATCGGTGCGGGCGTGGTACTCGTCGCGATCGGCCTCGTCGTCCGCTACGCGCCCTGGGCCGTGAGCTGGTTCGGCCGGCTGCCCGGCGATATTCGTATCGAGTCGGGCAGCGGCCGCGTGTTTATCCCGATCACGTCGATGATCATCCTGAGCGTCGCGCTGTCGGTGATCATCAACCTGCTGAAGCGATAGTTCAGGCCGCCGTCGCCGCGCTGACTGGCGCGGCCGGTTTCCAGACCGGCAGAGCGAACACCAGCAGGAAACCCACGTTGAAGAATGCGTTGAGCGGCGCGCCCGCGGCAATGGACATCGAGCTGTCGATGACAAACCAGATGCCGACGCTGGTCAGGATGAGGCGTCGGCCTAGCGCCGGATCCCGCGGATAGAGCTCGGTTGCAACCAGCCAGATCATCGCGGCCCAGCCCGCCAGCACCCCGCCGGTGATGGCGCTGAGAATTCGCGCCGCCTCGCCGTCATTCTGCTGGGCGCCGTCGACCGGGAAGTAGACGAGGTCGAGCAGCAGTCCGGTGGGTGCCTGCAAAGCCGGAATCGCCGCTGCGGCAATCAGGATGCCAAAGCCGAAGGTTACTGCCGAGCCGATCTTGAGCCAGCGAACGCGTGCCGTAGTGTCCATGGTGTTCTCCTGTCTGTTTCGCGAAAAGCCTAGTCCCGCGGGGTAAGGCCGGCAATTACCCGGGAGGTAAGTGCCTCGTGGCAGCAATCCACTAGAATCCGGGTATTGCGCTGACAAACAAAGAGAAAACCCATGGCCGAATCCTTTGGAGAACTCCTGAAGAACTGGCGCGGCCAGCGCCGCATGAGCCAGCTGGACCTCGCCTTCGCGGCCGACGTTTCGGCGCGGCACATTTCATTCCTCGAGACCGGCCGCTCTCAACCGAGCAAGGCCATGGTTCTGAAGCTATCGGAATCGCTGAACGTACCCCGCTCCACCCGCAACGTGCTGCTCACGGCCGCGGGCTTCGCGCAGGCCTATGAGGCTCGCAACCTCGACGAGGACGAGATGGCGTTCGTGCGGGCCGCGATGGACTGGACGCTCGACCGTCACAATCCCTACCCCGCCATCGCGTTTGACCGTCACTGGCAGCTGGTGCGCATGAACGACTCGGCCGCCGCGATGCTCGACGCCATGCATCTCGGCGTGGGCGACAGCCTGCTGGATGCGTTTCTCGAAGGCGGATCGTTCGCCGAGGCGCTCGAGAATCGTGAAGAGATCGCACGCCACATGGTCTCGCGGCTGCGCACCGAGAGCGCACACATCGGTGGCGATGAGGTGCTCGATACCGCGATCGAGCGGCTGGCGGCCATGCTTGGCGACGATGAACCTGCGGCGGGCGATTCAATGCCGGCCATCATCCCGGCGCGCTATCGGTCGAACGGCGTCCTGCTGTCGTTCTTCTCGACGATCTCGCAGTTCGGCTCTACCGAAGACATCGCGCTCGCCGACATCAAGATCGAGCTGATGTTTCCCGCCGATGATTTCACAAGAGAGGCGCTGGTCAGCCAGTTCGGCGCCGGGGCGATGCTGCAGTAGTCAGCGCTTTTCCTTCGCCTCGGAAATCAGGTGACTGACGATGACCCAGCGCCCGCTGCGGCGCTCGTACACGCGCAGGTGATTGACGTGCCGGTCCGGCATCTCCGCCCCGCTCGATTCCTGCTGGCCGCTGCGAACGAGCTTGCTGCGAACGATGGCAATGTCGTCCGAGAGGAAACGAATGTCCGTGTACTCGTTACCGGCCGAGTCGCCCGCCATGACGAAGTCGAGACTGAAGATGTACTCGAGACCCTTTTGCAACGACTCCTTGCCCTCGAAGCGGTCACCGAACGCGTTCGTCCAGTCGACGTCATGAGCGTAGTCCTCGACGGCGAGCGCGGCGTCGCGCGTCGCCCAGCCCTGGTTCCAGGACTCGAAGGTAGCGAGGATCGCTGCCTTGTCGTCATCCGACTGCGCGAAACAGCAGAGCGACGTAAACAATAGTGCGGCGCCAATCGCGTACTTCAGCATGCGGGTTCTCCTGACTGATTCGGCTCTCCGCCGAGGGCCTCGACAATAGTGTCGAGATGATCCAATGCCGCCGAGTGGCTGCTGAGTAACAGCTGCATTCTCAGAGCACGCATAGCGAACACGGTCTCGACACCGGGGTCGCGCAGCAGCACCGACCAGTTGGCCTCGAAGCTGCTCCGCGGTAATGCGAGTTCCTCCGGCGTGCCGGGACTCTGCGGCCGACCCTCGATTAGCGCAAGCAGCGGCACACCCAATCTGACGACGGCGCCGACGAAATCCTCTTCACGGCTGCGCTCGAGATTGCGGCCATCGGTCTCGAGGTCGGCGAGCATGGTTGGCCAGGCCTGCAGCGACGACCAGAGCGCCTGAGTACCGAAGTCCGTGCGGCCGCGCGACGCAAGCAGGTCCTGCAGCGTGCTGTGCTCAGGAGCACCAATGCCGATGTTGAGGCTCCTGCCGAGCGCGGCGCCGGCCTGCTCCGGGTCCGGCTCGGCCTCCGGCCCCATCTGCGCAAGCAGCCCGAGGGTGCCGCCCAGCGAGTCCTCCAGCCAGCAGGCCTGACGCTGCAAATGCTCCCGTGCCGAAACGAACTCGGCGAGCAGTGCCTCGAGCTGGGCACGCTCCTGGTCGGCTTCCGTTCGTTCCTGCCACCAGGCATCGATCGCGAAGGCCAGCAAAATGCTGACAACGATGGCCGTGCCCTCCGCCAAAATGCGAAGCCACGGGATTTCGCTGGTTCTGAGCATCGAGGAATTATAGGAAAGTTTCGCCAGACCTGTTATTTGACCGCTATGTCGAAGTGCAGGACGTTTTCGCGCTCACCGAGTTTCGAGTACAGCGCAATCGGCACCTCATCGCCCTCATCGGCCTGCACGAAGATCACCCAGGCACCGCGCTCCACGGCGATACCTGCGAGTTTCTCGATCAATGCCGTCGCGATACCGCGGCGCCGGTGCGATTCCGCGACGGCAAGGTCGTAGATGTAGATTTCGCTGCGTTCCTGCTCGAACTTGGGCAGTTCGTAGGCCGCGAGACCGCCCACGATCTCTTCACCGGCAACGGCGGCGAGCGCGATGAACGTGTCGCTACCGAGCAGTCGCCGCACATAGTCGCCGCCAGGCCTCGCACCCGTGTAGGTATTGGGCTCCCCGAAGGCGTCGCCAAACATCGTCATGAGATGCTGGAACCGGTCCAGATCTCCGGGCGAAAGCTGGTACAGCACGTAGTCATTCATGAGCCGATCCTCGGTAAAACTACTGATTCAGACAGCCTTTCCACGATGAGAGGATAACGTCGGGAGGCAGCCTGTGGCTCGCCAGGCCAGGAATAATCGGGGGGATTCAGTGACCACGCAGCAGCAGAGCTACGTGCACGGCGGCGCCGGCGGCCCGCTCGCGGGTATGACGATGTCACAGGTACTCGACGCGGCAGCGGAGCGCTGGCCGGATAATGACGCGCTCATCGTCGTCGACCAGGGCGTGCGCATGACCTGGTCCGAGCTTCGCGACCGGGCGCGGCGACTGGCCAGCGGCCTGATTGCACACGGGCTCGAGCCCGGGGACCGCATCGGCATGCTCGCGCCGAATCGCGCCGAGTGGATCATTACGCAGTTCGGCTCGTCCTACGCCGGCCTGATTCTCGTCAACATCAACCCCGCCTACCGCAAACCGGAACTCGAGTACGCACTGAACAAGGTCGGCTGCCGCGCAATCGTCACCGAGTCTTCGTTCAAGACCAGCGACTACATCGCGATGCTGACGGACCTGTCGGATCGGCTGCCGGACCTGCGGCTCAGGATTCGCCTCGGGGACGAGGCGTCACCGGGCATGCTGAATTTCGCCGATGTCGCCGACGTGGAGGTCGATGAGCTGGCGCTCGCGGAAGTTGCGGCGAAGCTGGATTTCGACGATCCCATCAACATCCAGTTCACGAGTGGGACGACGGGCTCGCCGAAAGCCGCGACGCTGACGCACCACAACATCATCAACAACGCGCTGCTGTCGGCGCGCATCATGGATTTCTCCGAAGCGGACAGGCTGTGCATCCCGGTACCGATGTATCACTGCTTCGGCATGGTGCTTGGCACGCTCCTGTGCGCGACGCACGGCGCAGCCATCGTCCTGCCGTCGGCCGGATTCGAAGCCGATGCGTGCCTCAAGGCCATCGCGGACGAGGGCTGCACCGCACTGCACGGTGTACCAACCATGTTCATCGCGATGCTCGATGATCCGTCGTTCGGTGCCCACAACCTGTCGACGCTGCGCACGGGCATCATGGCCGGCGCGCCCTGCCCGGTCGAGCTGATGCACCGCGTCATCGACGACATGAACATGAGCGAGATCACGATCGGCTACGGCATGACCGAAACCGGGCCGCTGTCGACGCAGACGCGCCGCGATGATCCGATCGACCTGCGTGTCGGCACGGTCGGGCGCGCGCTGCCGCATACCGAGATCAAGATCATCGACGAGAGCGGCCGCATCGTCCCGGTTGGCGATCCCGGAGAGCTGTGTACGCGTGGCTACTGTGTCATGCGCGGCTACTGGGGCGATCAGGAGCGCACTGCCGACGACATCGATGAAGCCCGCTGGATGCAGACGGGTGACATCGCGACGATGGACGAGGACGGCAACATACGCATCGTCGGCCGCATCAAGGACATGCTGATCCGCGGTGGCGAGAACATCTACCCGCGCGAGATCGAGGAATACCTGTATACGCACCCGAAGATCGACCAGGTCGAAGTCGTCGGCGTACCCGACGAGAAGTTCGGCGAGGAGATCGCGGCGTGGATACGCGTGCACGAAGGCGAGCGCATGACCGAGGACGAGGTCCGCGAGTTCTGCAAGGGCAAGCTCGCGCACTTCAAGATCCCGCGCTATATCCGCTTCGTCGACGAGTACCCGATGACCGTCACCGGCAAGGTGCAGAAATACCTGATTCGCGAGCAGATGGCCAAGGAGCTCAAGCTCGCGTCGTAGCAAGAAGAACAAGCAAGGAGCAAGGCATGACCGAACCGGCGTTTCGATTCTGTGACGACCTGGGCCCGCAGCAGATACTGCACGTCTACCAGCCGACGCTGGGCATGAAAGCCATCGTGGTCGTGGACAACATCTCCATCGGACCCGCCATCGGCGGCACTCGCATGGCACCGGACGTATCGCTCGAGGAGTGTTTCCGGCTCGCGCGTGCGATGACGCTCAAGAACGCGGCGGCCGGCCTGCCGCACGGCGGCGCCAAGTCGGTGATCTTCGGCGACCCGGCAATGGACCCGGATACCAAGGAGCAGTGGATACGGGCCTTCGCCCGCGGTATCGAGGGACTGACCGGCTACATCCCGGGCCCCGACATGGGTACCAACGAGGCCGCCATGGCCTACATCCGCGACGAGATCGGCCGCGCGGCCGGCCTGCCGAAGGAAATAGGCGGCATTCCCCTCGACGAGCTCGGTGCCACAGCCTATGGCCTGCTCGTCTCGACCGACGTTGCTCGCAAGAAGTTCGGTATGCGGCTGAACGGCATGCGCATCGCGGTGCAGGGCTTCGGCGCCGTCGGCAAGAACGCCGCGAGGTTCTTTCACAACGCCGGGGCCGTACTGGTTGCAGCTTCCGATATCTCGGGCGCCGTACACGATCCCAACGGCATCGACGCGGATGCACTGATCGAGTTCAAGGAGGACGGCGGTGACATCGGTGACTACGACGGTGCGCCGCAGGTCGAACGGGACTCGATCATCGGCGTCGACTGTGACGTGCTGATTCCGGCTGCAAGACCCGACGTCATCCGCGCGGACAACGAAGCGACGGTGAAAGCAAAGATGATCGTGCCGGGCGCGAACATTGGCGTGACCGACGAAGCCGAAGTGATGCTCGCGAAGCGCGGCGTACTGTGCGTGCCGGACTTCATCGCGAACGCCGGCGGCGTTATCTGCGCAGCCGTCGAGTACGCAGGCGGCACCAAGAGCATGGCGACGACGGCCATCGACGAGAAGATTCGAGCGAACACGGACGAGATGCTGATCCGGGCCGACCGCGACAATCTGCTGCCGCGTGAGGCTGCGACGATTATGGCCCGCGAGCGCGTCGACGCCGCGATGACGTATACGCGGTTCGACTGAACGTTCGGCGATATGTCACAAAGGCTTCCCGCGACGACGGCAAGGGACTAGGCTTGAGGGCATCACCCACCCAGGGATGAGGCCATGCAGAAGATCAAGGAAGGCGCCCTCTTCGGACTCGGTTTCACGGTCGTTGCCATCGCGGTCGTTATGGCGTTCGTCTTCATCGTCGAACAGTTTGAAAAGTACGACGCCGAGCCTTACGTTGCGCCGCCGCCCGAAGACGTCGTGATCGGCGATACGCGCATCGAGGAACGGGAGGACCGACTCGTTGTTCTCGGGTCACTGGAGAACAACGGCCTGGCGCCGGTGTCCTACTTCGACCTTCGGGTCAATCTCTTCGGCGAAAACGACCTGTTTCTCGACCAGTGCGAAGTCACGTTCGACCAGGTCATCGAGCCGAGCTCGACCGCCTATTTCAAGATTCGCTGCTCGGCATGCAACGACGTCCCGCTGGAGGACGTCGTGCGCCACGAGGTTTTCGAGGCCGGCTGGTAGGCCGCTACTTCGTCAGGGCGTATACCAGATCGGCGACGTGTAGGCGCGCTCCTGGTGCGTCAGCGGGATGCCTTCCGGCAGTTCCGCACCCAGCCGGACCCTTGTCGTACAGGTACCAGAGCGGCGTCGGGATCTCGAGGACGCGCACGTAGTAGAACGCCCGCTGGTCCGGATCGAAGTCGGGGTCGGTCCAGACGACGGCGAGCTCCGACGCACCGATCCATCATGTCCGAATGATCGGTGATGACGAGCCAGTCGAGCGGCCGGGACAATTTGACCGGCAGACCGGTGGATGAAGTGATCTCTTCGCCGCGCGCAAGGCGATAGGCGTCCTCGTGATCGAGGATGTTGCCGAACAGCCCGGCATCGAGCGACAGGCCCGTGTGCAAGTGCGTATCGCCCCAGTACACGTGACTCGGGAACGCGCGCTGCGCATACGGCGAATACGCCTTGCCCGGATACATGTCGTCAATGATCTCGTCCGGCGGAACGCCGGCGTGCTGCGCGGCCGCGTATATCGGGGCGAGCAGTAACAGGGCGGGGATGAACGCGCGTTTGTTCTTGTACATGATCGCTCCTCGGGACGCAGACGGGTCCGATGGTGCGATCGTACCATTTCGGCACTGTACTTAAACGCCACCGTCTCAGGCGCCGTAGGTTGACTCGATCCTGTCCCAGGGCGTGTCGATGAAGGTCTCGGGCTCCGGCCAGACCCTTGTCTTGGACGTCATCAGGAAAGGCTCCGGAACCTCTAGAATTTCGCCATCGAAATCCTCGGCGAGCGGCACGCGGGCAACGGGCGTCACCTCGATGCGCAGCCTAGACTTCGGCACAAACGTGCTCTGCGGCGGGTCCTCCTCCTCGATACCGGTGTACACGCTCTCGTAGTCGAGCAAGACATAGACGCGTCCTTCGGTATTCAGGAAGAAGTAGATGAGCCCGCCGTGCTCAGGCTCTTCGGCGACCTTCACAGCCGTGAAGGTATGCTCTTCGATGAGGACCTTGCGCTGGTCGACGTCGGCCTGCAGTGCTTTCGCTCGTTCCGCGGTCGGTTTCTCGGAGCGCTGGACTTCGTAGACCGTGTAGATGAAGCACAGTGCCACGACCGTGCCGACGATGTAGTTACGGTAGCCGCTGTCCCAGCCAAGGGGTGCGTCTACAAAAAACCCGAGCACCCAGGCGAGCAGCAGCCAGGCAACAATCAGGATGGCGGAAAAACCGAACGTCAGCGAGGCTACGGTACCGGCGAACTCCTTGAGTTCGTCGAAGCTGCGGGGAAACCCGTGCGAGCGGGGAGTCAGCTGCCGAATCTCGGCATCGGTCATCGTCCGCTCGGTTTTGTTCGTCGTCAACGCTTACCTCGCCGGATTACGCCGGGCATTGGGCGTCAGTAATTGAATCGAACCCGGAGATAGATATTACTAGCGTCCGCGAGCTGGTTGAAGAATGTTTGCGGCTCGTCGCCACCGAACAGGTTGGCGCCGGCCGTGAACGTCCACTCGTCGCTGTAGCGCCAGGTCAGCGACGGTCGGATGTAAAAGTCCCGGTCACTCGGCGACAGGAAAGTGAACATCGACCATGTGTAACGGTCGCGACCCGTGCGGTACGTCAGCCGGTTGGTAAGCACATGCCTGCGCTCGTCGGGCTCGAATTCCGGGAACGGTGAGTTGGCGATAAGATCGTCGTGGTCGAGCGTCCACTCCAGGTAATACTGGAAACCGACCGTGAAGCTGGGCTTCGCCTCCCACTCGTATCCTGCCAGCAGCCGCAGCTGGTCATTGGGTGTGAAGGGGTCCGTCCCGGAGCGGTCGTCCCGGGAGTCGTAATAACTGGCTTCCGCGTTGAAGAGCCCGGGGCCAGCCGGGCGCCTGAGGCTTGCGCCGTAGGCATTCAGCGGCGCGAACGTTGGCCGCAGGTCCGGAGTCAGCGCCGACGGCTGCTTGAAGAAACCACGATAGGCATAAAACGCATACTCTCGGCCTCTGACCGTTTTGAAAAGCCGCAGCGCGAACTCACCGTTTGAAAAGTCCTTGTCCGGACACTCGGCCCGGAGCGGCGGCTCGGGCGCGACGTTGCCGCCGGCCAGCGGAAAGAAAAACGAAAAGCGCTCTCCGTTCAGGTAAACGTCGGGCTCGAATATCGGCGTCCAGACGAAATCCGCGTTAACAGTGTCGTTGTACCAGGTCGCACGTACGGCATCGCCAGGCGCTTTCAGGTACTCGTCATCGCGGCCCGCGAAAAACGACACGAAGTCCTTTGGGAACAGGTCGTTGAGGAACAACAGGTCGCCCGTCCCCCAGGTCTGGACCTGCCGGCCTACCTTGGCGTCGAGCTTACCCCGCGAGAACGACACGCTCAGGTCGCGCAGTTCGCCGATCCATTCGCTCTCGACCGCGTCGTAGCCGACGTCGGCCTTTAGACCGACCGTCAGGTTCTCCGGCTGCCACTCGGTCTCGATGCGGGCGCGGAGATCCCCCAGGGTCTCGCGCTGGTTGACCAGCGGGTCTTCGGAGAAGCGCGTGCCAAGTGCCCCCTCGACGAAGCCGCTCCAGACCATTCCCTGGTCCTCGTCGGCCCACTCGTCGTCGCCCCAGTCCTCGTCCGCCCAGGGGTCATCCTCCTGGGCCACCGCGAGACACGGCAGCAGCAAAAGCGCGAGCCAGGGTTTCATTTCGGGCTCGCGTCAATCCTTGGGCCGCGCCAGCCACTCGCGCGGCGGCGAACGCAGCGAACGCTCGGTAAACACGTCTTCGGGCAAACCGACGTCGTACTTGATGAAACGGAACTGCATGTCGGTTTTGCCGCCCGTCTGCAGGTCGGAGACGCGGCTCGTCGTTACCGTCGGATGGCCGTCGAATTCCTCGACGCCGGTCACCTCGACTCGGCGGTACACGTCGCCGGCGGCATTCCGGTACTCGATCTTCATCGGCAGGAAGGTCTGGCGATCAACCCAGGTCGTGTAGCTCGCAAATTCGACCGTACCTGCATCCTTCGGCGTGTGGTCGAGCACGTAGTAGTCGTCCGTCGTCTCGACGAGCACGTGCTCGTCATCGCTGGGTCGCCTGCCCGAAACATCCTCGTAGAAGTAATGGGCACCGACGAAGCTCGTGCGCTTGTCGCCCGCCGAGATGCGCTTGACCAGGTCGAGACCGGGCAGATACAGCCAGCGGTCGTCGTCACGCTCAAGGTGCTTGTCCACGAGGAACACCGTGTTGCGTACGTCTGACGGCTGGCTGAATACAACCAGGAACTGCTGGTCGCCCGCCTCCTCGACGTTGCGCCTGAGCACCGTGAATTGCCGCCTCTGCTGCCGCCCCTGTGAATCGGTGATGATCATCCGAACCTCGGAGCGGCCGTCCGCGCCGGCATAGTAGGACGCCAGGTTCGCGTTTGTGACGATCTCGTCGGCGTCGGTCAGTGCATCAGCTGCAAACGACGGTAGCGCCAGAATGAGCGACGTGACAGTGAGCAATGTTCTCATGCGTTCTCTCCGTATCGATCAGGCCGGCTGCGCGGCGGCCGTGAACACGCCCTGGCGACGCTGCTCGACGAACAGCCAGGGCCCGGCCCACGACATCAGCGCGGGCAAGACGATCAGGGTCGTGACGCCGGACAGGGCCATAATGGCCGCCATGAAGGCGCCGACTGTGATGTAGGGAACCAGCGGCGCAAAGAACAGGGGCGTGAAGCCGATAGCGATCACGATTGCGTTGCGGGCAATCGCGCGTGCCGGCTCCTCGAACACCTCGCGCATGGCGGTATCGAATGATCCGCTGTGACGCATCAGCGCCCTGCACCGTTCAATAAAGTGAATCGCGAAGTCCACCGACAGGCCCAGCGTCAGTGACGAGAGCACGGCGATCGGCATGTCGTAGTCCTTGCCGATCCAGCCGATGATTCCGTACACGCCGACAATCGTGATTGACAGCGGCACCATCGCGAGCAGCCCGATGCGGATACTGCGGAACAATAGCGCCATCATGATGAAGACGGCGGCGAACGCGCTGCCGAGGCTCGACAGCATGCCGTTGACCATGTTGTCCTGCCAGACGACGTTGATGAAGTTCTTGCCGGCCCAGTGCATCTCCACATCGGGCGGCAGGGGATTCTCCTCGAGGTAGGCATCGAGGAAATCGAGTACCCGGCTCATGTCCTTGTTGTCGCCGCTCGTGAGCTGCACCCAGATCGCTGCCGAGGTCAGGTCGGGCGTCAGGATGTGCCAGAGATCGTGCGGCCGGTGTGACGACTGGAACTGCAGCAGCGTCTGTGCGACAGCCTCGGGCGTGTCCGGGATCACGTAGTTGGCCGGGTCGCCGCCGCGGAGCTCGCGGTTCACGACCTTGACGACGTCGGTAACGGCGCTCGTCTTGCCGACATAGCCGGACGCCTGCAGGGCCTCCTGTATCTGCTCGATGCTACGCAGCACGTCGGGACGCTGGAAATACTTCGAGTCGAACTGCGCCGCTTCGGCCAGGCTCATCAGCTCTTCCAGGCGCAGGACCTGCTCGCTTTCGACGACCTCGAACAGGGCGTCGTCGATAGCGGCGATCAGGTTGCCGTAGTAGGCGCCGATATCGTCACCGGATGCGTCGAGCTCCGCCATCACGGTGCTCTGAACGCCCGGATCCAGCACCTCTGCCAGCGGGCGGGCGTCGGCGACGAACTGAAGACGCGCGCCCTCCGCATCGCGACTGAAAACGACGGCGGAGTCATAGGTGCCGGCGAAGTGATCGTTGAGGACGCGGTCCGCAACCCGGATCGGATGATTTGCCTTGAACCAGCGAACCGGGTTGTCGTTGATCTCGATCTTGTAGATGCCCGCGACGCTAATGGCAATGACGACGACAGCGGCCGCCGTGATCAGCTTGCCGTGGCGAACGGCGGTGCGTCCGGCAACCCGCAGTGCGCGGGCCAACGGCGTGTCGACGGCGGTCGCTTCTGCCGGACGGTCGAGCTTCGCGAGCGAAGCTGGCTTCATCCGCACGACGTAGGCCGGAATCAGCACGATCGTCAGCAGGAACGCCAGCAGGATGCCGAACGCGACGAAGGCGCCGAAGATCTGCACCGGGGGGATGGGCGTCAACAGGAGCGACAGGAAACCGATTGCCGACGTCAGCGACGTATACAGCATCGGCGTGAACAGGTGACCCACGACCTCGCGGATCGTCTCTTTCGCCGTCCGCTCGGACGTATAGCGATCGGCGAACTCCGACATGATGTGTACCGAGTCCACGACCGCAATCGGCATCAGGAAGATCGGGATCATCGAGCTCATGATGTGCACGGTGAAACCCATGCCGATCAGAATGCCCATCGTGATCAGAACGGTCGCCATGGCGACGAGCATCGGCGCGATGACCAGCACGGGGCTGCGGAAGAAGTACAGCATGAGCAGGAAGATCATCAGCCCGGCGAGCGGCGCCGATATGCCCATCTGCACGAACATGTCGTGCCCGAAGGTGTCCTCGGCGACGGGTAGCCCGGTGATGTGGATATCGCTGTCGGTCTCGATCGAGTCCGCGATCGCACGTATCTCCTGCGACAGCGGGTAGCTCAGGTCCTTGGACTCGATCGGCACATAGATCGCAGCGGCCTGGCCGTCACCCGAGACCAGCGTATCCACGAGCATTGGCAGGCGCTCGACCTTGGCGCGAATCGCCCTTGCCTCATCGTCGCTTACGGGCGCGTCTTTCATCATCCATTCGAAGCGGATGACGCCCGGCCCCTCCTGCGAGATGTTGTCCGAGGATGCGAGCGACATCAGGTCCGCTACGACGACGCCGTCGAGCGTCTCGATGCGGCGGGTCAGTTCGTGCAGCACCGACAGTGAATCCGCGTTGTAGATGCCGTCGGGATGGGTCTCGTTGACGACGCCGACGACGATCGCGTCGTGGATGCCGAAGCGCTCCTCCGCCTCGTTGTGGTAGACGCGATCAGGCTGGTCGGCCTGCAGCATGTTCTCGGGGTCGGTGTCGATCCGGATGCCGGCGATCATCGCACCGCAGACGAGCGTCAGCAGCGCGACGATAGCGTAAACGAGGACCGGCTTTTCCGTGGAGAAACGACTCAGCGCTGCTCTCATTGGCATTCCCTGCTGATCAGTTGGCTTGCAGACGCGTCGCGCCAAGCATCTTCAGTACGGTCTTCTCGTAGTAAGGCTCGGTCTTCGCGTTGCGGACTTTGTGGATGAAGTATTTCTCGTAGGCGACCTTGGCGAGGTGCACCCATTTACCGCGTGATGCCCAGTTCGTATTTCTCGGCGGGATCTGCGGCAGCGCGACGAATGCAACACCGGAATCGCCGAAGTCGGCCAGGCAGACGGCGTTCCAGGTGGCTTTCGTATCCGGTGCCTCCTTCTCAAGCGCCTTCGCGATGTTGTGCGTCGTTGCGGTAACCATCGACTCGATCATGTAGCCCGTTTTCGGCGCGCCCGTCGCGACGGGCGTCGGGCCGACCGGCGGGATTGCGACACAGACGCCGACGGCGTAGATGTTCGTAAACGTGGGGTTCCGCTGGTACTCGTCGATGAGAATGAAGCCGCGCGGGTTGGTGAGACCCTCGATGTCGATCACGGCGTCGACGCCCTTGAACGCGGGCAAGACCATAGAGTGGACGAATTCCAGTTCGTGGTCCTTCTTGTCGTTGCCGTTCTCATCAACCTCGGTGAAGTGCATACGGCCGTCTTCAACCTGCGTGATCTTCGCGTTCGTCGTCCAGTGAATGTGACGATCGCGCATCTCCGA
>JASJBG010000098.1 GCA_030066625.1 Woeseiaceae bacterium
AACCGATCTTCGAGCACCAGACCTCGGTATCGATGGGCGACGTCGCGCTGGCGCCGACGAACCCCGACATCGTCTGGGTCGGAACCGGCGAACAGAACAACGTCAGGAGTTCGCAGTTCGGCGACGGCGTTTATCGCTCCGACGACGCCGGCAAGACCTGGAAGCACATGGGGCTGGAAGGCAGTCGCCACGTCGGCAGGATCCTGATCCATCCCGAGAACTCCGACATCGTCTACGTTGCGGCGCTCGGTTCTCTCTGGGGGCCCAACCCCGAACGCGGACTCTACAAAACGACCGACGGCGGCGAGTCCTGGAACAAGCTACTCGGCCCGAGCGATTACACGGGCGTCGTCGAGGTGCAGATGCACCCGGAAAACCCGGACATGCTGTTCGCCGCGACCTTCCAGCGCGAACGGCGCATGTGGAGCATGGTCGGCGGTGGTGACGAAGGCGGTCTCTGGCGGAGCGACGACGGTGGCGACAACTGGACCCGCGTTGGCAACGGTTTCCCGACCGGCGCCGTCGGTCGCGTCGGCGTGACGTATTGCCCGAGCAATCCCGACATCCTGTATGCGACGGCCGTGGGGCCGGAGGGAGGTACCTTCCGCTCGGACGACGGCGGCGACTCCTGGGAACGCCGCAACGCGGAGGTCCAGAGTCACTGGTACTACGGCGAACTCGTCTGCGACCCCGAGAATCCCGATCACATGTACGTGCCCGTTACGCCACTATTGAAGTCCGAGGACGCCGGCGAGACATTCACGAATATCGCGGACACCATGGTTCACGCCGACAACCACACGCTCTGGGTCAACCCGCGCGATGCCGATCACCTGATGACCGGCAACGACGGCGGCGTCTACGCGACGCGCGACGGCGGTGAGGCCTGGCAGTGGATGTCGAACTTGCCGGTGATGCAGCTCTACACGGTTGCCGTGGACATGCAGGAGCCGTTCTACCAAGTCTACGGTGGCACGCAGGACAACGGCTCCTGGGCCGGCCCGGTCGGCACTCGCTTCGCCGACGGTATATCGAACGAGGACTGGCTGTTCCTGTCCGGCGGCGACGGTTTCTATGCAGTCGCCGACCCGACCGACGCAAACATCATCTATTCGCAGTCGCAGTACGGCGTCCTGTACCGGACCGATCGTGCGAGCGGCGAGCAGCGGC
The DNA here is from genome assembly GCA_030066625.1 of Woeseiaceae bacterium. Classification (GTDB taxonomy): domain Bacteria; phylum Pseudomonadota; class Gammaproteobacteria; order Steroidobacterales; family Woeseiaceae; genus UBA1847. The sequence continues at coordinate 1,171 of JASJBG010000098.1, forward strand.
GCATCCAGCCGTGGCAGCCGCAGGACGGCGAGTTTCCACCGTACCGGTGGAACTGGAGCGCGCCGTTCGTGATCTCGCCGCACGACCCCGCAACGATCTATTTCGGCGCTAACGTCGTGTTCAGGAGCGAGGACAGGGGCACGAGCTGGGAACGAATCAGTCCGGACCTGACCCGCCAGGTCAGCCGCGATGACCTGCCGCTGCAGGGAAAGATCCAGGAACCGGGCACGATCGACCTGCACGCGAGTACCGCGCTGTACGGCAACCTGCATTCGCTGTCGGTCTCGACCTTGAAGCGGGGCCTGATCGCGGCGGGCACCGACGACGGGCTGATCCAGGTCAGCCGCGACGACGGCAGGAACTGGCGTCGTTCGGACAGCTTCCCCGGCGTGCCCGAGCAGATGAAGGTCGGCATGGTGGCGTGGTCGTCGACGGAAGAGGGCACGCTGTACGCTGTTTTCGACGGACACAAGGACAACGATTTCAGGCCGCACATCGTCAGAAGCGATGACTTCGGGGCGACCTGGACGAACATAACCAGCGATATGCCGGAGTTTGGGCCGACGCGAAGCATCGCCGTGCACCCCCGTCGCGGGGAGCTACTCTTCGTTGGCACGGACTTCGGCATTTTCTTCTCGCGCGACGGCGGCGGCCACTGGCTGCCGCTGCGTGCGGGGCTTCCGACCAACTCGGTCCAGGGTGTTGTCGTTCATCCGCGTGAGAACGATCTCGTGATCGGTACGCACGGGCGGGGATTCTGGGTTCTCGACAACCTGGGACTCATCGAGTCATTGACGCCGGAAGTCGTGGCGAGCCACAGTTACTTAAGCCCGCAGCGCCGAGCCACCCAGATCCGCGACGGTCGTCGCGGCCGCCGGAACATGGGCCACAGCTACTTCACGGCCGAGAATCCGCCGCGCGGCGCCATCATCGACTACTGGATCGGCGACAGCGCCGTGGACCAGCCCGTGACAATCGAGGTGCTCGACCGTCGCGGCGAGGTGATCAAGCGAATGGCCCGGAACCCAGCCGAGCGCGGCGCGCATCGCGCCGTCTGGGACCTGCGATTCGAAGCGCCGCCGAACGACGGCAATCGCCCGTGGAACACGCCGGTCGGCCGATTCGTGCTGCCGGGCGAATACCAGGTGCGGCTGACGGTCGGCGACCGCGTGCAGTCACAGCCGCTCTCCGTGCGCAGGGATCCGGCAGTCACGGTCAGCAACCGCGATGCTCGTGACAGGGAGGCGGTACTTGCGCTGCAGGCCGATCTGCTCGCGGCGACCTACCATGCCGGCAAGGCGGCCGATGCGGCGGTCGAGCAAACGACCGCCTTGCTCGAGGCGCTCTCGGAGAGCGATCCGGCACTGCGGGAACAGGCACAGCAGGTCGCCGACGAGGCCAAACGCCTGCACGTCGCGCTTCGCGGAGAGACGCTCGGCATCGCGCAGCAGGAAACCTTCCTGCCGCTCGATGACCTTACGCTGCGTCTCTACATGACCACGGAGGCATGGAGCGGCGCTCCGAGTCCGGATCAGCGTAGACTTACAGAGTCCGCGCACCGCGACCTGGATATGGTGCTTTCGGCGCTTGTGCCTTTCGTGGCTGAGACCCTGCCCGCGCTCAAGGAGAGTGCGGAGCAGGCCGGCATCGACTGGCCGGCTGACGAACTGCCCACCGAACTGCCCGATAAACTGATTCCCGACATTCGATAGCAAAAAAAGGAAAACCAACCTATGACCAGCGCAAAGCTTTGCGCGGCGAGTGCAGCGCGCCGCCTCGCCCGGGCGGCCATCGCCGCCGCCACACTGATCGTCACCGGTAACGCAATGGCCGCTGGCGGCCAGATCTCGCTCGCGGCCGTCGAGTATCGAGAAGGCCATCGCGAGGCAGCGATCGAGCGTCGTGCCGAGTTGATGGAGCGCATGGAAGGCGGCCTTGCCATCATCACGAGCGCGGACCGGTCTCAGCCCAACCGCTACGAGTTCTATACCGACGACACCGAGCATAAAGACTTCGTCTTTCTGACGGGCATCTACGACGCGGCGCCGCCGGGCCACATTCTCGTACTGAATCCCGGCGGTGATACGTACAATGAGGTCCTGTACACCGACATGGATCCGGCACAGGCGAGCCGCCTGTCCGGCATCGACCACGTGTTCCCGCGCGACCGATTCCTTGAGCACATGTCGAGCGCGCTGAACGACTATCGCAACCTGCGCATCACCCAGCTCCGTTTCAAGGAAGTCGCGTCCGACTTCGCCCGCGGCTGGGGCAACGACAACAAGATCCTCTACGTCAACTATCCGCGCTTCACGAACCTGAATGAGCCGCGAAACCCGCGCCTCGATTTCGTCGATCGCATGCAGGCGGCCACCAGCGAACTGGTCGTACGCGACGCCGGCGATCTGCTCGACCCGATGCGCATGATCATCGACGACTTCGGGATGAAGAACCTGAAGCGTGCAATCGAGATCACGGGGCAGGGCCTGATGGAGGGCATGAAGTCGGCCGAGCCGGGGCTAACGACCCTGCAGGTCATGTACACGGTCGACTATGTCTACCGGCTGAACGGCGCCGATCTCGGTTTCCTGACGGGCGTCTCGCCGGCCAGCAACATGAACGAGGCCATCAAGTGGGAGACCACGGCCGAGGAAGAGGCCGCGCGCAAGGGTGACGCGCGCATCCTGCCGGGGTCGCTCGTGCATTTCGACACGGGTGCGAGCATGAATCACTACTCGGCCGACATTCAGCGCACCGTGCCGGCCGACGGCAAGTTCACCGAGGAGCAGAAGCGAATCTACCAGGTCGTGCTCGACGTGCAGAAAGCCGTGATCAATGAAGTGCGTCCCGGCGTCACCTGGCAGGAACTGCACGACCTGGCCATGAAGATGCTGAAGGACGCCGGCGGCTGGGATGAGAGCTATACCTACGGCATCGGCCACTTCATCGGCATGGAAGTGCATGAGCACGGCGACTACGTTGGGCCGCTAATGCCCGGCATGGTGCTCGCCATCGAGCAGGGCGCCGTCGTCGACGGCACGCGTGTCGCGTTCGAGGACGATATCCTCGTAACCAAAAACGGCCACGAATGGCTGACCCGCTTCATCCCGATCGAGATCGACGAGGTGGAGGCGCTGCGCCAGCAAGACAAACTCGTGCAGCCGAAGGTGATACTCGACGTGGAGTAGCCGTCCGGCGAACCAGCATCTTGCGTACGTGGAAGGGCGGAACTCCGGTTCCGCCCTTTCTTGTAGTCAGGCCGTTTCCCGGTCGATGTACTTCCTGCGAATCCAGCGCGCGATCGGCTTCTCGACAAGGTAGGTGCTCGGTATCGCCAGTGCCATGAGCAAGCCGATCGCCAGCCAGCCCTGCCAGGGCCCGATGCCCGGCATGATCTTGAGGGAGGTGAACATCAGCATCAGGACGACGTTCTGCCAGATGAAGATGGAATAGCCGGTCTCGCCCAGGAAGCCGGTACCCGGCAGCGAGAAGAGCCTGGCCATGAGCCCCTTGCCGCGGGCGAGGTCGACTACGATGACCACGAAGAACGGCATCAGCAGGCCCTGCCGTAGAAAGAACTTCAGCGGCTGTTCGATGTACGGAATTAACGCAATGCCGATGACGGCCAGGAATGCGAGGTCACCCCAGGCGAACCACGACGGCTCCGATCGTGCCGGCTTGAAGCGGCTGAGTGCGAAAACCCGGGTCATCAGCATGCCGGCTACAAAGTAGGGCACCCAGAACAGCGGATTGTTGGCGACGATCATGTCTACGTTCATGTTCCACGGCGCGCCCGAGAACATTCTTGCGGCATAGATCACTGTCGGGATCAGCGATACGAAAGGCATCGCGACGAGTGCGATGATCATCTGCCGGCGAGACAAGCGGGCGAGCGTGGTCATCAGCCACGGCATGATCAGGTACAGGAAGACCAGCACCGAGATCGTCCAGGTCGGCCAGCTCCATACAGGAATCCACGGCGGCACCCAGGCCTGTACTAACGCGATCGTCGCGAGTGCGCTCGGCACCAGCGTGCTGAGCGCGGTGCCCTCGCCGAGATAGCTGGGCGCCCGCATGAACAGGGTGATGACCATCACTACCAGGTGGATAGGGTATATGCGCGCAGCGCGCATCGACCAGAAGCGGCGCCTGGTCGAGCTCAGCTGTCCGTCTTCGCCCCAATAGAGGTACGCGAGGATGAAGCCGGACAAGAGAAAAAAGAAGCTCGTCGACACCCAACCGTTCGACGCGAATACCGCGAGGTAAAAAGGCGCGTCCTCAAGACCTGATAGAAGAGACTCCATGCCCGCAGGCTTCGGCGCCCAGTACGTGGCGAACAGGTGGAACAGGAAAATGTGAAAGATCGCGAAAAACCGCACGCCGGTGAGGGCCGGCATATGGTGATCGCTCGATCCTGCCGCAGTTGCCTGCGGCGAATTGCTCGCCGGCTTCTCCATGTTCGGCGGACCATAAACAGATGCGCTTAACGAGACAATGCCGCGACTTCCAAAGGCCCGGGATGGCGAGCGCGCCAAGAGACGAGAATCGCGCTGGAAAGCGACGCTCTGATCTGCCGGACCCCGCAAAATCACCAAAAATGAGAAAAATATCGCAGATTCGGTAATTTTCGGGGTTTTGGCCTCAGGTTATGGCGATTTCAGTCGATACGAGACCTAGGGAAGGAAGAAGTTTCGCTCCCTTAGAACATAGCTAGATATTGGGGGCAATGTGACGACGCACGCTTTTCCACGGATATGGACACTGGGCCGCCTGGCTCTTCTCTTCACTCTCGCCCTGGCGCAGCCGGCCAACGCACAGCAGTTCCTGCCCGACAGCCGGTCGCTGTTTCCGGCGGAATGGGACGAGAACCTGCGCTTCGCAATCGACCTGTCCAGCCGGCAGCTTTACTCGAGCGCCACGGACAACTGGCACCGGGTCGACTTCATCGGTACCGACCTGCACAAGGTGTTCACCGGCAAGTCCGGCGACATCGGCACGCTGACCTTGCAGGGCTACTTCACGCATATCGAAGACGAGGAGATTCGCCCCGGCTTCTTCGATGGAAAGTGGACCTACGTCTACCGTATCTTCAACTTCAACTACGCCCTCCTGCCGCGGGGCCGGATGAACCTCAGGGTCGGTCATTTCGAAATCCCGATGGGCCTCGAGCACACGATCGACACGAACGGAACGCTTCGCGATTACACCCATGGCCGAAATATCGGTGTGAAAGCAGATTGGGGCGCCAGCCTGAACGGCATCCTGGATGGCGCGGAGTACGAGGTATCGATTACGCGCGGTTCGGGCAACAGCTGGGAAACCAACGGCGACCCGTACATTGCCGCTGGCCGCATAGGCACACCGAGCTATCGCAACCTGGTCTGGGGCGTGTCGGCAATGTCCGGCGACATCTACGTTCACAACAGCGGCGGCCAGACCATTGAGCGGCAACGCGTTGGTGCCGACGTGCAGTGGTACGTCAACCAGTACGGCCTGCTCGGCGAAATATCGGTCGGTGAGCGAGACGGTGACAGCACCAGCACCGGTTTGATCGAACTGAACCGGACCGCGAACTCGGGCTCCTGGATGGCCTACGCACAGTTGGTCTACACCACGCTTAATCCCGACGACAGCCCACGGCAGGATGCCAGCACCTTGTTCGTCGGCGCCAAGTGGGACCTGACGCGCTGGGACTTCAGTTTGCAGGTTTCCCACGATCTCGACAGCTTTGATGGAAATTCGGAGAACGAACTCTATGTGGCACAGGCACGCTTTCGCTTCTAGGCGCCTTGCGCCCGCCCTCGTGGCAGCGACCCTACTGCTGGCTGGTGACATTGCACCGGTCTACGCCGGGGCACCCTATTGCTCCCTGCGCGACCCGAGCCACCAGATCTACGACATGTACCCGACGGCTACCGGCTATCGTTCGGTGGTCCGCGAGATCGACAATGAAACCCAGGTCGCCGTGGACAAAAAGATTCCCTTTTCGCTGCTCAAGGGTGAACTGGGCCAGCACACGCTCTACGTGCCGGTCGACAGCGGTGATCCGCTGGGCTACATCCAGATTCGCTCGGAACTGACGGAATGGGGACTGGCAGAAATCGTCTGGGCCCTGAACATCGAGCGCGAGGTTGTGGACTTCCGCTTCCAGCGCTGCCGCGGCCAGGCCTGCAAGTCGGTGCTCGAGAAAGGACTGCAGGAGATGTTGGAGGGACTGGACCAGGCTGCCCTCATCGCGCTGCTGGATGACCAGGGGCAACTGCCAGAGTCGCTGACCGAGACCATGAACGAAGACGAGCGCATGCTTGCGAGCGTCGTCACGCGCTCCGCCATCAAGGTGATTGCGGTCATCGAATCCGGCTGGTCCACCACCGTTCGAGAGTTGGCGCAGAACAATCCCGACCCCTGACAATGAAGATCAGCCGCGCAATCGCCGTCCAGAGCCTTACGGTCTGCGCAGGCCTGATCATCGTTGCCGCCGTTACCGTCTACAGCTGGGGCCGCTACGACAAAGCGCAGGCCGACGCCGGCCTGAATTCCCGCGCCCTGCAGGAGTTTCGCCTGCTCGAGCAGGCCACGAAGTCCTGGCTGCTGAACAACGACCTGATTTTCGCGAGCAACCAGACGCTCCTCATCGGCAACACGCGCCGCCAGGGCCAGCTGGTCATCGACAAAGCGGAGAATGTTGCACAGACGCGGCTTGGCCAGGAGGTCGCGACGCAGCTCGCCGCTATGGTCAACGTGGTAAAAGCGAATCGGGAGGAGCTGTCAAAACTGCAGTATGTGACGGCAGATGCAGCGTCTGCTGACGCACCCGATCCGCTCGACGCCTGGGATCAGCGGTCCATGGAGATGGCAGAGAACCTCGAACTCACCGGCCAGCAGCTCAACGCGGTTTCGGAGTACCGGGCGACGCTGCTGATCAGCGAGAGAATCACGCTCGTCAGGCTGTGTGTGATCACTTACGTGCTGTTCGGCCTGCTGGTGGTGTCTTTGTGGCGTTGGCTCAGCCATTCCCTGGCGAAGCCGCTGTCCGATCTGACCGATCTCGCGGAGACTGCGCTGACCAGCCGGAAGTCTCTCGACCTCAAGACCGCTGGTCCGACAGAGGTCAAAAAACTGACCCACAGTATCAACGCATTCATCCAGGGGCGCGAAGCACAGGCCTTCGAGCGAGCGACTGAACTCGAAGAACAGAAGCAGATCCTCGAAACGGAGGTCCAGAAGCGTATCGCGGCGGAAGAGGCCGCGCAGAAAGCTGCACAGCAGGCCCGCGCGGCCAGCAAGGCCAAGAGCCAGTTCCTCGCCAATATGAGTCATGAGATTCGGACGCCGTTGAACGGCATCATCGGCAGCGCCGAAGTCCTGATGCACGACTCAAGCCCCGCGAAGACGAGCTGGGGCCTCGACAATATTCAGAAGTCCGGCAATCACCTGCTCTCGCTCGTCAACGATGTGCTCGACTTTTCCAAGATCGAAGCCGGTGAGCTGGAACTGGATCCGCATGCGTTCCTGCTCGAAGACCTCCTGATGGAGCTGCGATCGATCTTTGCGACGAAGGCACGGGAGAAGGAGCTGATATTCGTCTACGAGATTGCGCCGGATGTCCCCTTACGCATCGAGGCGGACTCCCTGCGCATCCGCCAGGTGCTGACCAACCTGCTTGGCAATGCCTTTACCTACACGGAACGCGGCCACGTTGTTCTTCGTTGCCTGTGCGGTGAGGGCCGGGCGGACGGAAGCCGGGTTATCACTTTCGAGGTGGAAGACAGTGGTATCGGCATACCACCCGAGCAGCAGGCGCACATTTTTGAATCATTCCGCCAGGCAGACAGCGGCACGACGCGCGCCTACGGCGGAACGGGTCTCGGCCTGACGATCAGCAGGCAATTGACCGAGCTGATGGGCGGCTCTCTCGAGGTGGAGAGTGAGCCCGATGCCGGTTCGCTGTTTCGCTGCCACATGCAGGTCTCGATCCCGGCCGAGCAGCCCGATCCGGGAGCGCTGCCGGCCGGTCACGCTTTGATCGCCATAGATAACGCCAATGCGCAGCGCATACTCGGGCGCCAACTCGAGAGCTGGGGCTGGAGCTATGAGTGCGCGCCGATCGATGAGGCCGACAAGCTCCTGGATTCAGAAACGCATGCGGCGATCATGATCGACTACAGGGACTTGGCAGGCAACGAAGACCTGCTGGGCCGCTGCCGCGAAGAAGGCATCAATCGAGTGATCTTCGGCAACATGGAAGATATCGATCCCGCCCTTACCGAAGAGAGCTCGCGGGAAGCCATCCTGAGCTACACGCTGGTTCCGATGGAGTTCTACTCCACGTTGCAGACCATGTGTGCGCCGGAGAGCGACGCAAGCGCCGAGACGTCCGAAGCCAGGCAGTTGCAGGGTCACGTGCTGCTTGCGGAGGACAACCTGGTGAACCAGGAGGTGACACGCGCCATGCTCGAGCTACTTGGGCTCGAAGTCAGCATCGCCGGGGACGGGGAGATCGCGGTCGAAATGAACCGTCGCGAGGCGCCCGACCTGATTCTCATGGACTGGCACATGCCCAACCTCGACGGTGTGGCGGCGACTCGAAAGATCAGGGATATCGAAAAAAGCCAGGGCCTTGCGGAGACGCCCATCGTCATGTTCACCGCCGATACCCAGAAAGACAACCTGGCCATCTGCATGCAGGCCGGGGTCAACGACTTCCTCGCCAAGCCCGTGCAGATGGATGCCCTGCGCAACACGCTGATTTCACAGCTCTAATCCGAGGGCGTCGGCCTGCTTCTCCAAGCCAATTACGAATTCCGCTATGCGGCGACGATGAACAGCAATAACCACAATCCGCACGCTGCCTGAATCGCCCGAATGCCGTAACGAGCGACGACTTTGTAAGACATCCCGCGCCAATCGGCCGATACCCGGCCGAGATGTCGATCGAAAGGTGAGTCGAGCCTTTTCACAGGCCGCCTCACCATTTCGCCTGAAAAATCCTGAGAAGTTGCCATCGCCGGCCTCCTGGCGTTAAGGGTCAGGAACCCTGCGAATTCGCCATGCCACGCAGCGCATCGACAAGCAATCCCGAGACCGTTGCGTAGCCCGCTGCCTGTACGAAAACGGTCGGCCAGTGAATAACATCGGCGTTTGCGACGAGGCCAATACCGACGGCGTCCAGGATCCACATGACCGTGCATATCGCTAGAATCGTGCTGCTGAAGGCGAGCGTTACGGTCAGGTCTGAGGTCAATTTCCACATGATCACGCTTTTCCATGTGTATATACAATGTATATAAATATTACATCAAAAAGCGATATATGTGATGTATATTTTGTGACGCGGCTCACAGTTCCCGGTCGCCGCCGGGGAGGCCGCGCAAGCCAGATCAGGCGCGCCGAACTGATTGTCCAGATGCAGCCATCCGGATCGGTCGACCAGGAAGCGATCGCCTAAAAGCTCTTTCGCAACGCGAGCACGCCGCGAGACCCGCTACTCGAATTCGACCAGCAGGTCCTTCGCATCAAACTGCTCGCCGATACGCGCCAGCACTCGTTTGATCGTCCCGTCCCGCTCCGCGGTGATCGAGGTTTCCATCTTCATGGCCTCCATCGTGAGCAGGGTATCTCCGCGTTGGACTTCCTGTCCGGCCTCGACCGAGATTGTCGAGACCACGCCGGGCATCGGTGCACCGACATGGTTGGGATTGGCACTGTCGGCCTGTTCGTTCTCATGGTGCGCCGACTCCGAGCTGCGGTCCTGGATCAATACGGAGCTGGGTTGCCCGTTGATCTCGAAGAAGACGCGCCTGAAGCCGCGGTCGTCCGCGTCGCCCGTTGTCAGGAAACGGATGACGATCTCGCGCCCGTCGTCCATGGTCGCGACGATTTCCTCCTGCGGCCGCATACCGTAGAAGTACACGTGCGTTGGTAGCACGCCGACATCACCGTACTCCTCGCGATGACGGCGGAATTCCGTAAAGACCTTCGGGTACATCAGGTACGACGCAAGGTCGAAGTCGCTGATCGGGTGCTCGTGGCCGTTGTCGAGTTTGCGGCGTTCATCGTCGAGGTCCACAGGATCAAGCAGCGAACCCGGTCGAACCGTGATGGGCTCGCGCGATCTCAGTACTTTCTTCTGCAGCGCTTTCGGGAAGCCGCCGGGCGGCTGTCCCAGTTCGCCGGCGAACAGCGAGACGACCGATTCGGGGAACGCGATATCCGTGTCGGCATCGACGACGTCTTCGATGCTCGTATCCGACGTCACCATCATCAGCGCCATGTCGCCGACGACTTTCGACGACGGCGTCACCTTGACGATGTCGCCGAATGCCATGTTCACGTCCGCGTAGGCGCGGGCAACTTCATGCCAGCGGCCCGCGAGTCCGAGCGACGCTGCCTGCTCCTTCAGGTTTGTAAACTGCCCGCCCGGCATCTCGTGGAGGTAGACCTCGGACGCGCCTGATCGGATATCCGGTTCAAAGGCGGCGTACTGTTCGCGCACCTGCTCCCAGTACTCGCTGATCAACCTGACGCTCGCGAGGTCGGTGCCGGGATCGCCCTCCGTGTTCTTCAATGCCGCGACGATCGAGCCGAGGCAGGGCTGCGAGGTCAGGCCGCTCATTGAGTCCATCGCCGCATCGAATGCGTCGACGGATTCTTCAACGGCCGCAATGATGGTCGCTGCGGCTGCGCCGCTCGTATCGTGCGTGTGCAGGTGGATGGGCAGGCCGACTTCCTGCTTGAGCTCGCGGATCAGCGTGCGCGCCGCGGCCGGTTTGAGCAGCCCGGCCATGTCCTTGATGCCCAGAACGTGCGCGCCGGCGGCTTCCAGTTCCTTTGCGAGTTCGACGTAGTAGCGAAGGTCGTATTTCGAACGCGCCGGGTCGTGGATATCGCCCGTGTAGCAGATGGCGGCTTCCGCGATCTTGCCGGTCTCGCAAACGGCATCGATCGCAACGCGCATGTTCTCGACCCAGTTGAGGCAGTCGAAAATCCGGAAGACGTCGACACCGGCCTCGGCCGACTGCTGCACGAAGAAGCGAACGACGTTGTCCGGGTAGTTGGTGTAGCCGACGCCGTTGGACGCGCGCAGGAGCATCTGCTGCATCAGGTTGGGCATCGCGGCTGACAGGTCCGCGAGGCGCTGCCACGGATCCTCGTTCAGGAATCGCATCGACACGTCGAACGTGGCGCCGCCCCAGGATTCGACCGAGAAAAGCGCCGGCAGCAGCTGCGCGTAGTGCGGCGCGATACGCAGCATGTCGATTGAGCGCATGCGCGTTGCCATCAGCGACTGGTGAGCGTCGCGGAACGTCGTATCCGTGACCAGCGGGACCTTGCTGTTCTTCATGAACTCGGCGACCGCTTCGGGCCCGTCGGCTTCCAGGATCTGCCGCACGCCGTTTGCTGGCGCCTGCATGTCGATAGGCGGCACGGTCGGCTGCTTCAGCACCTTCGGAACGCTGCGGCCGGCGACCTGCGCATTGCCGTTAACGATGACGTCGCCGATGAAATGCAGCAGCTGCGCACCGTGACTGCTGTCCGGGCGCAGTTCCAGCAGCTCGGGCGACTCATCGACGAAGCGAGTGTTGTAGTCACCCTTGTTGAATCGCGGATTTGATATCAGCGCACGAAGGAACGCGAGGTTGGTTTCCACGCCGCGCACGCGGAACTCGCTCAAGCCCCGCAGCATGCGGTCGGCCGCTTCCGCCTCGGAGATGCCGGACGTCGTTATCTTTACGAGCAGGCTGTCGTAGTGTCGGCCTATGACGGCACCCGAGTAGGCCGTGCCCGCGTCGAGGCGGATGCCGGGGCCGGCCGGGCTTCGATAGGCGACGATATGACCGTAGTCAGGAATGAAGCTGTTGCGCGGATCCTCGGTGGTCACGCGGCACTGCACGGCCGCGCCGCGCATGTGGATGTCCTCCTGTGCGGGAATGCCGGAGGCTTCGAGGTCGCCGATCTTCGCGCCCGCCGCGATGCGGATCTGCGACTTGACCAGGTCGAGGCCTGTAATCTGTTCGGTGACCGTGTGCTCGACCTGGATGCGCGGATTGACCTCGATGAAATAGAACGCACCGGTATCCACGTCCTGCAGGAACTCGACGGTGCCGGCGTTCTTGTACTGCACCGATTCCGCGAGCCGCACGGCCGCGCCGGTGATCTCATCGCGCTGTGCCTGCGACAGGTACGGAGCGGGCGCACGTTCGACGATCTTCTGGTGACGCCGCTGCACCGTGCAGTCGCGCTCGAACAGGTGCACGACCTGGCCGTGGGAGTCACCCACGATCTGCACTTCGACGTGGTGCGCGTTTCGTACGAGCTTCTCGAGATACACTTCATCGTTGCCGAACGCCGCTTTGGCTTCCCGACGCGCCGCCGCGACCTGGTCGAGCAGGCCGGCTTCCTCTTCGATCACTCGCATGCCGCGGCCGCCGCCGCCCCAGCTCGCCTTCAGCATTAGCGGGAAGCCGATCTCATTCGCCAGGCGCACGATCTCCGCGCCGTCCTCGGGCAATGGGTCCGTCGCCGGCATAACCGGCACGCCGGCCGCGACCGCAATGGCGCGCGCTTCGACCTTGTTGCCCAGCCGCCGCATGGTCTCGGGCGTCGGGCCAATGAAGGTGATTCCCGCGTCGGCGCACATTTGCGCGAACTCGGGGTTCTCCGACAGGAAGCCGTATCCGGGGTGGACGGCGTCCGCACCCGACAATTGCGCGATGCGGATGATGTCTTCCTTGTCCAGGTAGGCCTCAATCGGCCCTTTGCCCTCGCCGACCTGGTAGGACTCGTTCGTGTTGAAGCGGTGCAGGGTCAGGCGATCCTCGGCGGAGTAGATGCCGACGGACGGAATATGCAGCTCACGCGCCGCGCGAAACACGCGGATCGCGATCTCGCTGCGATTGGCGACGAGAATCTTTTTGAACATCGGTATTGAGCGAAGCGCAGCTCTGAGGCTGCTCAGACCAAAGGGTGCCCCACACGCCGAAGCGGTGACAACAGTTACGTTTGAGATGGTTGTCAGCAGCTGCTCGCTCTGGCGGGTAATTCGTCGCTTCTCGCGCCGTTTTCCTCGAAGTACATACCGGCTGGCGGCCGATGCATGGCAAACTACAGTCTGTGATCGGCCCCTGATTTCCAAAGTGCGTATATGAAGACAGTCCCGGTGATTTCTGCCGAGAAAGCGGCAGAGCTCGTAGCCGACGGCAACACGCTGCTGGTCGGCGGTTTCGGCATGACCGGCAACCCGGTGCACCTGCTTCATGCGCTTGCGGAGACCAGCACCGGTGGGTTGACCTACATCGGCAACAACATCGGTGAGGTTGGCCTGGGCGGTGGCCGCCTGCTGCGAAACGGCCAGATCAGGAAGGGCATCGGCTCCTTCTTTACCAGCAACCCGGAAGCCGTCGCGGCCGCACAGAGTGGTGACATCGAGGCGGAGCTGATCCCGCAGGGCAGCCTGGCCGAGGCGCTTCGTGCCGGCGGCGCCGGTCTCGGTGGGTTTTTCACGCCGACGTCGGCGGACACGCTGCTTGCCAAGGACCGTGAAACCCGGGTCATCAATGGCAAGAACATGGTTCTCATGGACCCGATCGTCGGTGACGTAGCTTTTATTCGAGCGTGGCGGGGGGATTCGGCAGGTAACCTGCAGTATCGAATGACCGAGAACAACTTCAACCAGGCGATGGCGACCGCGGCCAAGACCGTCGTCGCGGAAGTAGAGCACATCGTACCGATTGGCGAGATCGAACCCGAGCATGTGCATACCCCGGGCTGCTTCGTCGACTACCTGGTGCAGGCAAACGTCACGCCCGAGGACCTCGGTTCGTCGGCGTCGATCGAGAGCAGCTCCAAGAAGGTCGACGAGACCAGGATGAAAATCGCGCGCGCTGCGCTCGCCGAGCTAGAAGCGGGTGATGTCGTGAATCTCGGCATCGGCATACCGACGCTGGTGGCTGACCTGATCACGCCGGAGAGCGGCATCATCATGCACACCGAGAACGGCATGCTGGGCGTCGGGCCGGAGCCTAGCGGTGGCGGGGCGCTCGACTTCCCGGTGAATGCCGGCAAGATCCCCGTAACGGCATTGCCGGGCGCCAGCTACTTCGACAGCGCGTCGTCTTTTGCCATGATCCGCGGCGGTCACGTCGACGTGGCGATCATGGGCGGGCTGCAGGTTGACCAGAACGCCAACCTCGCCAACTGGGCGGTGCCGGGGAAACCACTGCTCGGCGTCGGCGGGGCGATGGACCTCGCGAGCGGCGCCAGACGGCTGGTCGTCACGATGACGCACTGCAATCGCGACGGCTCGAGCAAGGTCGTGGACGACTGCAGCCTGCCGCTGACAGCGGGCCACGCCGTGGATGTACTGATTACCGATCTCGCTGTCTTTCGCTTCGATGACGGCGGCATGGAGCTGTCCGCGCTGATGCCCGGCAGCACCGCGGAGCTTGTCGCGGCGAAGACGACGGCCAGCTACCGGGTATCCGATTCGCTGCAGACGCTCGAGATCTGACGGTCCGGCCCGCGGTCACGGTTTTCCATCTACAATAGCGTATCCAGCGAGGCTGCCTCGCGGCAGCGATATAGAAGAATCAGAATGCGGACCAGCTACCGCGCCCTGTGCGGCGCATTACTCTTTTTGCTGTGGGCGGATGTTTTCGCCCAGGCGCCGGTGCGCGTCGAACAGGTGGCCGCCCGCACGATCGTGCAGCAGGTCAACGTCACCGGCACCGTGACGTCGCCCCGGCGCGCGGTGTTGTCGACCGCCGTTGCCGGTCTCGTTGCGAATATTGTCGTCGACGAGGGCTACCGCGTCGAAGCCGGCGATGCCCTGTTGACCCTGGACGCCGAGCTGGCGGAGCTGGCCATGCAGCGTTCCCGGGCCGAGGTGCTGCAGGGCGAGACGGCCGTTGCCGATGCCAGGCGCCGTCTTGCGGATGCGGAGAAAGTCGGCGCCGAGCGGGCAATCGCCCGCACGGAGATCGAATCCCTGCGGGCCGAAGTGGTCAGTGACGAGGCCGCGCTCGCAGCATCCCGTGCCGCGTTGCGCGAGCAGGAAGCGATCGTTGCGCGGCATACATTGAAGGCGCCATTCGCGGGCGTGATCAGTTCGCGCAACACCGAGCTCGGCGAATGGGTCACTCCCGGAAACGGCCTGCTCGAACTGGTCGAGACCGAAAACCTGCGCTTCGATTTCAGGGTCGCGCAGGAGTACTTCGGTGCATTGACGCCGGACACCCCGGTCGAGATTGCCCTCGACGCCGCGAGGGATGGCCGCCTCCGGGGCCGAATTGACACGATCGTTCCGGTCAAGGATCCGGGCGCGCGGACGTTCCTTGTCCGCGTGCTTGCCGACGGCGTCAGCGAGGGCCTGCCGATCACGCCGGGCATGTCCGTTCGCGGCAGCCTGAAGCTTGATACCGGGCGCCGGGGTATCGCCGTGCCGCGCGACGCAATTTTGCGATTCCCGGACGGACGAATCACGGTCTGGGTCGTCGACGATGGCGACGGGCGTCCGGTCGTTCGCGAACAGGCGATCGATACCGGCTTCGAGTTCGACGGTCTCGTGGAAGTAACGGCGGGCCTCGCGGAGGGCAATCTCGTCGTCACCCGCGGCAACGAGACGCTGCAGGACGGCCAGGCCGTTACTATTCTCTCCGGATCGCTCTGATCATGTTCGAGGCCATCGTACGCAACGGGATCCTGATGACGGTGATCGCGTTGATCGTCGCGGTTCTCGGCGTGCTGGCGGCCATGCGCGTGCCGGTGCAGATGATCCCGGATCTCGATGTGCGCACGGTCTCGATCGAGACGGTGTGGCCCGGCGCGACGCCGCAGGATGTCGAAAAAGAGATCCTGATCGAGCAGGAGGAATATTTGCGCAGCCTGCCGAACCTGCGGCGGCTAGAGTCGTCCGCGTCGAGCGGCCGCGCCGTCATCGAGCTGGACTTTCCGTTCGGTATCGACATGACGCAGACGCTGATCCGCGTCAACAACGCGCTCAACCAGGTGCCAACCTATCCCGAGAACGTCGACGAGCCGCGCGTG
>JASJBG010000099.1 GCA_030066625.1 Woeseiaceae bacterium
ACCGCGCGTGCATCGGCGTCGGTGGATGGCAGCGAGAAAAGACCCGACAGGATCAGACGTTCCATCCGGAACAACGGCGTCGTATAAAACGCTGACACGAACTCCTGCAGAGACCGATCGCCCGCCACGGAAACGGCGTAGCTGTCCACGTAGGCCGGCTCGCACCCCGGCAACGGATCCACGCGGTAGCGTTCGAGCAACGCACCCGCCGGCAGCTCAACCGCCCTTACGCCCATTCGGTTCGCACAACTCAAGCCTCGTCATCCGCGAAACTCAATTGTCGTTGCTCCGGGTTACGGATGCCAGCGAAGATCAATTACGGGCCTGCCGATAGCGCGGCGTCGTGCGACTTCCTCGTTGATCGCCAGTGTCGACGATGGCTCGCGGGCGCTTTCCCGATCGTGAAGAGTGAAAACGGCCACGGCTTAACGATAGCCGTGGCCTTATCGATTAGCCAGCGGCCGCGAGCGGTTCGCCCGCGGCGTCGACCTCCACGATCTCGTAGCCCAGCGATTCGAGCTGCGGCATCACCGTAGCCTTGTCGCCGACGACAACAATGATCATGTCGTCCATCGTCAGCAGTTCGCGAGCCACCCGGTCGATCTCCTCCTTGCCGATTCCGGCGAGAATTTCGGCCTGCTCGTCGACGAAACTCTCGTCGAGATCGTATTCGAGGAGCTGCGCGATGAAGCCGACCTTTTGCCCGGGCGTCTCGTACTGGCGCGCATCTCGCTGGCCAAGTGCGCGCCGCGTGAAGGTCAGCTCGGTTTCCGAGATGCCAGCGTCCGCGTACTTGCGGATCTCGTCCTCGAACTGAACGATGCTGTCGCCGGTCGCGTCGCTGCGGACGCCGGCGCGCGCCGTGAAGGAACCGTACTCCTTGTTGCCGGAGAACGAAGAACGCGCGCCGTAGGTATAGCCCTTGTCCTCACGCAGGTTGAGGTTGATTCGGCTGTTGAACGCCCCGCCGAGCACGAAGTTCGCGAGGTTGGCCCGGTAGTATTCGCCGGTCGCATCGAAGGTTAGGGAACGCATACCGATTCGAATCTCGGATTGTGCAGCGCCGGGATTGTCGACCAGGTAGATCCGCGTGCCGCCGAGCTCGGGAAATGCCTCGAGCGCGGGCTTCGCGACAGCGTCACCGTCCCATTCGGCGAAGACACCGAGCTCTCGGATGAGCTCCTGCTGCGGAAGGTCACTGACGCCGACGATGCTCGCGATCTTCGGCGAGTAATGCGTCGCATAGAACTCGCGGACATCGTCGAGCGTGATCGCCGCCACGCTTTCCTCGGTGCCGACGTTGAGATGCGAGAAGCTGTTGTCCTTGCCGTACAACAGCAGCTGGTAGACCGTGTCGGCCGTCACGCCGGGCTGCGTCTTGCTCTGCCGAATACTCTCGATCGTCTGTGCTTTGACGCGCGCGAAGTCCTGCGGGTCGAACTTCGGCTTGAACAGCTGTTCCGCGGCGATTGCCAGGGTCTGGTCGAGCGTCCCGCTCAGGCTGCGAATCGTTACCAGGGTTTCGCCATTGCCGGCGCCGAATCGTACGTTGGCGCCGAGCTTCTGCAGCGCGTTCGAGAGCTCTTCGTTGGTCGACTCGGTGGTCTGCTCATTGAGCATCGCAGCGGTCAGAGAAGCGAGCCCGAGCTTGTCCAGCGGCTCATGACGCTGGCCGGCTTCAATTCGTATCCGCAATGCCGTTGTCGGCGTCTCCGCATTGAGCGCGCCAATAACGGGGATGCCGTTCTCCAGGCTTGCTCGCCAGATCTCCGGAAGCGTGACGGTTGGATTGCCACCGGCCGGCGGTTCGACGCTACGGTCGAAATCGTCGACGCCGCGCCGGAACTCGAGGTCTTCTTCATTGACGCTCGTGTATTCAGGCAAGGTCCGTGTCGGTCGCGGGAAATCATCTTCGCGCGGGACCATGCCCGACTGACCGCGGGGAACGACGCTCATGACCACCCGCGGCTGGCCCTTCACGTACTCATCGTAGACGCGCATGACGTCTTCCTTGGTGACCGCTTCGTAGCGTTTGATGTGCTCGGTCGCATAGCGGGCATCGCCGGTCAGCGTTTCGTACAGCGCCAGCTGGCCGACCTTGCCCGCGACACTTTCGAGACCGTATACGCCGCCGGCGTACAGCACAGTCTTCACCCGCTCGAGGTCATCGTCGAGAACGCCACGCTCCTCGAACTCCGCGAGCGACTCCGCAATGATCGCCTCGAGGTCTGCCATCGACTTGCCGGATGCAGGATTCGGCAGCGCAAGCACCGAGAAGGTGCACGACAGTTCACCGCAGCCGTGATTAGCACCTGCCTGCACGGCGAAACCGGGCTTGACCATGTTCTTGTACAGAAGCGACGTCTCGCCCTGGCCGAGGATGAACATCAGCACGTCGAGCGGAGCCTCGTCCGGGTGATGCAGGTAGACCGTCGGGATGGCCGTATACAGAAGCGGCAACGCGACGTTGTCCTCCATCGAGAGATAGCGATCCTTGTCGAGGGTTACGACGGGCTTCTCGGGCATCGCAACCTCGGGACCGCGCGGAATGGAACCGAAGTACTTGTCGACCCACTCAAGCGCCTGTGCCTTGTCGAAACGTCCGCCGATCGTCAGCACGGCATTGTTCGGCCCGTACCAGCGCAGGAAGAATTCCTTCAGGTCATTGACGTTCACGCGGTCGAGGTCTTCGACGTAGCCGATCGTTTGCCAGGAGTACGGGTGCCCTTCGGGATACAGTGCCTCGTTGACGCGCTCGATGAGTTGTCCGTACGGCTGGTTGTCCATCCGCTGGGCGCGCTCATTCTTGACGGTCGCACGCTGCACCTCGAATTTTTCCTGGGTGACGGCGTCCAGGAAGAAGCCCATGCGATCGGCCTCGAGCCAGAGCATCTTCTCGAGCTGGTTCGACGGGACCGTCTGGAAATAGTTAGTGCGATCCGTGTTCGTCGTGCCGTTCAGCGTACCGCCCGACTCGGACACGATGCGGAAGTGCTCCTCGTCACCGACGTTCTCGGAGCCCTGGAACATCATGTGCTCGAAGAAGTGCGCGAACCCGGACTTGCCGACGTCTTCGCGCGCCGAGCCGACGTGATAGGTGACGTCGACGTGCACGAGCGGGTCTGAATTGTCCTCGTGGAGGAGGATCGTCAGGCCGTTTTCCAGTTCGAACTTCTCGTACGGAATCGCCAGCTCGTCTTCGGCGCCGCGCACGACCGACTCGATGTGCGTGATCGAATCCGGCAGCGCGACTGCGGTGGTCCCCGTCTCGTCAGCGGGCTGGCAGGCGGCCATCGCCAGCATGGCGATGGCCATCGAAATCGATGGCTTGAGGTTATTCATGCTATTCCCAACGGCTTCAGTGAATGATTCGGACCCGGAGGCGGTCGCGAAGGTTCCGGTATTTTAGTCGCGCCGGAGCGGCGGTGCGCAGGTTTTGTCGCTAATGCGCTCGAAATAGTCGGCGAACGGCGGGAATGCGGCCGGCATTTTGCGGCAGGGTCATCGCTCAGGCTCTTCCGCCGCCTGAATATGTCCACTTTGCCGCGTCCCCTTCAGCACGAACAGGTTGCCGGCGATGACCAGGACGACGCCGACTATGATCGGCCAGTCCATGGCTAGCCCTTCAAATGTCATGGACAGAATCAGTGCGACCACCGGAAACATCACAACCGCGTAGCCCGCTTTGTGGGCACCGATCCGGCCGAGCAGCGTCAGGTAGGCCCAGAACGCGACGACCGAACCGAATATGCTCAGGTAGCCGAGTGAAATCACATAGCCCGGCGACGTATCGAAGCCGAACTCGAAGCCGCGCACCGTCGCGTACAGGCTCGTCAGGGCGGCCCCGTACAACATGCCCCAGGCGTTCGACTGGATGACAGGCAACTCGAGCTTCTGCGCGCGCTGCGAGGCCATGTTGCCGATCGAGGCAACCACGGCGCCGAGAATAGCCAGCGAGGAGCCAATCATGATCTCGTCATCGAGTGACACCTCACCGATCTGGGGTGCGAACAGCACGACGATGCCCACGATTCCGAGTGCTGCCCCGAACAGCACCCGCGGGGCTGCACGGACACCGAAGAAGACGCGGGACAGCAGGATGTTCATCCATAGCATGCTCGAGAACGCGATCGCCGACAGCGCCGACGTGATGTACACCTGCGCGTGGTACGCGAGCATGTAGTTGAGGCAGAACAGCGTCAGCCCGAGCAGCAGGAACCAGCCGTGCTCGGCGGGACCGAAGCGCATATTGAGGCCGCGCAGCCGCGCCCACGCGAACATCAGCGCGGCGGCAAGCAGGTAACGGTAGGCGATCGACACGGCGGGTTCGATATCGCCGAGCTGGAATTCGAGCGCGAACCAGGTCGACCCCCAGATCAGGACCGTAATCGTATAAAGCGCGGGGTTGCTCATCGGCCGGCCGGACGACCCTTGAAAAGAGCCGCTAGTTTGGGGTCATCGACCGGCGATGTCGAGCCGTCGCAGATCTGCGATCAGGCGGCCAGTTCGCGCTTCCTGGTCTCGAGTTCGGCAACCACGCGTTGTTGCTCGGATAGCGCGGCGCGCACCGTTTCATCGATGCTCTCGACGTCACCGCCGCGCGCCGTACTCTCGATGTCGGCCAGCAGTTTCGACAGCTGCATGGCACCGACATTGGCACTCGATGATTTCATCGAATGGGCGACACGACCGAGCGTGTCGGCATCCAGCGCGTCCGCAGCTTCAGCAAGTTCGTCCATGAGCGGGGCGGAACTTGCCAGGTACGTGTTGATGATGCTCACGACGAGCGTGTTGCCGTTATCGGGGTCGAGGCTCGCAATCTCCTTGAGTGCCTTTTCCTCGATGGCGGGTGGCTGACTGACAGTCTGGATATTCATATCGGTCTCTTTCGGCTCTGGTTTGACGCGGCGCGGCGCCTGTTCGGCCCACGCCGCGAGCATTTCGTGAAGTGTGTGGCTGCTAAAGGGTTTGGAAATGAAGTCGTCCATCCCCGCCTTCAGACAACGCTCGCGGTCTTCCTCCTGCGCGTTCGCCGTCAGGGCAATAATCGGCACGTGCGTGTCCGTATCGCGTTCGCGCAGCCTCTGCTGGCGCGAGGCGGTATAGCCATCCATCACCGGCATCTGGCAGTCCATGAACACGATGTCGGGGGGTTCGTTCTTCAGGACGCTTAAAGCCTGCCTGCCGTCGTTAGCCTGGATGACCTCGCAGCCGAGTGCCTCGAGCATGTGCCGCGCCACCTGCATGTTGATGGGATTGTCCTCGACGAGAAGGACGCGCGAGTCGAAGCTCTGCCGCTCGATTACCGGCCGCAACAGGTTCTGGGTAACGGTGTCGTCGTCACCGCCTTCCTTGAGCAGGCTGGCGACGGAGTCATAGAGCGTGCCGCGGCGGACAGGCTTTGGCAGGTACAGGTCGATCCCGGCGCCTTGCATCTCGCCCGGATCGAACTCGGCACCGGCCGAACTCAGCATCAGGATGCGTGGGTCGCGAAATTCAGCGCGCGCACGAATGTCACCGGCCAGTGCGAGCCCGTCACGGCCTGGCATGAAGTAGTCGAGCAACACCACGTCAAAATGACTGCCTTTTGCCGCGGCAGCCTCGAGTTCGGCGACCGCCTCAGCCGCATCGCCTGCGCAGCTGACCTCGAAATCCCACGCTCGAAGCTGCTGCTGCACGATCGAGCAGTTGGTCGGGTTGTCATCGACGACCAGCGCGCGTGCACCCGTGAACGCAATAATCGGTTCGCGGCTGACGGACTGCTCGCCGACGACCTCTAACGGCAGCGTGAACCAGAACGTCGAGCCGGACCCCGGCGCGCTTTCCACGCCGATCTCGCCTCCCATGAGCTCCACGAGCTGTCGCGTAATGGCGAGGCCGAGTCCCGTTCCGCCGTATTCACGAGTTGTCGAGACATCCGCCTGCGCGAAACTGTCGAATATTCGCTCGAGCTGATCAGGCTCGATGCCGATGCCCGTGTCGCTGACCTCGAAGCGGTACGCTTCGCGTCCCGAGGCATCCCTGCCCTCGCTTAGCCGCAGGACGATCTCACCGTCGCTCGTGAACTTGATGGCGTTGCCGATCAGATTCATGAGTATCTGCCGCAGGCGGACGGCGTCGCCTCGCACCGTCGTGTTGATGCCGGGATGGATGGCACCGATCAGTTCGACGCCCTGGGCGTGTGCCGTGTTGTACAGCAGCTCGACGATGCCTTCGACGACGTCTGTGAGATCGATGACCGACTCGTCAAGCACCAGCTTGCCAGCTTCGATCTTCGAGAAATCGAGAATGTCGTTGATCACGGCGAGCAGCGTTTCGCCCGACTGCCGGATCGTCTCCGCGAACTTCCGCTCCGACCGGCCAAGCTCGGACGCGAGCAGCAGTTCGGTCATGCCGAGCACGCCGTTCATCGGCGTGCGGATTTCGTGACTCATACGGGCGAGGAACTCGCTCTTGGCGCGATTAGCCGATACCGCCGCGTCCTTGGCCTCGATCGTCGCACGCACCGCCTTGGTGAGCCGACTGTTGGCCGCCTCCAGCTTGATGTCGCGCGAACTGACCTGGTCGAGCATCTCGTTGAAACCGGTCATGAGCTCACCGATCTCGTCGCGGCTCCGGGGCTTGGCACGCAGCCCATAGTTCTCTTCTGTCGATACGCGCTTCATCAGGCGGCTGAGGCCGCGGATTGGCCTCGAGATGAAGGATTGCAGACCGTAGCCGATGGCAACGGCGATCAGGATCGCGACCAGCACGGTGCCTGTCGCCAGCCAGCCGATTCGGAGCAGCGTTTCGTTCAACTCCGTGAGCGATGCCCGCAGACCTAGGTATCCAAGGAGTTCTCCGTCAGCGAGGACCGGCGCCACCGTACTCAGGTACTCGTCGCCGAAGAACCGGTTCGCGGGCAGGCCCGACGCGCTGACGGCGTCGAGAAGCTCCTGCTCGGCCTCCGTCACTGCATCCCTCCGCTCGAGCAGGCTGTAGGTCGATAACACCCGCTGGTCGGGCAGGTAGAGGACAGCGTGAGTTACCGTCGGATCGGCGGCAAGCGATCTGAGCACGGCCTGTGCCATGGCGGCGTCCCCGCTCTTTAGGGCCGTCACGCTGTTGCGCCCGGTCATCCCCGCCACCGTGGCCACATGCGCAGCAACGTGATCCCGATGCGCGCGCGCCTCGCTGGCGGCGAACAGCGACGACGCAACGAGCACCGAGATCGTCGAGGTGACGACCATCAGGAGGATCAGTTTGCGCGTGATCGACAGGTCTCGCAGCAGGCCTAGCAGCACGTTCGGGCTCCCCGCCTCTGTCTGCAAGCCAGCCGGCCGGAGCGCCTCGCATTGAACCCGATATCCATATCCGCCGCCCGATAAACCGTGGCCGGGATACCAGGCCACACCCTATCGGAATCGGCGAAAAGCGGATGATCTTGACAATAAGTGGCCAAAAATACCGTATCTGGTCTTTCTGTCTCTTTTATAGGTTTAGCTGGGCATGCGCCGAACTGTGCGCCGTGCGCGAGACAATCCCGCGTGGATGCCACACAATCGCAGCGTGTTCGAGGGACTGATGCTACTGCCCGTGTTCGTGCCGGTCGTCTTCTGGGCGATCTACCACTATCACAAGGACCGGCACCTTCCGGAGCCACCGCTGTTGCTGCTGGTGACCTTCCTGCTGGGCATCGGCGCCTCCTGGCTCTCGCGCGGCATGTACCTGTCGCTCGACGCGGTCGGACTGCGTTTCGACGCGGTGGCGCTGGCGAATGAGAGCGTGCTCGGCCTGCTCGCCTACGCGGTGCTGGTCATCGGCCCGGTCGAGGAACTGTCGAAGCTGCTCCCGTTCCTGCTGATCGTGCTCCGCTTCCGCGAGTTCGACGAACCGCTGGACGGCATGATCTACGCGTCATTCATCGCATTGGGCTATGCTGCCGCCGAAAACGTCTACTACCTGCAGTTCCTGACGCCCGTCGAGGCGCTCGGCAGGGGGTTTGCCGGGCCCGTCCTCCACATCCTGTTCGCATCGATCTGGGGCCACTGGATCGGCATGGCGCACGTCGAGGGTCGCTCGATTACGAATTGCGCGATAAAAGGCTTTGCAACCGCCGCCGTGCTGCACGGCATCTACGATTTCATCGTGCTGCTGGAGCCGATCGGCGCGCTGCCCGTAGCCGGCCTGATGATTGTGTCAATCTGGGTATGGCGCCTGAAACTGATGCACGTGATGCACCTGGACGCCGTGGCCGCAAACGAATCCGCTCAGCCATCCACTACGGACGACAGCGAATCGCGCTAGCCGCGATCGTAGGGATTCGAGTTGTCGACGACCGGCTTCGGCTCGTCGGCGAGCTCCAGACCGCCCAGATCGTCGGGGTCGTGGATGAGCTCGCTGCAGCGGCGCTGGATGTCCGCCAGCCTGAGCGATACGTTCGACTGCGAAAGCGGGATGTCCAGGAGGTCGTCGTCGTCCATTCGTCGGGTCCTTAAGGAAACTGTCGCCGTTTTGCGACAGCCTTATAAATCAACAGTATAGGTACGCGACCACCGCCAAAGTGTGAACCAGTTCACATTCGACGGGCCGTTTTCAGGCCGATTCGGGACCTTATGTCTGATCGGGGCTTGTTTCAGCCTCACCGGTGGGTGGCGCCTGTCCGAGCACGGCCATCAGCATTGCAATGCCTTCGAGGAAGTTGCCGAGCCGGAGGTTTTCGTTGGGACTGTGCTGGTTGTTATCGATGTTCACGGTCGGCACGGTCGCGGCCGGGATGTCGAGCGCCTCGATGATCGGCGCGATCGGGATCGAGCCGCCCATGGAGCGAATCAGGATCGGCTCCTCGCCGTAAAGTGCGGTCAGGCCGGCGCGCGCCATAAGTCCCGGCGGTGCGTCGAAGTCGGAGCGAAATGCACCGTAGCTTACGCCCGAGGTGAAGGTGGCGATGCGGGCGTGAGCCGCGCGCTCCTCGTCCGTCGGCTCACGGTCGATCACGTAGTAGCCCTGCGCCTCCACGTGCTCGCGCACGAGCCCGATCAACCGCTCCGGGTCGCTCTCCTTGACCAGTCGAATGTCGATTTCGGCCGTGGCCGTGGGCGGAATGATCGTCCGCGCATCGGCGCCGACCCAGGCCGCCGAGAGCCCGCGGATGTTGAGCGACGGGTACTGGATGGCCTCCTGCAGGCTGGGCGCGACCGCGTCCGGCTCCTTGAGGCCCATGCCGCTGAGAATCGCCGCCTCGTCGTCCGGCACCTTCTCGAGGATGGCGCGCGTTTCCTCGCCGATCTCGATGCCGTCGTAGAAACCCGGAATCAGCACGACACCGTCGGGCGACTTCATCGAACCGAGCACCTGGGCAAGCCGCAGCGCCGGGTTCGGCACGAAATTGCCGTAGTGGCCGCTGTGCTGCGCGACCTTCGGGCCGTGCATCGTCAGCGTCGCGCGGGCGATACCGCGGGCGCCGAAGGTCACCGTCGGCCCGTTCGAGGAATGCGGCGGACCGTCGAAGATCAGCAGCATGTCGGCCGCGAACAGGTCGCGGCTGGCGCGAATGGCATCGGCGAGGTTCGGTGAGCCTTTCTCTTCCTCGGTGTCGATGAGCACCTTCAGGTTGTAGGACGGTACGAAACCGGACGCATCCAGGAGCTCGATGGCAGCCATGAACTGCGTCATCGGCCCCTTGGAGTCCGCGGCCGAGCGGGCAAAAACGCGCCATTCCGGGTTTACGGCCTGCTCGAGCCGCTCCCAGGGGATTTCGTGCCAGCGACCGTCCTCGCGCCGTTCCTTTAGCACGGGCAGGAACGGGTGCGCCTGCTCCCAGGCGGCCGGATCCACCGGCTGGCCATCGGCCTGCAGGTAGACGAGCACGGTCGGCAGAGCATCGTCGACGTGACGACCCGCGAACAGCGCCGGATTACCGGCCGTGATGACGCGTTCGACGTCGAAGCCGCGCTCGCTGAACGCGGTCTCCAGCCACGTGACGAGCGCGTCGATGTCGTCGGGGTAGTTCGCATCGTTGGGGAGCGCGAGGAATTCCCGGTACAGGGCAATGGCTTCGAGCGTGTGGCCGTCCACGGCCGCGCGGATCTCATCGGGCTCGACGGCGCTCGCCGGCCCGGCGAGGGCAGCGGCAAGCGACAGGGAAACAAGGACGTTTTTCATTTTAAAACAATAAATTATAAAACTTTCTTAATGTAATCAGTAATACAGCAATGCCGAGCCCCACGTGAAGCCGGCGCCGAATGCCTCGAGCAACAGCAGCTCGCCCCGCTGGATCCGGCCGTCGCGAACGGCAATGTCGAGCGCAAGCGGTATCGAGGCAGACGAAGTATTCGCATGCTCATCGACCGTCACGACGACGCGTTCCATCGGCATGCCGAGCTTCTTCGCCGCCGCGGTGATGATGCGCAGGTTGGCCTGGTGCGGCACGAACCAGTCGAGCTGTTCTTTCTCGACGCCGTGACCGGCCAGCGTCTCGCGTGCAATCGAGTCCAGCGTGGCGACTGCCTTCCGGAACACGGCATTGCCGTTCATCTGGATGTAGGCCTCACCGGCCCTGGTCTGGTCGTAGCCCTGCGAGATGCCCTGTGGGACGTGCAGCAGCTCCTCCTGCTTGCCGTCGGCGTGTATGTGCGCAGCCACGATGCCCGGCTCCTCGGACGCCTGCAGAACCACGGCACCGGCGCCGTCGCCGAACAGCACGGCTGTCGTCCGGTCTTCCCAGTTCGTGATCCGGGACAGCGTCTCGGCGCCGATGACCACCGCCGTTCGCGCACCGCCGGAGCGAATGTAGCGATCCGCCACGTCGAGACCATAGACGAAACCGCTGCAAGCCGCCTGCAGGTCGAAGGCGCCGCAGCCCGCAATGCCGAGCCGCCGCTGGATGATCGTGGCTGTTGCCGGAAATACCTTGTCGGGCGTCGTCGTCGCGACGAGGATCAGGTCGATCTCGTCGACCTCGATACCGGCGGCTTCAATCGCGTTCTGCGCCGCGTACAGGCCGATCGTCGCCGTGGTCTCGTCATCGGAGGCCACGTGCCGACGGTGAATGCCGGTCCGCTCGCGAATCCACTCGTCGGACGTTTCCATCGACTCAGCCAGGTCGTCGTTGGTAACGACTTTGGCCGGCAGATAGCTGCCGGTACCGATGATTCGGGCATAGGTCATGGCTCAGCCTTTCGTTCGCAGGAACGCTGCGACTTGGCGCAGCGTCGGGTAATCGAAAAGGTCGCTGATATCGAGTTTGCCGGGGTAGCGTTCGTCGATCGCAAGAACGATCTCGGTCAGCGTCAGCGAGCTGACCCCGACCTCGAACAGGTTGTCGTCGGCGCCGATGTGGCGTTCTTTGGAGAATTCGCGGCAAATCGTCTCCAGCTCGGCAACCAGCGGGTCATCATCGAGCTCGGCGGCGTCGGGTTCTGCCGGCGCCAGCTGGCCGAGCAGCTCGGCGAACTCGCCTTCGAGGTAGTCCCTGAGCAGGTGCGCGCGCTGCACCTTGCCGCTGGTCGTTTTCGGGATGCGGCTCACGGGGATGACATGGTCAACCTCGAGGCCGATGTGCTCGCCCACGGCCTCACGGACCGAGTCGGCGAGTGCCTGGAAGGAATCGAGATCCTGGCGATACAGGATGAATACCAGCAGTTCCTCGGTGCCGCTTTTCGTCGGCGTTGCTCCGGCGACCACCACCTTGCCGAGATCGAGGCCGTCCACCTCGGCGATGATCTCCTCGATGTCGTGTGGGTAGTAGTTCTGGCCATTGACGATGATGATGTCCTTCTCGCGGCCGGTGATCACGAGCTGGCCGTCGGAGAAGACACCGACGTCTCCCGTGCGTAGCCAGCCGTCGGCCGTGAACAACCCCGAGGTCGCCTCCTCGTCGCCATAGATGCGCTCGGTGACGCTCGCCCCGCGCAGCTGGATGTGGCCGACGTGACCATCCTCCAGCACGGCATCGCTGTCATCGGTGATACGGATCTCGACGTCGCGTATTGCGTTACCCACGCGCACGAAGCTGACGGCGTCGGCGTTGTCCGCATCAAGCGGCTCGACCGTGTCGCCAATACGCAGCGCGTGCCGGTCGACGACGATGCGCGACGGTTCGCCCCCCGGAACACCGACCGAAACGCCGACGGTAGCCTCGGCAAGTCCGTACACCGGGAACATCGCGTTGTGGCGCAGGCCGAGCGGAGCCAGCGCGGCAAGAAACTCCTCGCACAGGTCCCAGGAGATCGGCTCGGCGCCGTTCAGGATCAGCTTCACGCAGGACAGGTCGGTGCCGTCCGGCAGGCCCTTGCGCTCGAACAGCTTCAGGAAGTGCTTGTAGCCGAAGTTCGGCGAGCACAGCTGGGTTGCCCGCAGCTCGTTCGCCTTGATCATCCACAGTAACGGCCGGCGAACGAATACGTTGGTGTCCATCACGGCGTGGTTCATGCCGGCCGCCATGACGCTCAGGTGATAGCCGATCAGCCCCATGTCGTGGGTCAGCGGCATCCACGAGAGACTCTGGTCCTCCTGCATCCACTGCATCCCGTCGACGATGGCGCGAATGTTGTGACACAGATTGCGGTGACTCAGCACGACGCCCTTGGGGTCGCTGGTCGAGCCCGACGAATACTGGATGAACGCGACGTCGTCGGGCGTGACCGGGACCAGCTCGCCTGCGTCGGCAGGCTTCACGTCGCTGATCAAAGCGGTCCGTTGCTCGAGGATTGCCTTGACGTCATCGAGGCCATGCTCGGTCGCGAACTCCAGCAGCCGTTCCAGCAGGCCCAACTCGGTGAACAGCGTTGCCCGGTCGAGCTGCTTGAGGATACGGAACAGTTTGTAGCGGTGTTCGTCGCTGATGCCGACGGCGACCGGAACCGGCACGATGCCGCCGAGGATTGCAGCCCAGTAGGCGATGACGAAACTCTCGTTCGACTTCGAGAAGATGACCAGCTCGTCGCCCTTCTGCATGCCCCGTGCCTGCAGTGCCCCGAGCAGCGCGGACGCCCGCTCCCAGAGATCCCCGAAACCGAGTTCGCTCTCGTCCTTCTCACCGTCAATGAAACGGATGTGCCGGTCCTTGCCGCGTGCATCGACCAGCAGGTCGGTCATCGTGTCGTATAGGGTCATTGCAGTCCTGGTAAGAAAGGCCGGCATCGGCGCCCGGCTAGTGGCGCTCGGACGGCCGCAGGAGGATATCCTGCTTGGATCGCAGGTTGATTGCCAGTTCGAGGCCCGGATCCTCTTCGCTGACGCGCTGCATGCTAAAGCGCGGCAGCAACAGACCGAGGTGCACCTTCATTTCGAGGAACGAGAAGTATTCCCCGAGGCAACGCCGCGGCCCGAGCGAGAACGGGAAATAGGGCCGGTCCTTCTTCGGCCGCCCTTCGACCAGACGAAAGCGCTCCGGATCGAAGCGTTCCGGGTCCGGCCAGATCTCGGCCGTGCGATGCAGGATGTAGGGCGACAGGTATATGTCCGTGCCCGGCGGCACGTCGTATTCCTCGAGCTCGTCGTCCTCGCGTGCGCGCCGCGTGAACAACCAGACCGGCGGGTACAGTCGCAGCGTTTCCTCTAGCACGGTCTGCGTGTACGCCATCGCGGTCGTGTTCTCGGAATTGACCGCGGATACGTCGGGCAGGAACCGTTCCGCTTCGGCGATGACCTTGGCCTCGACCTCTGGATTGCCCGCCAGGACATACCAGACCCAGTTGAGCGTGTTCGCCGAGGTCTCGAAGCCCGCCACCACGAGCGTGATCAGCTCGTCGAGCAGCTCATTGTCGGTGAAGCCGACGCCGTTCTTGTCCGTGGCCTGCATATACATCGACAGGAAGTCGAAGCGCTCGTCCGCGCGCTGGCGGCGCTCCTCGATGATCTCGAGCAGCAGCTTGCGGAGTTCGCGAACCTTCATGACGACGCTCAGGTCCCGCGTCGAGTCTTTCGCCAGGAATTCGAACGGATTGCTGCCCGCGGCCAGCAGGCGGTTCTCGTAGTCGTCGCCGAAGATGCTGACGAGGATCAGCTCGAGCGCGAACGCACTCGTTTCCTCGGTGATGTTGATCGTCGCGCCCTCCGCCGCTGCTTTTGCCCAGGCGGCCGCGCGGCGATCGCTGCATTCGACCATGACCGTCATCAGGCGATGCACGTTCTGCACTTTGAAGGCCGGCTGGATCATGGTTCGCGACCGCCGCCAGATATCGCCGTCGGAGACGATGAGCCCGTTGCCCAGCAGCATCTTGACGCGCTCGAAGCCCGGCCCCTTCACGTACTTCGCGTGCCGGCGCACCAGCAGGCGCCGGACCTCGAACGGATCGTTGATGAAGTACGCGAGTCGGCCGCTCGGCTTCTCGAGACTGACGATGCTGCCGTACTCGTCGCGCAGCACCACGAGCCGGGCGAGCGTCTCGGGGTCGATCCCGAGCGGCACCGGGGCATCGGGACCCGGCGGCCGGCGAAAATCAGTGGGCAATTCGGTCATCTGTGCGCTCGAAAAATGCCGCCGGATTCTACATTGACCGGCGGCTCGCGGATACCGCAAACGGCTGGCAGGCCAAGAAAAACGGCGCCGTAAGCCGCCAGGGCGAACGTTCAGCCGCCAGTCATGTCAGTATGCGAAGCTATCGGCTGCAAACGGATCTGGAGAGCTCATTGATTGCTGCATCGACACGCTTCGCCCTGCTGCTGGGCGCGGCCGTCTGGCTTGGCGCCCCGGCTGCCTTGGCGGACGCCGCTCTGACGCCACACTCGGCCGAGTACAAGGTCAAGATCAGCGTGCTGAGCGGCAGGCTCAACACGCGCCTCGCCGTAACCGACGAAGGCTACGAGGCAACCTATCATGTCGAACCGAAGGGCCTGGCGGCTGTGTTTACCAGCGGTGAGATACGCACGGTCTCGGCTTTCACGGAGACCGAGCGCGGCCTGTTGCCGATTCATCATGTAACGGCGGACTCGATCAGCAAGAAGAAGATCCAGGCGGACCTCGACTTCGACTGGGCGACGGATACCGTCACCGGGACGCTGAATGGCAAGGCCGTCGAAATCCCGCTCGACGGCGTCGTTCACGACTTCGTTACGCTGCAGTACGTCATCGGCCGTGACCTCCAGAACGGCGGTGTAAGAGACACGTACATCATGTTCGAGCCGGACGAACTCAAAGTGCTCAACGTAACCTCGGTCGGCGACGACGTCGTCAAGGTGCCGGCAGGTCGCTTCGAGGTGATCGGCATACGCCACCAGGGCGAAGGCTCGTCGCGATCCACGACGTTCTGGTTCGCGCGGGAACTCGGTTATTTGCCGGTCGTCATCGAGCGGCATCGCAAAGGGAAATTGCAGATGCGGGCAGAGCTCAGGGAATACCGCCCGGAAGCGGGCTAAATCGCGCTCAGCCGAGCGTGATCGACAGCTGCAATACCAGCATCATGAACGCGGTAATGATGCCGCTGATCGCAAGGCACGCCAGCCAGCGGCCGAGGAGCGAGGCGTGCTGCACACCCGCGATAACGGGCGCTGCCGGCAGTGCGGCCACGCAGGCCAGTGGATAGACCACGAGCGCCACGCGGGGCCATTTCGACGCCCAGCTGCGCAGCTCGGGCTGCTGTTTCATAGCCCGCAAAACGTCGGACAGGTCGCCGAGGCGACGCATCGCCGCCTGCTCGGCGTCGACGCGGGAGCGGCCATCGGCCATCGAGGCCTCGACGAGGTCCGCGAAGTGGTCCTCGAGTTCGGCGACGGCGCGATGGGCGTGCGCCGGCGCAATTCCCGCTCGCAGCAGGTCCTTGCCGAGGCGCGGGAAGTCAGGCACTGCCATGAGCCGGGCTCTCCAGTGCCGTCGTGATTCCACCCTGGATGCGTCGCCACTCGTTGGCGAGTCGGTCGAGCCGCTGCCGGCCCTTGGTGGTCAGGGAATAGTAGACGCGGGTCCGGCCGCCCACAGCCTTGCGCCGGGACTTCAGCGAACCGTTCTTCTCGAGCGCGTGCAGGGCCGGGTAAATGACGCCCTCACCCAGCGAGATGGCCTCGCCCGTCGCCGCACGGATCGAGCGCACGAGCTCGTAGCCGTACATCTCCCGCTGGTCCAGCAGACGCAGCAACAGGAGTTCGGGGACACCACTCATGAACGGAGGATTGGTTTGCGCCATAGCTTCCCGAACATACCTCGAACAAAAAGGTATTACAAGCTTACTTTGTAGTTCAAGGTATGTAGACTATACCTCGAAGTTAGAGGTATCCGAGCAGGCGGGGAACCGGCAAGGAGACCAAGCATGTTCGCCCGCTACGCATCGGCCGTTACCACCGGCACTGTCGTGACCCTGGGACTCTTTTACATAATGCAAATGCTGATCGAAATGAACACGAACGCCAATGTCGACGCGCGCGACCGCGCGGTCGTCAGCATCGTCAAGGTTCGCGAAGACAGCGAGTTGATAAAGGATCAGCCTCCCGACCGCTTCGACCAGCTCAAGGAGCCGATCGTCAGTCCGCCGCGACCGGCCAACCCCGCGGACGACGGCCCCGTGATCAAGGTCCCGACCCAGCCACCGCCGCCTGGCCCGGTCGGCCCGGGTCCGGTTTCGCTGGCGCAAAGCGACGGGCCGCTCGTAGCCATGCTGCGCGTCCAGCCCGTCTACCCATCGGTTGCAGCCGAACGCGGCCTGGAAGGCTGGGTGCTGGTCCAGTTCGATGTTGCCGAGGACGGCACGGTGGAGAACATCTTTGTCGTCCAGTCGAGTCACCGGATCTTTGAGCGAGCATCGATCCGCGCGGCGGAGCGGCTTCGCTACCGTCCACAGGTCGTGGATGGCCTGCCGGTGCGCACGCCGGCCGTGCAGAACCTGTTCCGGTTTGAACTGGACGATTAACACAGAACATCAGGCGGCGATCTTTCGAGTAGCCTTTTCTTCCCGCCGGGCTACCCGATTGATCGTCGCCTGGTTCCTTTCGGGACCTGCAATAGCGATAGCGTCGCCCAAGCTATCGCTCAGAACGATCGAACTTCTGCACCAGCGATAGCGTCAATTCGCCTTTCGTGTAGATCGATATCTGCCGCATCAACGCCGCCCCCTCGAGGAAATAGCGTTCGACGAGCTTGTGGCCCTCCTCGTCGAGCGTCTCGATCACGTAGCGGTTGTCTTCC
>JASJBG010000100.1 GCA_030066625.1 Woeseiaceae bacterium
CCTCGCCGAGGACGTCGGCGCCGGCGACCTGACGGCGGCACTCGTCGATGCCGAGGCGATCGTCGGTGCATCCATCATTGCCCGCGAACACCTCGTTCTCGCCGGCCAACCCTGGGTCGACGAAGTTTTCGCTCAGCTCGACGACTCGGTCATCGTGGACTGGTACATCGGCGACGGGCAGACGGCCGACGACGGCGACGTCGTCGCGAAGCTCGTGGGCAACGCACGCAGCCTGCTGACCGGTGAGCGCGCGGCGCTTAACTTCCTGCAGACGCTGTCGGCAACAGCAACGACGACCGCGACTTACGTGCAGGCGATCGACGGTACACGTGCCCGGGTGCTGGACACGCGCAAAACGCTGCCGGGGCTTCGCCATGCGCAGAAGTACGCGGTACGCATGGGCGGCGGCGAGAACCATCGGGTCGGCCTGTTCGATGCCATCTTGATCAAGGAAAACCATATCCGCAGTGCAGGCAGCATCACCAAGGCGCTCGCGGTGGCCCGCGAACAGGACGATGACGTCCTGATCGAGGTTGAGGTCGAATCTCTCGACGAGCTTCGCGAAGCACTCGATGCCGGTGCCACCCGCGTGCTCCTCGACAACTTTTCACTCGACGCGCTGCGCGAGGCCGTCGAGATCAACAGCACCTATGGCTACGTAGCTGCCGAACTCGAGGCATCAGGCAACGTGACGCTGGATACGATCAGAGATATTGCGGAGACAGGCGTCGACTACATCTCGACCGGCGCTCTTACAAAAAACGTCGCGGCCATCGATTTGTCGATGCTGTTCACGATCGGCTAGCCCCGCGCGGAGTTCATGAGGCCCGGCGTTTGCATCGCGCTAGTCGTCACTCTGGTGGCTCTGACAGGCTGCGGGGACAGTACCAGCCCGGAACCGCCGCCGAGGGCAAAATACGAGGTGCCGCCCGGCGAGAAACCGATATTCCAGGTCGACGCTGACGCGAGGGGTCAGCTTACAATGGACGAGCTGCAGCTCAGTATCCCCAAACGCATCGCTGAACGCTTGACCAGCGAACAGGCACGCTGCGTTTACCGCGAGGTCCGACTCCTCGCCGACGCAGCCGGTGACCCGCGAACGCTGGACCCTGCCGACGTGACGTTCCTTGCCGACAACGACCCGGCTGATTGGCACGCCCTGAAGCCGCACCCCAAGCGCGTAATCCTGGCCCAGGCGATCGTCAGCGAGGCTTTTCAGATCTGCGGCTGAGTTTGTAGTTCGCCAACGCGCGCCAACGAAGGTGCCGGCCGGTTCAAATTCGGTAGAATATTCCCCGACCCATAGCGAACGGTCGAGTCACAACACGCGCGCCAAACCCGGGGGATGAATTGAACTTACAGAAATGGGCGCTCCTGGCAGAAATCCTGGGCGGCATTGCGGTCGTTGTCTCGCTGATATTTGTCGGCTACCAAATCCAGCAAAGCAATGAGCAAGCGGCACTCAATACCACTGCACTGCAGGTAACTGCATACCAGCAGTTGATCGACGGCATCTCGGAGTTCAATACCCAAACGATTCAGAACCAGGAACTTCGATCAGCCCGAATTAAAGTCGAAGCGGGTGCGCAGTTCGATGAGCTCAGTGCCGAAGAGCAAGAGATCTTTAATGCGTTTTTGTATCTCGCATATCGAAACGGCGATCTAGCGTACTTTCAGTTCCAGAAGGGCATCATCGACGAAGAAAGACTTCGTTCAGGTATGGGGCTGCTCGTCAACTATCTGGCCCTACCGACGGTTCGACGGCACTGGGACGAAAGAAAAGAGGGCTTCGTAACAGAGTACAGAGATTATATCGACCAACTGATCGAGGACGCCGAAACCCCGGAGTGATCTATGAAAAGAGAAGAACTCAACGAATGGCTGGGGATCGCGGCCAATCTAGGCGTCATTCTCGGCATTGTTTTCCTCATAATCGAGATAGACCAATCCACGAAAGCAACTGTTGCGGCTGCGAGTGACAATGTGACAGTCGGCTACCTGGAGCTCTCCCTGCCGATCATGACCGACAGTGAAACTGCTCGAGTTTTTGCTCTTGGGCTGTATCAGCCAGGGTCGCTCACCGATGAAGAGGCGGTGCAGTTCGCGATGTACCTTCGTCAGCTGGTCAATCACCACATTCGAATCAGGCAGCTCGCTCGAAGCGGCCTTCACTCCGAATTCTTCGAAGGCGGCGACATTCAACAACTCGCCCGTATGCTCTCCACGCCCGGCGGACAAATCTTCTTTGAGGGCAACAAGGATGTAATGCCGCAGGATCTACTCTCCGACATGGAACCCTACTTGGGACAAGAACTGCAATCTGACTTTACTCTCGGCCGGGATTGGTCGATTGCGATTGAGTAAACACGTATTGCGGACGCCAATACAGCCGTTCATGACTTTAAGAAGATGAATCAACACACTGGCCAAGCTGAGAGCTTTCTGCCCACCTGGGTATGGATAGTCGTACTCGTACAGATATTGCTGGTGTCGTTTTTCTCGGTCGGGACAGCCATGAACCCGGCCAAGTTCATTCCTGACGTATCGGAACTGAACTACGTCACCCAACTTTACGTTACAAGAAATCTAACGGTGGTTGTGGGGCTGATTGGTGCATTGCTACTGCGGTCTCACAATGCCCTTCTCCTCTTTTTGCTTGTCCGGCTTTTGACGGACATCGCCGACGTCATCACTGTGTATGCCCTGGATGTCGAAGTTATCAAGTCCAGCGTGCCTATGGTCGTAGTGCTGTTGATCGTTCCTGCCCTGCTGGCCAGTGTTTACCTGTGGAAAAGAGTCGGTCAGCAAACTCAGGGGCACGCATAGTCTCGAGGAACCAGCTTGAACGATTCGCTCTCGGTACAGGCCAGCCTCAAAGCCGAGAATGAGCTTCTGCGCGACAAGCTTATTGGCCAGGAAAGCTTCTGGCGATACCACCAGCTTTGCCGGATATCTGAGAAGTCGTTATCCTCCGGTCTTCTCCCGCGTCTAGCAGGAATACTGCATGCGATGGCTCCTTCTCATGATTGGTGCACTGGCAACGGCAATAGCTCTGGGATTTGCCGCTGTATATCTGCTTAGTGAACGGCAGATGCGAGATAGAAAGGCGGTTCATCAGTTCAGCACCGAGATTCCAGCCGATGCAGCGAGCATTGAGCGAGGCCGTCATATCGCGCGAACTCGAGGATGCCTCGGTTGTCACGGGCAGCAGTTGCAGGGATACGATTTCGACGAACAGTGGGACTGGCCCAAGCGTGCTGTAGCGCCGAATCTTGCCAGCTACGCACGCGTCCATGATGCGCAGACTATCGAAGCCGCAGTGCGGCAAGGCATTGGCGCCGATGGGCGGGAGCTAATGTCCATGCCGTCATTCAACTTCGCGAGACTGAGAGACGATGATCTCGCGGCGCTGATTGCTTACCTCCGATCAGCCCCGGTTGTTGAGGTGTCTTTGCCCCGTCCAGCGCTGGGTTGGGATGTCAGGTGGGATATCGCCATGGGCCGGGAGCTATCGATGGCTGACTGGGTCACCATGGTCCCGCCGCTACGTCTGGATCCCGCAGTGCAGCCGATACTGGCAGAGGGCGAATATCTCGCAATGACCATGTGCAACGAATGCCATGGACTTGATCTCCGTGGCGAAAGTTACTACAGCGGTTGGGATGGAAGCCGGCCAACACCTGACCTGGCTATGGTCGCCGCATACGATCGGGCGCAGTTCGAGAAGTTGATTGAGAGCGGTTTCTCTCCCGACGGTCGCAGGTTGGGCCTTATGGCTCTGGTGGCACCAGATCGCTTTCCATCGCTGAGCGACTCCGAGGTGGATAGCCTGCACGCGTTTCTTCAATCGCTCGCAGCGCAGCCGGCACCCGACGCGTTTTGGCGA
Organism: Woeseiaceae bacterium; assembly: GCA_030066625.1. Classification (GTDB taxonomy): domain Bacteria; phylum Pseudomonadota; class Gammaproteobacteria; order Steroidobacterales; family Woeseiaceae; genus UBA1847. Next base: position 3,887 of record JASJBG010000100.1, read on the forward strand.
CCCTGAATCCCTGACCTCGATACACAGAAATAAACACATGACCCAGGACTGGCACCTCGCCCAACTCAATACCGCTACTGCCCTCTACGGCAACGATGATCCGCGAATGCAGGCATTCATGGAGAAGCTCGACGAAATCAACGCACTGGCCGAGGCGAGCGAAGGTTTCGTCTGGCGCCTCCAGGACGAGGGTGGCAATGCAACGGATATCCGGGCAACGGAAGACCCGTACCTCCTGATTAACATGTCCGTCTGGGAGTCGGTCGATGCGCTCTTCGAGTTCACCTACAAGAGCGCGCACGCGATGATCATGGCCGACCGGAAGAAGTGGTTCGAGATGCCGAGCGAGGTGCACCAGGTGATGTGGTGGATTCCGGCGGGCGAGCTGCCGACGATCGAGGACGCGCTTGAACGGCTGCGGCAGCTGCGGGCCAGCGGACCGACGCCCGCGGCATTCACGTTCAAACAGCGCTTCGATCCGCCCGAATGACGGGCAAACAGTTTCAGGCTACGGCGCGCGTTACACGCTTGGGTTCTGAGACACCATAGCCCTGCGCATAGTCGATGCCCATACCTCTGAGCATCGTAATGATCTCTTCGTTCTCCGCAAACTCGGCAATGGTTTTCTTGCCGGTGAGGTGCCCAATTTCATTAATCGAGCGTACCATCTCGCGGTCGATCGGATCATGCAGTATCTCCTTGACAAAACTGCCGTCGATTTTGAGGAAGTCCACAGGAAAGTGCTTGAGATAACCGAATGACGACAGGCCCGTGCCGAAGTCGTCGAGTGCGAATTTACAACCGAGTTCTTTTAATGCGTTGATGAAGCGATTCGCCTGTGAGTAGCTGGCGATCGCCGCGGTTTCCGTGATTTCGAAACAGATCTTGGTGGCGTCGAGCCCGCTCATCTGGAACTGCTCGACGACGAACGGCAGGAACTTCTCGTCACCGAGGCTCTGACCCGACAGGTTGATCGAGCACAGCGCCAGTCGCTCGCGCTCGTCCGCTTCCGAAACCAGCCAGCGGAACGCGCTGCGGATTACCCAGCGATCGATGCTCGGCGTAATGCCGTAGCGTTCCGCCGCCTCGATGAACAGTCCGGGCGAGATGATGCCGCCGTTCTCGTCGCGCATGCGCAGCAGGATCTCGTAATGCGCCCCGTCCTCGTCGGCCTGCAGCGGCTGGATCGTCTGCCGGAACAGCTCGAAGCGATTCTCCTCGAGCGCGTTGTTGATGCGGGCCGCCCACTGCATCTCGCGGCGGCGGCGCATCAGATCGATGTCGTTTTCCTGGAAGCTGTGAATGCGGTTGCGGCCCGCTTCCTTGGCCGCGGCGCAGGCGCTATCGGCTGCACTCAACAATGCCGCAACGTCCTCATTGTCGGCTGTAATGGGCACCACGCCGATACTCACTCCCAATCGGAACGTGCGCTCGTCCCAGGTGAACTTGTAGTCACCGATTGCCATGCGCAGAGCTTCGGCCGTCTGCATCGCCTCATCGAGGCTGCAGCTTTCCAGCAGTACGCCGAACTCGTCTCCCCCAAGCCGCGCCAGCGTATCCCGCCAGCGGATTTTCGATTTCAGTAGTGCGCCGAGTTGACCGAGCAGCGCGTCGCCGGCGCTGTGGCCACAGGAATCGTTGACGATCTTGAACTGGTCGAGATCGAGATACAGCAGCGCGTAGGACGTCTCGCGCGCCTTCGCGCTCTTCAGCGCGCGCTCGAGACGATTCTCGAACTCGCGACGATTGACGAGCCCAGTCAGGATGTCGTGGCTCGCGTGGTAACTGAGGCGTCGATTGAGCTCGCGAGACTCGCTGACGTCGTGGAATACGAGGACGCCGCCCGTGACGTTGCCCTTGCCGTCGCGAATCGGCGAGGCCGTGCTCTCGATATAGAGCTCGTTACCATCCCGGCGGATTAGCAGGGTCGGCCGGACCGACTTGATGGCGCGGTCGCGGCGGATCGCCACGGCCATCGGGTTTTCCAGCGGCTCGCAGGTCTCCTCGTGGAAGGCCCGGAAGATCTCGTCGATCGAACGGCCGCTGGCATCGTCGACTTTCCAGCCGGTGAGTTCCTCGGCAACCGGGTTGACGTACTCGACGTTGCACTCGGCATCGGTCGTGATGACGCCGTCGCCGATGGACTGCAGCGTGATCTGGGCGCTTTCCTTTTCGCGGAACAGCGCCTCTTCGTACAGTTTGCGTTCAGTGATGTCGACCTCAACACCAAGCAGGCGCAGCAGGCGGCCGTTCGGGTCCTGCACGGACTTCGCACGGCTCGACATCCAGCGCCACTCGCCGTTCTGGTGCTTCATGCGGTGCACGGATTCGAAGAACGGCGTCTTGCCTTCGAGGTGTTCACGCATGCAGGCCTGCACGCGCGCCATGTCGTCCGGGTGCACGAGCCGATACCAGTCGAGCATCGGGTCGTCGTCATCCTCGCGGTAGCCGAGCATCCGCTTCCAGCGCGGCGACAGGTTAATGGTCTTGCTCTGGCCGTCGAAGTCCCAGATACCATCGTTGGCCGTCAGCGAAACGAGCTCATGACGTTCCTTGAGCTCGCTCAGCACCTTCTGGTCAGCCAGGCGCTCGAGTCCCGTCGCAAGGGACGAACCGATGAGCTTGATCAGGAGATGCAGGTTTGCGTCCCAGGTCTCGACTGATTTCTCGTTCGCCAGCGCAAGAAAGCCCGCGATTTCGCCATGGACGGCGAAGCCGATGAGCAGCGCGGAACCGATCTTCAAGTCTGCGAACCTGCTGAGTTCGGCGCTCGCAACCTGCGGTCCGTTGAGCGTGTCGTCGACTTCGATGACGCGCAGATGACCGAGGCGCTTCATCAACCACGGCCAATCACCGAGGTTTTCGCCTTCGAGTGCGTCGGGATTGCACTGCGCGAAACCCGTGCGGGTGCCGCATACCGTTTCGATCGACCGACCGTCTTCCGAGAAACGAACCAGGAAAGCACTGTCGACGCCGGACGCGTCGGGCAACTCCCTGATATTGGATTCGAGCTGCTCGCGAAGCGCGGACTTTTCGAGTTTTTGAAGGTTGACCGCGATCTTGGTCTGGAGGGCGTCGACGGTGCCGAGGGTGCGGGTACCCGCCCGCGGCCTGGGCAGCCGGATTCCGGTCGTAATGCTCGTGTCAGACGCCGACGTCATTGGCTTTGCATTTTGACACGTTACCGCAGGAAAACAAGATAAGTCGCTCAAATTTCTTGCGTTATGTGCATTTTCGACCGATTCGGCAGATTTTTGCCATCGCTCGTCAACCAAGACGCGATTGCGGCGTTATTTGCCCTGAGACCCCCGATTGCACCCTCTCTCAGGAGATCACGATGAACCTTGCACCAACATGGAAGTGGACCCGCCCGTTCGCGACGCTCTTCGCGGTCGCGTTGCTGGCCGCCTGCGGCGGCGGCAGCGGCACGACCGAGATCGTCGCCGAGGAACCGCCGACCGTCAGCTGCGATCCAGCCAACGCAACGACGTTTTCCGAATGCGGCACGGTCCTTATCGGACTGACGGACGCAGACGGCGACTTCGTCAACTACACCGTCGACGTCGTGCAGCTGTCGCTGGAGACAGCTAACGGTCGCGTCATCGAAACGTTGCCGCGCTCGACCCGCATCAACTTCACGGACTACGTGGACCTCACCGAATTGCTGACGGCCGCGACCGTACCGCCTGCTACCTATGTCGCCGGCACTATCACGCTCAATTACGAAGACGCGGAAGTCTTCGTCGAAGCATCGGGTGACGCCAAGGAAGCCGTCGTCACGGATCTCGACGGCACGCCGCTCGTCGAAACGACGCTGCGTATCGAACTGTCGAACCGCGACCGACTGTTTGTCAGCCGCGGCCGCCCGTCACTGCTGCAGCTCGACTTCGACCTGGCCGCATCGCATCTCGTCGACATCGTACCGACGCCGGCGACGGCGGCTGCCGAGCCGTTCATCGTCGCCGAGGTCAGCCCTGTCGACGAAAAAGACATTCGCGTTCGCGGCCCGCTCGTCAGTGTCGACGAAGCCGAAAGCGAATACGTCGTTGCGCTGCGTCCGTTCCGCGATCGCGACGGTGACTTTGGCGATGTAACCGTCAACACGAGTAACGTCACCGAGTTCGAAATCGACGGCACGGGGTATGTTGGCGCCGAGGGACTCGCCGCCCTCGCCGCGGCCGGCCCCGGCACGCCGACCGTTGCCGGCGGCACGCTCGATGTGGATGCACGCGAGTTCACAGCCGACATCGTTCTCGCCGGCAGCAGCGTTCCAGGAATCGATCGCGACGCGGTCGTTGGTAACGTCATCGCCCGCGACGGCAACTTCCTGACAGTGCGTGGCGCGACGATCATTCCATCCGACCGTCGTGCGCACTTCCACGACGACGTCGTCGTCGAGGTCGGTCCGAACACCAGGGTCATCAAGGATCGTGACGGCACCGATCTCGGTATCAACGCTATCTCGATTGGCCAGCGTGTCACGATTCGCGGCATGCAGGGCGGCGCAGCAACGACCGATGCCAACGCACCGCAGATTCTGTTCGATGCCACCGAAGGCAGCGTACGCATGCATCTGACCCACCTGTCGGGCATCGTCAACACAGTCGTGCCGGGGCAGGCGGACATCACGCTGCACTCGATCGATCGTCGCCGCGTTGAAATCTTCGACTTCACGGGCACGGGCATGAGCCCGGAGGTCGATGCCGATCCCGCGAACTACGAGGTTGCGACGGGTGACCTGTCGCTTTCTGACTTCGCGGCCGGCAAGCCAATCGTCGCGCGCGGCTTCCCGACGGCATTCGGCGCGGCGCCGCCCGACTTCATGGGCCGCACGATCATCGACTTTGCCGACGTTCGCAGTGCGCTCGGCCTGGGCTGGGGCGCGGAAGGCACCACTGCCCCGTTCCTGAGCATCGGTCCCGACGGCCTGCTGCTCGACAACCAGAACGAGGCCATCGACGTGCGCCGCTATATCAAGCAGGGCCCGGTACTGATCGACCTGACCGAACTGGCGTCGGACACCCTGATCGTGCCGCGGGAGACCGGCAGGATGCTGTTCTCGATCAAGAGCCGCGACAGCCTGAGGCTTTACACGGACTTCGATGACTTCGTCACCGATCTGTCCGCCAGCCTCGACGGCGTCGTCGCCGCACGCTCGATGCATGCCCGCGGTGACTACAACGCCGAGACAAATATTTTCACGGCGTACAAGATAGGCGTCTTTTTACTGGAGCCGGCTGAGTAGTCGTTAATCGTCCATTGCGCCGACGAGTCCTTTACCCCGATCTGAAGGGCTCGTCGGCACCCCCCTGACGACGATTCCCCCGCATACTGACTGCTTTTGGCTTGGCCTCGCCATCGCAAGATGGCGGGGTTTTTTTGCTACGATGGCGGCCCCGGCAGCCGCAATCAGAATAACGCCATGGCAGACCCGACGGACCGTATCAGCCAGCTCAAGATCGATCGCAGCGCGCCACCGTCAACGGAGCGTTCCTGGCTCGTGCCTGGCATCGTTGGCGCCGTCGTCGCCATTGCTGCTGCGTGGTGGTTTTTTGGCGGCTCGTCCAGCGGCAGCGTCCTGGTCGAAACAGACGTGGCGCGCAAACCGCCCAGCGTGGCGGCGGCCAGCAGCGTTCTTGACGCGTCGGGCTATGTCGTCGCCCGTCGACAAGCAACGGTCTCCTCCGAGGTCACGGGCAAGGTGCTCGAAGTCTTCGTCGAGGAAGGCATGTTCGTCGAAAAGGACCAGGTGGTCGCCAGGCTCGATGACACGACGCAGCAGGCCCAGCTGTCGCTCGCCCGCGCGCAGGCCGATTCGTCGCGTGCCGCACTGGCCGAAATCGAAGCGCAGCTTCGGAATGCACGACTCGAACGCGACCGCCTGCGCGACCTTGCCACGCGTGACCTCGCCAGCAAGTCCAGTCTCGACACGTCCGAGGCAGTCTACGACGAGCTTGCGGCCCGGCTGGAGACCGGCAAGGAAAACATAGAGGTCGCCGAAAGTAATGTTGCGCTAGCCCTCGACGCGCTCGAGAACATGACGATCCGTGCGCCGTTCGCGGGCATGGTGGTTTCCAAGAATGCGCAGCCCGGCGAGATGATCTCGCCAATCTCGGCCGGCGGCGGCTTCACGCGAACCGGTATCTGTACGATTATCGACAACGAGTCTCTCGAGATCGAGGTCGACGTCAATGAGTCGTATATACAGCGGGTCAAGGCAGGTCAGCCCGTGCAGGCCGTTCTCGACGCGTATCCGGACTGGCGCATACCGGCCGAGGTCATCGCCATCATCCCGACCGCGGACCGACAGCGGGCCACGGTGCGCGTGCGTATCGGCTTTCTCGAGCGCGATGAGCGCATCCTGCGCGACATGGGCGTCAATGTTGCCTTCCTCGGCACCGAGATCGAAGACTCGCCCGCCGCAATTCAGGGTGTCGTTATCGCCGGCACAGCGTTGAACCGCGACGACGCCGGCGATTTCGTGTGGCTGGTCAGAAACGGGGCGGTCCAGCGCCGCGGCGTAGCGCTGGGCGGCCCCGCAGACCGCCCGCAGGTGCTCGTGACGCAGGGCCTCGCGGTCGGCGATACAATAGTCCGGTCGACGTCAGCACCGCTGACCAATGGCCAGTCGGTGAAGACAGAGTAAACAACGGCAAGAGGATACGCGGCATGACTGCAATCGCGACCCTGAGAGGCGTCAGCAAGACCTACCAGAAAGGCAAGGAGCGCGTCGACGTTCTTCACGAGCTTGATCTCGACATACCGGAGGGTGACTTTATCGCTGTCATGGGGCCTTCGGGTTCCGGCAAGACGACGCTGCTCAACCTGCTGGGGGGGCTCGACAAGCCGACGGTAGGTACCGTGACCGTCGGCGGCGCAGAGCTGTCGTCGATGTCCAACAACCAGTTGTCCCGCTGGCGCTCGAACAACGTCGGCTTCATCTTCCAGTTCTACAACCTGCTGCCGGTGCTGACGGCGCAGAAAAACGTCGAGCTGCCGCTGCTGCTGACGAACTTCGGCGGCGCCGAGCGGGCCAAACGTGCGCAGATCGCGCTCGACATCGTCGGACTCGCCGATCGGGCCACGCACCATCCGCGCGAGCTCTCGGGTGGCCAGGAACAGCGCGTCGCGATTGCGCGCGCGATCGTGTCGGACCCGACGCTGCTGCTCTGCGACGAGCCGACCGGTGACCTCGACCGAGATACGGCCGACGAGATCCTGAAGCTTTTGCAAACGCTGAATCGCGAGCACGGCAAGACGATCGTCATGGTGACTCACGATGCCCAGGCCGCCGAGTATGCGAACCGGACGCTGCACTGCGACAAGGGCACGCTCGAGACGCGGGAGGCGGCATGAAGTACCTGGGACTCATCTGGCACAGCGTCTGGCGCAAGAAGATCCGCACGTCACTGACGATTCTGTCGGTGTTTGTCGCGTTTCTGCTGTTCGCGCTGCTGTCCGCGGTCGGCTTCGCGTTTCGGGGTGGTGAGGACGTTGCCGACGCCGAGCGCCTGATCGTCCTCGAGAAGGTCTCGATCATCAACCCACTGCCGTCGTCGTACCAGGCAAGGATCCAGGCGGTTCCCGGCGTCGAGGCGGTGACGCACGCCAACTGGTTCGGTGGCTACTACCAGGAGCCGCGTAACTCACAGTTCGCGCAGTTCCCGGTGAGGCCTTACGAGTACTTTACACTGTACCCGGAGCTGCAGATGCCCGAGGAACAGCTCCGCGCCTGGGCCAACAATCGCGAGGGCGCGGTCGTCGGCAGCCAAATGGCCGAGGCCCTCGGCTGGGAGGTCGGCGACCGAATACCGATTACCGCAACCATCTTCCCCAAAACAGACGGCAGTATGACGTGGGAATTCGACATCGAGGGCATCTTCGCCAGCGATGATCCGCGTGGCGTTACCAACTTCATGCTGTTCGACTACGAGTATTTTGATGAAGCCCGCGCCCACAGCCGCGGCCAGGTCGGCTGGTACATTCTGCGCGTCGAAGACGGCGCCGATCCGGTGGCCATAGCCAACGCGATCGACAGGCAGTTCGAGAATTCACCTGCCGAGACCGATACCAGTACCGAGGCTGCATTCGCCGCTTCCTTCGCCGCTCAGTTCGGCAACATCGCGCTCATTGTCTCGCTGATTCTCGGCGCCGTGTTCTTCACCCTGCTGCTGGTTTCGGGCAATACGATGTCGCAGTCGGTCCGCGAGAGGATATCGGAGCTCGCGGTATTGAAGACGGTCGGCTTCGAGGACAGCACCGTCCTCGGTATCGTGCTGTCGGAGTCCGTCCTGATCATGCTGCTTGGCGGTCTGCTCGGACTCGGGACCGGCTGGCTGCTGATACAAAGCGGCGGTTTGCTTCCGGGCCTGTACTTGCCGGCCAGCACAATTCTCTTGGCGCTGGCATTCATGATCGGTGCCGGCGTACTCGCCGGCCTGTTCCCGGCGCTAAAAGCGATGCGATTGTCGATCATCGACGCGCTCGCTGTGCGGGCATAGACGTATGAGACTCCTGAACCAAATCGTCGCAGTAACCGTACTGAATCTCCGCAACCTGCCGAAGCGCCTTGGCAGCTCGTTAGTCGCTATCCTCGGCGTTGCGGCCGTCGTGGTCGTCTTCGCCGCCGTCCTGTCCATGGCGAACGGATTCGAGCGCACGCTGCTTTCGGCCGGCTCCGACGATACCGCGATCATCATGCGCAGCGGCGCCACGTCGGAACTGTCCAGCGGTGTATCCGCCCAGCAGGTTCAGATCATCGAAACCTCGCCGGGCGTGCTGCGCGATGGAGATACCGCGCTGGTTTCCGCCGAGCTCTATGTCGTCGTCGACGTCAAGAAAAAGGCGACCAATGAAGATGCCAACGTCCCGTTCCGCGGTGTCGAGTTAGGCGCGTTCGACGTGCGCCGCAACATCGATATCGTTCAGGGACGGGTTTTCGAGCCCGGCAAGAACGAGTTCGTCGTCGGCCGCGCGGCGCAGCAGGAATTCGTTGGCCTCGACGTCGGCGAGACGATCCGCTTCGGGCAGACCGAGTGGACCGTCGTTGGTGTCTTTGAAGCCGGCGGCAGCGTCGCCGAGTCCGAACTCTGGACCGACGTGCGCGTCCTGCAGGCTGCCTATCGCCGGGGCAATAGCTACCAGTCGGTACGCGTGCGCCTCGAAAGCGAAGAGAGCCTGGCCATACTCGAGCAGACGCTCGCCGACGATCCGCGGATCAACGTTGACGTCGTCAGCGAACGGGCCTACTACGCGAGCCAAGCGGAACAGACGACCGGCTTGATCCGGGGCCTCGGCTATCCGCTGATGATCCTGATGTCGATTGGTGCCGTGTTTGGCGCGCTCAATTCAATGTACTCGTCGATCTCGGTACGCGGCAAGGAGATCGCCACACTGCGTGCGATCGGCTTCGGGCCCTTTGCCGTCCTGGTATCGACCGTCGTCGAGTCCACGCTGCTCGCGCTGATCGGCGGACTCATCGGCGCGGCCGCCGCATTCATCGCGTTCAATGGATTCCAGGCATCGACGCTCGGCGCGAGCTTCAGCCAGGTTGTCTTCGATTTCGCCGTGACGCCGGACCTGCTTATGCAAGGCTTACAGGCTGCGCTGGTCATTGGCGTCGTTGGCGGGCTGTTTCCCGCCATACGCGCCGCTCGTCTGCCCGTCGCTCAAGCACTCCGGGAGCTCTGAACCTTGATCTTCGTCCCTGTCAAAGCCGATTTCGCGCTGCCCGGCTGGCCAGTTCTGACCGTCCTGGTTTGCATCGTTTGCCTGGGCATCTTCCTGAAGCAGGACAGCGACTGGAAGGACTTCAACCAGGCCATCGACCGCTACTGCCAGCAGGAAGATCGCCGGAGCCGGATCCGGCAGATCGTGTTCGAGCGGATCCAGACGATGAAGCAGTACCGGCACTGCGCGGAGATGATGTACACGATTGCCACCGAGCAGAACGGACAGGAAATCATCGACGAGATCGTGCAGGGCCTGGACAAGCTGAGCGGCTTCAAGGACCGCGACGATTCGCGCGCCTACGTCCGGCAGATGCTCGAGGACGAACTGCGGATGTTCGAGACGATGGTCCCCGACAACCCGGATCACGCGTTCGCCTACTACACGAATTCCTGGAACCCGCTGAAGATGCTCACATCGTCGTTCGCCCACGGCGACTGGCTGCACATCATTTTCAACCTGTTCTTCTTCTTCGCGTTCGCCGCCACCGTCGAAACGCTGATGGGGCCGGTCGCGTTCCTCGCGTCGATACTCGTGATCTCACTGTTCACCGGTGTGTTCAGCTCGGTGTCGGCCTATGCGAGCGGCGTTCATTACTGGACACTCGGACTGTCCGGTGTCGTCATGGGGATGATGGGGCTGTACACGTACCTGCTGCCGCGCGGCAAGATCCGCTGCTACTACTGGTTTATCGTAATCGTCGGATCGATCGCGGTGCCCGCGTGGGCGCTTACGCTTTGGTTCGTCGGCGGAGACATCTGGCGCCTGTTCACACAGGACGACCACGGCTTCGTCAATGTGATGGCGCACGTAACCGGCGGTATCGCAGGCTACCTGTTCGGCTTCCTGTTCCTGCGCAAGGCTCGAGAACGAGCCAAGGACCTGCAGCTCGAACTCGACCTCGACGGCTATTAGCGCAATCCGCTACGCAAGGTGCCCGACCTTGACGTAGATCAGCGCGCCGTCTTCCTTCGTATACGGCGTATGCCGGCTCTGGTGCGGATTCCTGAGCCAACTACCGGCCGGATACTCACCTTGCTCGTCGTAGAAAGTGCCGTCGATGACGAGGATCTCCTCCCCGCCCCAGTGCGTGTGCGGCTTGAACCGGGTGTTCGGCGCCCACTTGACCATCGCGACATTTTCGGCCGCGTACTGATGCAGCGGCATGACCTCGAGGCCCGGTACCAGGCCCGGCTGCCACGGCGTCGAGTTGATATCGATGACCTTCTGGTCCTGGTCCTCGACCTCGAACTGCTGCAGCTTGACGAAAATGACGCAGCCTTCCGGGCCGATCCGTGGCGTATGTGCCGTACCGATCGGGTTGCGGACGTAGGAGCCTGTCGGGTAGTCGCCGTGTTCGTCGGAGAACACACCGTCGAGCACGATGAACTCCTCACCGCCTGAATGCTCGTGACGCGAGAATTCGCTGTTCGGGGCATAACGTACCAGCGACGTCGCCCTCGCGACTTCATCGCCGACGCGGTCGAGCATCATCCGCTCGACACCCGGCATCGGCGAATCCACCCACTCGTAGTCGTCAGGCCGGACGACGGCCCGTTCGGAAAAATCGGCCCTGACACGCATTCGAATCTCCTGGAGATCGTGCAACGGTAGCACGACATCGGGGCCGATCTTGTGACTTCAAGGTCAGGCGAATGCCCGACCGATTATTCAGGCGCGCTTTGCAGCCTTGCGCTTCGACGGGGTCGGTGCGTTCTTTGCCACGAAGCGGTGACCCTCGACGAGCTTCATCAGGTCGAACGCGCTGATGATGCCCACGACTTTCTGTTCATGCGTCACGACCACGTGGTGGATTTTGTGATTGCGCATTACGCGCGCCGCAATACTGACGTCGTCGTACTGCGGAACCGTGTAGACCTTCTCGGTCATCAGGGTATTGATGTGCGTACCCGCTTTCAGATCCTGCGCGAGGTCCGTCGCGGAGACCACCCCGACGGGACGATTCTCGGAATCGACGACCGGCACCGAGCTAATGTTGTTCTTGTCGAGCAGGTCGCGTACGTGTTCGACACTCATGTGCGGCTGCGCCGTGACGACCTTCGTGCTCATCAGTTCGTGGATTTTGACGTTCATCAGGTGTTCTTCCGATCGTTTCGGGGACGATTTGAGCATGCCCGACAATGAACGCTCGGAAAGTTCGTATTTGCCCGTATAGCGGCGCGGATTACTCGGCAGGGCCCCAGTCAATCGGCGTGACCGCGCCTTCGACGGGCCAGTTGTTGCGATTCGCGATCTCGATGATCGTCTCGATCCGGTCATCCGGCGACGGATGCGTGGCGGTGTAGTCGAGCAGGTCCAGGAACTCGTCGTCTTCCGTCTCGGCGATACGCTCGAAAAATCGCCAGGAACCCGCGACGTGGCCGTACTCGCTCTGTACGAGCTCGAGTCCGAACAGGTCCGCGTCGCTTTCCTGCCGGCGGCTAGCGCCCTTGAGCGTGAGGTCGGCGATCGTGGCCCCATAGTTGGCGCTGTCGTCGCCGCTGATCACCAGCAGCATCAGGCTGAAAACGAGACCGCGCCCCATCGCGCGAAGGTGATCGCGATTGCGATAGTGGCCGATCTCGTGCCCGAGTACGAAGGCGAGCTCGTTTTCCGTGTCGACCTTGTCGATCAGGCCGGAGGTAACGACGATCAGGCCGCCAGGGAACGCCATCGCGTTTAGCTGCGGCGAGTTGTCGATCTCGACGCGGAATTCGTACGGCGACTCCGGGTAGTGGCGCGCCAGACGCTGCAGGATCTCGTCAGTCTTCAGGAGGCGGGGATCGTCGTAGGCAACGGTCGTGATGTCCTCGGGCAACCAGTAGGAGAACATCTGCGCCTCCTTCTCGGCCGGGACGAAGAACAGGGCGATTTCGATCAGGAATATCAACGCTGCCGCGATGACGGCGAAGATGATACCGAGGCCGATGACGAGCGTGCCCGCCTCCACGAGCGGATGCTCCTTGCTGACGTTCACGCTGTGGTCGGGCTCGCGGGGAACGTACTCCATCAGCTGGCCTGCTTCGGCTGCTTGTCGACGCGCAGGCCGGTGCCGAATGCCAGCATCTCCACACCCGCCGTGCCCTTGCCGTCATTGCGGGCGTTCGCGAGCCGCGACGTCTCGAGGCGCACGTTGATCACCGCATTCAGCCCTTTTGCGCGTGCCGCTTCGTTCATACGCAGCAGCGCCTCGCGGCGGGCACGCTCGAGCAACGGCTCGTAGGTTTTGATACGCCCGCCGAAGATACCGCGCAGCCCGGCGATCACCCGCTTGAAGTAGTCCAGCGACACCACGACGCTGCCGGACACGAGCTCAGCCCTCGAGATGTGCCAGTTGGTCGGCAATAGCTCGAAGGTCGTCACGGGCATGCCCTTGAGCGCCTTTTCCCGCTTCTCAATCTCGCGGAAATGACGCCGCTCGATCCAGCTGCCGATGAAATAGGCGCCCATCAGGACGAGGAACGGCAGGCCGATGTTGAGA
>JASJBG010000101.1 GCA_030066625.1 Woeseiaceae bacterium
CGCGTGCTCAGGAACTGCACGATCACCTGGGTCCAGACGACCTCGTAGCCGAGCGCAACGCCACCGGCGATCGCGTAAAGGCTGAGTGCCAGGATGGCGCCCTCCGGCCTTTTCGCCGGTTTGGGCGTCTCCTCAGCGGCTGGCTCCAGGGCTGCCGAGCGTCGATCAATTGCGAAGGCGACCGCCGCAAGCACAAGATTCAAACTCGCCGCGCACAGGGCGGCACCCAGCACGCCGAACAGCGGCACGACCAGCAGGATCGTTGCAATGGCGCCGACGATCGCGCCCGCGGTGTTGGCGGCGTACAGGCGCCCGCTCTGTTCGCCGATTTCGCCGTCGTCGGGTTTCACCGTCGCGAGCAGCGGCGGTAGCGTGCCGCCCATCAGCGTCGCGGGCGCCATCACGAGCCCGAGCGGCAGCAGCCACGCAAAGGCGCCCATCGAATCCTGGAGGGCCACGAACAGGGCAGCGGAGTTGGCAAGCGCGAGCGTCGCAAGCACGGCTGCAGCCGCGATGCCGATCTCCACGATGGCATAGAGCCGCAGCGGCCTGATGCTCGAGTCGGCGATCCTGCCAATCGCAACCGCGCCTATTGCGAGCCCGGCAAAGAAACCACTGACGCCGATGCTGACGGCGAATACATCGATACCAACAACGAGCCCGAGTTGCTTGATCCAGACAGCCTGGTAGATCAGTGCTGCCGTGCCTGAGAAAAACAGCAGCAGTCGTGCGCTGCGTGGGCCTGGTTGACGAGTCAAGCGATCATCCCTGCAATCAACGACCCGCGATTGTAGCGAAATCACGGGGCTGCCGAGCCCGGCACGGCTCTGCCTGGCCGACGTTATGCATCGTCAGGTGAGGTCGGACTCGTGGCGAATGATAGTGACCGGGTAGGGGGCAACATGCTCCGCGGGCTGGATTCTGCGCATCTTCGGCACCATCGCGCCGAGCTTATCGCGCCGATTGCCGGGTGCAGGATGTGTGCTCAGGAACTCCACCGGTCCCGCCCCTGCGGCGTCCTCCATCTTTATCCACAGCGTCACGGCTGCAGCAGGGTCGTAGCCGGCTCGGGTCGCGAGCTCGATGCCGATCCGGTCGGCTTCGGTCTCTGCCTGGCGGCTGTTGGGAAATTCGATGGCGAGTTTCGCTGCCACTTCGGCGCCGGCGAGCACAAGCCCGGTCCTGTCAGCTGCGGCGCCCGCTGCGATGACGCCTGCGCTAGAGGCAAGCACCACCGACATGCGCTCCGCCGTGTGATTTGCCAGTGCATGAGAAATTTCATGGCCCATGATGTGGGCAAGCTCGTCGTCGTCCAGGCCCGCTTTTTCGAACAGGCCGGAGTAGACGGCCATGCGTCCGCCGGCCATGCACCAGGCGTTGACGGTCCTGGCTTCATCGATCAGCGCAACGCTCCAGTCCCAGTCCCGGGTGTGCGGATACTCCTCGACCGCGACGGCTACGAGCCGCCCGGTGATGACCTGCAGTCGATCGGCCAACACAGGATCATCGAGCAGCTTGTCTTCGGCGTCGAGTTGCTCAACCGTGCTGACATAGGCTTTGCGGGACTCGACAACCGCCGCTTCGGGAGAGACCAGCATCAACTGGGTGCGCCCGGTCGGGCTGCTGGCGCAGCCATACGCGAGCAGCAATGTCGCCAGGCAGATGATGAGTGGTACGGGCAAACGTCGCACCTGGGTCTCCGAGCCGCAACCGGCTTTACTGTATAACTTCGCGCATATTCGCTTGCAAGCTGCCGGGTACTGCCGATTTTGGGATTGTCGCGTGCGCGGGCCCGTGATATTCAACGACGATGAACAAAAATTATCCGAGAGCATTGCTGCACTCCGCAGCACGGACTGGTCGCGCTGTCGTCATTGCAGCGGTCATCGTTTTCTGCGGCGCCTGCAGGCCCGCGGGCGACTCGCCAGCGGCAGAAGGGTCGACGCCGGTTCAAGACCGCGAGCGGAGTCCGCGGCTGATCCTGCAGATCACCGTGGATCAACTGCGTGCCGATCTGCCCGTACGCTACATGGAGCGATTCGGAGCGGGCGGTTTTCGCTATCTTTACGACGATGGCATCGTGTTCGAGGATGCACATCACGCACATGCGAATACCGAAACGATTGTCGGTCACGCGACGCTCGCTACCGGGGCACATCCGAGCTCGCACGGCATGGTGGGTAACCTGTGGTTCGACAGGGAGAGCGGGTTCACGACCTACAATGTCGAGGACGCCCGCTACCCGCTACTGTCCAAAGATGCCGGCGTCGACCAGGACGCCGAGATCGACCCGACACAGCGGGCGGCTCGAAGCGACGGTCGTTCGCCTGCCGCGATGCTCGTGCCGACGCTTGCCGATGCCCTGTACGAGGCCTTCGGCGAGTCGAGCAAGCGCATCGGGGTTTCCGTCAAGGACCGCGGCGCCATCTCGATGGCCGGACATCACGGTACGGCCTACTGGTTCTCGAAGGCCGGCGGCGAGTTCGTGACCAGCCGCTACTACCTCGATCGTTACCCGGAGTGGGTGCTGGAGCATAACGCCGGGCGGCCAGCAGAACATTTCGCCGGCAAGAGCTGGACGCTGTTGCACGATATTGAAACCTACGATTTCGCGGATGCCGACGACCAGCCGTGGGAAACGGACGTCGCCGGGTTCGGAAGAACGTTTCCGCACTCTTTCGGCGACGGCACGAGTCGTTACTTCACGACCTGGTTGACCCTGAGTCCGGCAGGCGACCGGCTCGTGCTCGACTTTGCGAAGCGCGCCCTGGTCGAAGAGCAGCTCGGTGTGGACGACGTCACCGACTACCTGAGCGTGAGTTTCTCGTCCACCGACTACGTCGGCCACGTCTTCGGTCCGTCGAGTCTCGAGGCAGAAGACAATATGCTCGCCCTCGACCAGACCATCGCGGAGCTGCTCGCTCACGTCGATGCGACGGTGGGTCTCGACAATACCCTCATCGTGCTGTCGGCGGACCACGGTGCGCCGGATGCGCCCGGCTACCGCCAGGCGCAGGGGCTTCCGGGCGGCTATGTCGATCCCGAGCAGTGGGACAGCGCTGCGGCGATCGATCGCATCAAGTCGACCTTCGGGATCGACGGTGAGCTGGTCGAGACGTATGCGCATCCCTACGTGTATTTCTCTGACGACGCCCGGGCCGATCCGGATATCGACGCCGCGGCGCTCGAGGCAGCGGTCGCGGCCGAGATTGAACAGTTCGAGGGCGTTGCACACGCCGTGTCGAGCGCAGCGATGCGCAACGGCGAGATGCCGGAGGGGGAAGTCGGGATGCGTATAGCGAATAACTTTCACCCCGACCGCTCCGGGGACGTCATGATCGTCTTCGAGCCACATTTTTTTATTAACGATTTCGACGGTCTCACCGTCGCCTCGACGCACGGGTCGCCGTGGACCTACGATACGCATGTACCGATGGTGTTCGCAGGCTTTGGGCTCCCCGGACGCAGCGTCGAACGTACCGTTCATACCGTGGACATCGCACCCGCCATCGCGGTGCTCGCAGGAATCGAGTCACCCGCAGGTGCTGACGGTTCCGCGCCCGCAGAAATTCTCAACGCCCGCATGACGGAGGAACAGCCGTGACAGCACGCGAACAGGTCGACGAACTCCGCGACCGGATGAATGCATCGATCATCGGGCAGGGTGCCGTCGTCGACAGCATCCTTACGGGCCTTCTCGCCAACGGCAACCTCCTGGTCGAGGGCCTGCCGGGGCTTGCGAAAACCCGTGCCATCAAGGCGCTCGCGAAGAATATCGAGGCGGACTTCAGCCGCATCCAGTTCACGCCGGATCTGCTGCCGTCCGACGTGACGGGCACCGAGGTTTATCACCAGGTCGCGGAGGGTAGCCAGTTTCGCTTCGAACCCGGCCCCATTTTTGCGAACATCGTGCTCGGCGATGAGATCAACCGCGCGCCGGCCAAGGTCCAGGCGGCTATGCTGGAGGCGATGGAAGAACGGCAGGTGACAGTCGCGGGGACGACACACTGCATGCCGCCGCTGTTCATGGTGATGGCGACGCAAAACCCCGTGGAGCAGGAAGGGACCTACCCGCTGCCGGAGGCGCAGATGGACCGCTTCCTGATGCACGTCAATATCGAGTACACCGCCGTCGAGGACGAAGTGCGCATCATCGAACTCGTCCGCAGCGAAGAGACGGCGTCGCAGGACACGCCCGACAAATCGATGCAAGAGCCAGCGCCGCGCATCCCGCAGCAGGCAGTGTTCGACGCCCGCCGTGAGATCGGCGCGATTGCCGTCTCCGGTGCCGTGCAGCGTTACATGGCCGATCTCGTCTACGCGACGCGCACGCCGGAGAAATACTCCGAGGACCTCGACCGCTGGATCGAAGTTGGCGGCAGCCCCCGTGCGTCACTGGCACTCGACAAATGCAGCCGCACGCATGCCTGGCTGGCCGGTCGCGACTACGTCGATCCCGGCGACGTCCGCGCAATCGTGCACAACGTCCTGCGCCATCGCCTCATGCTGTCCTACGAGGCACAGGGCGAGGGAGTCGCCGCCAACCAGGTGATCGATGCGCTCATCGAGGCCGTCGCGCTGCCGTAAGTGGTATGGACGGCGACCCGCGCATTCACGTCACGCTGGAGCAGCTCCGCAGGCTGGAGGGGCCGGCGCGGGGCCTGAGCTTTCTCCCGCGCCAGCCATCGGGCAGTGTGCTCAACGGTCGCCACGCCTCTCGCCTGCGTGGGCGCGGGCTCAACTTCGAGGAGATGCGCGACTACCTGCCAGGCGATGACATACGCTCCATCGACTGGAAGGCGACGGCACGCACGGGCTCGCCCTACGTTCGGGTATTCACCGAAGAGCGTGACAGGCCGGCGCTGCTCGTCGTCGACCAGCGTATGACGATGTTCTTCGGCTCCGAGCTGAATATGAAATCCGTGACCGCTGCCGAGGCAGCCGCGCTCACGTCGTTCCGCGTGCTCGAAGCCGGCGATCGGGTGGGGGGCATCGTGTTCGATGACGATGGCCAGGTCGAACTCCGGCCACAGCGAAGCCGGCGGGCCGTGCATCGCTTGCTGGAGACGGTCACGGCCCGCAACGCAGCGCTTACCGCGGATCGCGAGGTCCAGCGGCGACCGGGTGCGCTCAATTCGGTGTTGAAGAGCATCTCGCGCATCGCGCACCACGATCACCTCGTGTTCGTATTCAGCGACTTCGACGGCATCGACGAACAGACGCATCGGCATCTCAAGAGCGTCGCATTGCACAACGATCTCATACTCGTGCTCGTCTATGATCCGATCGCGATCCGGCTCCGAAAATCGGGCCGCGCGGTCGTCGGCGATCACTCGCTGCAGGCGGAACTCGATCTCGGCTCGAGCAGCACCCGGTCCGCACTCGAGGCTTACAGCAATGCCCGGCTCGACCGGATTCGTGACTGGCAGGCGGAAATCAATCTGTCGGTGCTGCCGTTGTCGGCGGGTCTCGAGACGCTGCCGCAGGTGCGCCAACTGCTCGGCCGCTACGGGGGGGCGCGGCGCGCGCGCTGAGGAAACGGGCATGGATCGCTACGAAGGCAAGAATCTCCCGCAGCTCCTCGACCTGTTGCATGACATTGTTGTTCCTGAGCCGGTTGCGATGACGCCGCAGACGATCGGCTGGGTGGTCGTAGCCGCCTGGATTGCGGCCGCGCTCATTATCGTTGCGGTGCACGCGGCCCTCCGCTGGCGGCGGAACCGGTACCGGCGCGACGCATTGAGAGCACTCGATTCGATCCGCGGGGGCAACGCAGCCGCGGAAATTGCCGTGATCGTCAAGCGTACCGCGCTGACGGCCTTTCCCCGGTCGGAGGTCGCGAATCTCTACGGCCAGGAGTGGGCGGACTTCCTGCGGCGGACCGCGCCGAAGGACTCCAGGGTCAGGCGCCACGCCGATGAGTTGGCGATGGCGGCGTACCGCCCTGGCCTGGACGGCGAAGCACTCATCGACCCGGCCCGGCGCTGGGTCAGGAACCACCGTGCTTGAGTTCGCGTACCCGCTTGCGCTGCTGATCCTGCCGTTACCGCTGCTGGTGTACTGGCTGGCACCGCCGCACCGCGAGCGGGTCAGCGCTTTGCGTGTACCGTTTTTTGACGAGATCGTCTCGGTCACGGGCGCGGAAGCGCGCTCGGGTGCGGTCGTAATGCGCCGCCGGGCGCTGCAGATCGTGAGCGCGTCGCTTATCTGGGTGTTGCTCGTGGTTGCGCTTGCGAAGCCCGAGCTGGTCGGCGAGCCAATCGTTCGCGAAGAAGCGTCGCGCGACATCATGCTGGCCATCGACCTGTCGGGCTCGATGGACTACCGAGACTTTCCGAGCGACGACGGCCGGCCCGTGCAGCGACTCGCCGCGGTCAAGCGCGTCGTTGACGCTTTTGTTGCCGCGCGTGAGCGCGATCGCGTCGGCCTGATCGTATTTGGCGACAAGGCCTACCTGCAGCTACCCTTTACGCGCGATATCGAAACGGCACGCTCGCTGGTGGGCCTCATGGATGTCGGCATGGCCGGGCCGCGGACGGCTATTGGCGACGCGATCGGCCTTGCCATCAAGTCCTTCGAGTCGAGCGAACTCGACGATCGCCTGCTCATCCTGCTGTCGGACGGCTCCGATACCGCGAGCAAGATGACGCCGGTCAACGCGGCGGAAATCGCTCGGCTGAACGGCGTCGAGATTCACACCATCGGCGTCGGTGACCCGAACGCGCGTGGCGAAGACCGGGTAGATTTCGATGCCCTGGCCGACATAGCGTCTCGTTCGGGAGGGCGCTTTTTCGACGCGGCCGACGAGGCAGGGCTTGCCGACGTCTACCGGCGTATCGACGAACTTGCCGTGAGTGACATCAAGACGAGTGCGTGGCGACCGCGAGAGTCGATGGTCCACTGGCCGGCTGGCGCCGCGCTCGTGATCGGTCTGCTGGCTTACGCGCTGTTTGGGATTTCTCGCACGCGCCGCGAGAGAGCGGCGTGAGCGCGCTCGAGCTGTTTCATTTCCTGCGACCGTGGTGGCTCGTCGCGCTGCCGCTCGTCGCCCTGGTCTGGTACCGCGTGCGCTGGCGCGAGCGGGCCGGCGGCAGCGTCGGTGAACTGGTCGCGCCGCATCTCCGTGACGCGTTGACGGTGAATCGCGCCAGCAGTAATCGCGTACGCCCGATCGATGGCACGGCCATCGCCCTCTTGTTCGCCGCGATTGCCGCAGCCGGGCCTACTTGGAGCAAACAGCAGAGCCCCTGGTTTAGTGAGACGGCGCCGCTCGTTGTCGCACTCGAGGTGACCGACGCCATGCGCAGCAACGATGTGCAGCCGACGCGCCTCGATCGCGCTCGCTTCAAGGTGCTCGACCTGATTGAGCGGCGCACGGGATCGAGGACGGCGTTGATTGCCTACGCCGGGAGCGCGCATATCGTGATGCCCCCGACCACCGATATCGACGTGATCAAGCCGTTCCTCGAAAGCCTCGATCCGGCGATCATGCCCGAGCCCGGCCGCGATGCCGGTGCCGTGCTGCCGATCGCGCAGAACATGCTCGCCGACGAGGCCACGATCGGCACCGTGCTGTTCGTGAACTCGGGCTTCGACGCTCGCGATATTCCGTCCTTCGCCGGGTATACGGCCCGCGGCGACTCGGCCGCGGTGCTCGCGTTCGTCGTTGGCACCGATGCCGGTGGCGTTGCGCTCATGCCGGACGGCTCCCCCGTCATGGATCCGGCCGGCGGCCGCCTCGATACGAGCATCGACACGGCAGTACTTCGTCGTGTGCGGTCCGAGGCCGATGTCCCCGTTGTCCGCAGCCAGGCTGGCGATGCGGATGTCCGAGAGATGATGCGGCGTATCGAGTCGAACCTCCGGCAGGCGGACGACCCGGACTCGCAGTGGATCGACGGAGCCTGGTGGTTCACGCTGCCGGCAGCGCTGCTCGTGCTCGCCTGGTTCCGCCGCGGATGGACGATGCGATGGTGAAATGGCGACGCTTCGGGCTCTGGCAGCAATTACTGGCTGTCACCGTGTTGGCAGCCGGGGCGCTCGCGTGGCTGACAAGCCGCGTCGACGATCCGGCCGAGGTCTGGCTGACA
This sequence comes from Woeseiaceae bacterium, assembly GCA_030066625.1. GTDB lineage: Bacteria > Pseudomonadota > Gammaproteobacteria > Steroidobacterales > Woeseiaceae > UBA1847. The sequence continues at coordinate 8,091 of JASJBG010000101.1, forward strand.
CCCGACCAGCGCGGCCAGCGTGCTTACGACGCGGTGGACTATGTTCGCGCCGCGGAGCTGTTCGAAGACCGGATGTGGCAGGGCACGGCGATGTACCGGAACGGTAAGTACGAGGAGGCCGCAGCCGTGTACGCACGCATCGCCGACCCGGTCGGCTTCTACAATCGCGGCAATGCGTTGACCAAGGCCTTCGAGTACGTCAAGGGGGCGCGGTCTTTCGAGCTTGCCGTCGCCGAGGCGCCGGACTGGTCGGAAGCCCGCGAGAATCTCGAGCTCGCTCTTTACATCCAGCAGTACATCATGGATGCGCGCGAGCAGGGCGATACGGGTGACGAGTCCGAGATGGGCGCGGATGACTATCGCTTCGACAATACCGAGGAGCGCGGCCGCGAGATGGAGATCACGCAGCAGAGCACGATCGAGCTCGAATCGGCCGAGAAGTGGATGCGCTCCGTGAACACGGAAACGCGCGACTTCCTGCGTACGCGATTCGACCTCGAGCACAGCATGCGGGAACGCGGGCCATGAGGCTCTCGTTGCTGCTCATGCTCTTCGTCGCCGGCTCCGCGTTCGCGCAGGAGCCTCGCGTACTCGTCGAGACCCTGCCGGATGCGGTTGGCGTCGGCGAGCCGCTGCGCCTGCGGGTCACCGTCCTCGGCCCGACGTTCTTTCCGCGCGCGCCAGAATGGCCCTCGTTCGAGATCGCCAACGCGATCGTGCGGCTGCCGCCCGACAGCTCGCGCTCGACGAGCCAGCGTATCGACGGCGAGATGTGGACCGGCGTCGTGCGGAATTACGAGGTCTACCCGCTCGTGGCGGCCGGTTTCCGGCTCGACGGCCTGACCGTCACGGTTACGTACGCGGATCCTCAAGATCGCAGCCCCGTCAAGGTGGACGTCGCGGTGCCACCGGTCGAGTTTCGCGCGACCGTGCCCGCCGGTGCGGAGACACTCAGACCCTACGTCGCCGGTGAGAAGCTCACGCTGAGTCGTGAGACCGATATCGGCGACCGCGAGCTCGAGGCGGGCGATGCCGTGGTCGTTACCTACACGGCAGAACTCGAAGGCATGCCAGCAATGTTCATCCCGCCGCTGTACCGCGACGCGCCGGCCGAGGGCGTCTCAGCGTACGCGGACACGCCCGTCATTGAGGACGGCGAGGTCGCCGTACGCCGCGAGACCGTGACTTTCGTGTTCGATTCTGGCGGTGAGTTCGTGCTGCCCGGCGCCGAGCTCGACTGGTGGAATCGCGACGCTGGCGCCGTGGACACGGCGCTCGTCGCGCCAGTATCCGTATTCGTAACCGGCGCTGTAGCCGCGCCGACGACGGAGGCGCTGCCGCCGTACCGCCTTGTCGCGACCGGCGTTGCGGGGCTTCTCGTGCTCCTGGTCGCGTATCGTATCCTGCCGCCGTGGCTGACGCGCCGCCGGCAGGCGATCGCGGCACGCAAGCGTGCCGTACTCGCCAGCGAGCAATGGGCCTTTGGCCAGTTGCTGCGAGCGCTCGACCAAGGTGACACATACCGAACATATGTGGCACTGACGCGGTGGCTGGAGCGCACTGACCACGGGCTCGATCCACGCGACTTCGCGATGCGGTATGGTGACGACAGTCTCGTGCAGCAGGTCGACTGCCTGAGCACAGAGCTTTATGGAGATCGACAGGCGCATGCCGATCTCAACGGCCTGAAGCGCGGACTTATAGCTGCGCAGGTGCGATCGGCCAAAGCTGCGAAACGGAGCAGCAGCCCGACACTGCAACCCCTGAATCCGTGAGGTATGCCAAATGAGAACATTACAGCTCTTTCTGCTCGGCCTGCTGCTGGGCACGACGCCCCCGGCCGCTGCGCAGAGAACGGCTGGCGAGAAACTCGATGACGGCACGTTGACGGCCCGCGTCAACATAGCGTTGCTCGAGCAATCCGCTAAGGATGCCACGAGCATCAGTGTTACGACGGAAGGTGGCCTCGTACAGCTCTCCGGCTGGGCCAAGGACGAAGCTACGCGGGAGCGCGCGGGCCGTGTGGCAAGAGGCGTCGACAGCGTCAAGGAGGTAAGCAACCGCCTGGTCGTGTTTGACGAGAAGCGCTCAGCCGGACGTACGCTCGATGACTCGATCCTGTCGAGCCGCGTCAAAAAAGCGCTTTCTGACAGCGATGCCGTCAAGGCGTCGCGCGTAAAGGTTCACGTGCGGGCCGGGGTTGTTGCACTCGCTGGTTTTGCAGCATCCTATGCTGAACGCGACGCGGCCGTGGAAATCGCGACGCGAACCGAGGGCGTCGACCGCGTCATCAACGTCATCGACGTAGTGGCGGGAGCATAACTTTGCCGGCAAAAGGGGAAATGCAAATGCAAGAACAAGATATGCTTGAACCGCTGCGAGGAGCCGGCAGCAAGCTGCAGCTTTTCGGGGCAGGCCTCATCGTCCTGGGGATATTGTCGATCTGGTCGCCGGACGTCGGCGGCATGGCCATCAGCGTGGTCGTCGGCCTGGTACTGTTATTCGGCGGTGTCCTGCGGACGATATTCGCGTGGTTGTCGCCGGGATGGGGTTCACTCTTCGCCAAGGCGCTCGTTGGGATAATTACGATTCTCGCCGGCATCTACATGATCTTCAATCCGGGTGTCGGTTCCAAGGCCCTGGCCGTTGTTCTGACGTTTTACCTTTTTGTTGACGGAGTCACGACGTTCGTCTTCGCGATCCGCCTGCCGCCGGCTGCCGGTGGCGCGTGGATGATGTTCGGCGCCGCAGTCAGTATCCTGGCCGGCGTGCTTATGTACATGCAGTGGCCGGCATCGGGTGAACTTGCGATCGGCATCCTGATCGGCGTCAAGCTGCTAATTGACGGCATTGTGCTCGTCGGCCTGGGCTCGGCCGCGAAGTCCGTCGCGGCATAGTCTCGTATGCAGTTCGCTGCGTGGCAGCATGTCACTCACTGGCTGGCATTAGGACTCGGCCTCGGCAAGATCCCGGGAGCGCCCGGGACCTTCGGCACGCTGCTGGCCATTCCGTTGTTCGTACTGATGTCTCGCCTTGGACCGGTGACGTACTCAGCGATCGTGGCTGTTATGTTCGTTGCCGGCATCTTCATTTGTGGCCAAACGGCACGAGACTTCGGTGAGGTCGATCCCGGCTACATCGTCTACGACGAAATCGTCGGATTCCTCGTCGCCATGTTCAGGCTGCCGGCGGAAAGGCGGTGGATCGTCGCCGGCTTCATAATCTATCGCATATTCGACATCTGGAAGCCGTTCCCGATCGACTGGGTCGAGGACAAGCTCGGGACCGGAACGAGCATCATGGCAGATGATGTCATTGCGGGACTGTATACGCTATTGATACTGCACGCGGTGAAGTACCTCCTCGACCGCGACCTGATCAGGAGACCGGGCTAGGGCATCTCGCTGGCGGTCGGACCCGACGGCATTCAGAACGCTTCGCCCACGCCCACGTAGAACTCGGCGCCGTTCTTGCCGACTGCAATGTCTGCCGACAGAGACATTCGGTGCTTTCGCGAGAGCACGAAGCGTGCACCTACGCCACCGGCTGGAAGCAGTTCATCGCCGAAATCGCCGATATTGGCGGCGACTTCCCCGAATCCGGCGAAGCCCGTCAGGATCCAGCGCTCGTTGAGTTGCCATCGATACTCGCCCTGGAGGGCGTACATCATGCGGTCCCGGTACCGGCCCGACGGGTAGCCGCGGAGGTCGGTGTCGCCCCCGAACGTGCTCAACAGGAAGAAAGGTACGTCACCTTCCGCCGTCCTGAAGAAAGCTCGAAGCGCGAGAACGTCCGCATCCCTCACGGGCATGTAGCGGTTGTAGGCGAGCTGGAAGATCTCGCCGTCGAAGTCGCTGCCGAGTTCCTCGCGGTAGACAACCCCCCGTCCTTTGACGAAGGTTCCGCGGCGGGGAAACTGCTCGTGATCCCGGGAATCCCATTCGATGGGGAGCAGCAGCCCGCCGAGATTTACACCGAGCACGGGGTCGAAGAAGCCGGTGTCCTCCCGGTTGAGGCGTGGGCTCGCATCGATACTGCCGCCCAGAAAGCCCGCGCCGAGGTAGAGGCGGCGCCAGGTGCGAGCGGACGCGCTGGCGAAGTACACGGGTCCGGTCTGGAGAATATCCAGCGAGATGCCAAGATCGTTTTCCAAGAGGCCCGATCCATAGTATCGGTAGCGAAGGTCCATGTAGCCGACTCCCGCCTTCAGGCGGAGCCGGTCATCGCGAAGGTGGAATCGGCCACCAAGGCCTAGCATGTAGCTGCCATTGTCAGAGGCGAACCCGAAGCCGCCGAGCATCGACGGCGGCGGACCGTCGACTTCCCGCTCGGTGACAAAATAGGCTGCCGCCAGCGTGAGCGACCAGCCGAGCTGGGGGGAATATCCGGGGATCGGCGCAACCACCAGGTCTTCGGGCCACCATCCGAACAGGCTGTTTGCAGGGTTTCCCGTGAAATCTGCATCATCCAGATCGAGACCTCCGTCGCCGATCTGGTCGCCGACTTCGTCGGCGGGTAGTGCGAAGTCCGTGGCGTCATCACTGCCTTGTCCTTGCGCCGTAGCAGTGAGAAAGAATATCGCGCTAGCAATCAGGATTCGTGTTAACAGTGCCAATGGTGCAATTTCTCGCGTGCAACCAAATGCCAATCATATCGCGATGAGCCGAGGCGCGAGTATGCATTGATGGAGCATCGTGGCGCAGCGATCGAGGATGGACCTCCTGCGGCGGCCGTAGTAGTCTTCAGAGTGGTGCTTGCATCGCGTCGGTCCCATTCGGTGGCCGGCACTACATGCGTTTTCTGTCAGTTTGAGCCTCTGAAAAAGCCCATTGAATGCTCAGCCCCGGCGAGGGTGGGCGCGTTCTCAATTCCGAGTGGAGAGTCAATCACGATGTTCAACGAACTGCGCGTAGCAATCAGAATGCTGGCGGCAAGCTGGGTCGTGTTTCTGGCGTTTCCGGCCCAGGCCCAGATGCTTGATGACAATGCAGTTGCCGACGAGCTCGAGAAACCCGGCTATGCCGAGCACGACCTGAATCACAGTTTGCCCCAACGAGACTCGCTACTGGGCGCGCTCTTGCTTCCCGATGACTATGAAGACTGGAAAGAGGACCTCTACAAGGAAACGACCCTGAAGCTCTCCCTCAGTTACCAGGGGAACACTATGAGAGCCTCTAGCGTTGCGAACGGCCAGGACTATGCCGCAGCCGGGTTTTTGTTGCTCGAGGCCCAGTGGACCCCGCTGAATTTCGACGAAGACTACGAGGGTGGCGTCGTCTTCTCCTACAATAACGTCCACACTTGGGGCAACGCGGCGCAACCGCCCCTGTTCTTTTTTAACACGGGTTCAATGTTCGTCCATGATGCATTGTTCCTCGATGTCGACCCGTTCGTTGCGAACCTGTACTGGGAACAGTGGCTAAAAAAGGACCGGTTTCACCTGCGCATTGGCCAACACGTTCCGGTCAGCGTTATCGACTTCAGCAGGTTCGCTGACGTACGAACCTCGGTGTCCAATCCCACTATTGGATTCCCGGCCAACGTCATTCCGTTCGGCCCACCGGCAATGGGTGTGACGGCCAAGCTTGCCCCTGCAAGCCCGACCGGCTTCTATGCCACGGGCCATGTATCGGACATCAATTCCCGAGTAGACGAACTGAATGTGGGCAACATCTTCGATACCGGCGATGTTTTCGTTGCCGGTGAGTTCGGATATAACTGGGCTCGCATGGGAGCTGACGGTCCCGAACTGGATCACTTGCACTTGCTGGTGTTTCGAGCCAGCCGCGCCAGCGAGAAGTTCTTCCCAACCTCCAGTGGCTGGGGTTTCAAAGTGGCTGGCGAAAAGCAGTTTGGCAAGTGGGTTACCCTGGCTAGCTATGCGTACAACACGGCTGCCGGAGGCGGATTCGGTTATACCTCCCTGCAACATGTCGTCAATGTCGGCGCCGCGTACACGAAGCCGTTTGGGATAAAAGGCGAGGCCTTTGCAGCCCTGACGTGGGGCAAGGAACTCGACGAAGGACAGTGCGGAGTGGTGCCCTGCTTCGGCAGGGACCAGGTAATGCTGGAGACCTACTACAAGATTTTGACTACCCCGAATCTCTGGATCACGCCAGGCTTGCAGGTGCACTTTGATCCGGTGAATAACCCGGAGACCGACGTGATATGGGTGCCTATGCTAAAGTTCAGGGTGTTCTTTTAGTTCAATTTTCGCGGTTCGTCTATCCTGGAACTCATTGATACCGAATCCGGTAATTCAGGCTCCATCGGTATACGCGCACAATAGTCCCACCGCGACGAGTCTTCTGATAAGCGCGCAGCAAGTCTGCAGGCAGTAACAACAACGATGCAGTATTTCGACTTTGCTATCGCTGTTTTCGCAACAGTGATTCTGTTCATTTACGGTTTACAGGGTTTTAGTTCCGAACTGCAGGAACTCGGCCAGGATCGTATGCGCGCTGTCCTCGGGCGCCTCACGCAAAATCGGTATTCCGGCTTCCTTCTCGGGGCGGCCATGACGGCCGTCGTGCAATCGAGCAGTGCCGTAACTTCGATCACCGTCGCGCTCGTGGACTCCGGCGCAATTACGTTTGCGAACAGCCTTGGTGTGCTTATCGGCGCCAACGTCGGTACGACGGTGACCGCGTGGCTGGTCAGTTTCGAGCTAACCGGAGTCGGCGCGTTCTTCATAGTACTCGGAGCGTTGATCGGCGTCCTGCCCGGACCGCTGCGGACATTCGGCAAGGCGATCTTCTATTTCGGCTTCATTTTCTTCACACTGGATCTGCTCAGTGACGCGCTCAGTCCGCTCAAGGAGGATCCGGCGCTCGGTGAACTTCTCGCCAAGACTGCGAATCCCGTGGTTGGGGCTTTGACCGGCATGGTCCTGACGGCCCTTGTGCAGTCGAGCAGCGCGATCACAGGCTTGGTGATTCTGCTCGTGCAGCAAGGGGTAATCGATACGCAGGCGGCTATGGCGATAATTATCGGTTCCAACGCAGGCACAACCGTCACGGGTCTTCTTGGCAGCATCGGCATGCAGCCGGCGGCGCAGCGTACAGCGCAGGCGAACTTGCTCATCAACGCGATTGGCGTGCTGGTATTTCTTCCGTTTACATCGCAATTGGCTTCCTTCGCCGATTCGGTCAGCGATAATCCAGGAGTTGCGGTTGCGACGGGACACCTGGTGTTCAACGTGGGCCTGGCAATGCTAATGCTGCCGTGGACGAAGCACCTGGCAAGACTGCTGGCGCCGGATGGCAGCATGGAGTCCGGACCCTCGGCGGTGTGATATCCGGGTGTTGCCGAGGCGGCGATACGGCCGCTCAGGATCGCGAATTTGGGCGGTGCCTACCGGAACCACAATGAGGTCGACTGAGGCCCCGGTTGGCGCCATAATTCGGGGCTCTGACCGACCAAGGGCCGACCAATGTGTCGATGGCTTGCATACTCGGGCTCACCGATACCGCTGGATGAGCTGCTTCTCAAACCGGACAACTCGCTGATCGAGCAGAGTCTGAATTCGCGGCTCGGTGCAACGACCATCAACGGGGACGGGTTCGGCCTCGGCTGGTACGACGATCAGGAGGTGCCGGGACTCTTTCGCAGCATCGACCCGGCGTGGCATGACCCGAACCTCAGAGAGCTGGCACGGCATCTCCGGTCACCCCTGATCTTTGCGCACATCCGCGCGTCGACGGGCACGGCAATTCAACAGACCAACTGCCATCCGTTTCGTTACCAAAACTGGTTATGGATGCACAACGGTGCGATTCGCGAGTTCAACTCGCTTAAACGTGATCTTGCGTTTGCCGTAGATCGCTCCCTATACCCGGCGATAGAAGGTTCGACGGACTCGGAGCTGTTCTTTTACCTGGCCCTCAGCTTCGGTCTGCAGGAGGATCCGCCAACGGCTGTTGCGCGCGCTGTGGCTCATATCGAGGCGGCCGGGCAATCGCACGGCGTCGAAAACCCCATGCAAATGACCGTAGCGACGACAGATGGCGACAGCATCTGGGCCTTCCGCTATTCGAGCGAGCGCAACTCCCGATCGCTCTTCTACAGCTCGGACGTAGACACGCTGCGAGCGCAATACCCGGACCATCCCGTCTTCAGCAAGGTCGGACCGGAGAGCCGGGTCGTCGTATCGGAACCGCTAGGCAATCTCGAGGGTGTCTGGAACGAGGTCCCGGAATCGACCTGGGGTGTCCTCCAGCGAGGCGAGGACGAACTGCATCCGTTTGCGCCGCTGCGCGATTAAGGCCAAGATCCGGCCACTGCGGTTTAACGCGTTGCGGTCTTGATCAGCTCGCGAGTTATGCGGATTCCAACTGACGATGCCTTGAAGTTACGCAGCAGGTTTGCAAAGTGAACTATCGATTCATTCGCATCCGGCCCGCGAGCAACGACCAGGTTTGCCTGTCGAGCTTCTGAGAGCGTCATCGACCCCGCTAGTACGGCAATCAGCGTCGGTTCGTCGATAACGATAACGGTGGCGTCCTCGGCGGGAGGGGTGTCTATGTGAAACCGGCTGGATTTGCCGCCGGTATTGAAGTCCATCCACAGTGCCGTACGAACGAATAGGGTTGTATAGGCCGGCCCATCGGACACGGAATCAAGAGCCATCTCGTGCAGGTGCTCGCCGGAGGCGTGCACGAGTTCGAACAGCTCAATCTCGACTTGCGACGGCAGCGCCGAGATGTCGTGTAGCGCCTTTCGCTCAACGTAGCTGCGTGTTGCAACGAGGACCGGGACAGTCGCCGGATCATTGACTGCCAGACTGCCGGCCGGCCCGCTCTCCATAAAGCAGCCGGCGGCCGGACCCGATGCCAGCGTCGCGCAAAGCGCGACGCTGGCGGCGTAGCCAAGTGACCTCATGGAGTCACGATGTTGAAGTAGACGTCAAATACGTCGAGGAGACCCAGGAACTCGCC
>JASJBG010000102.1 GCA_030066625.1 Woeseiaceae bacterium
GGGCCGCCCTTTGGCGTTTGGTGGTGATGGGTGGAATTGAACCACCGACCTGCGGGTTATGAGTCCGCCGCTCTAACCATCTGAGCTACATCACCTTTTTTCGATCCGAACGGGCGCTGAGCCGCCCGACGGGCCGTGAATTGTCCGGCTGTGACAGGTCTGTGTCAAGGCACTACCGGGGCGAAAATGCTCCGAAATTCGTGATCAGACAGTCTGAATCCATTCCGCCCACGACCTGGACGTTTACGGCTCAGCCTGGGGCGATACCTGGGTCGCAGACCCGAAAGCACTGTCCAGCACCGAAGCAGGAAAGGACTCCACGGCATCCAATGCAGGCGCGTACGAAGTCTGGTTGCCGCCGGCCACGACGACATTGTCACCCACGGTTACCGCGCGGACATGGCGACGAGGTGTGAATGGCAGCTGTAGCGATCGCCATTTGCCGGACTCGACTGCCAGGCCAAGGACCGAAGACTGGTTTGTGTAGTCGCCGAAAGTGTAGACACGCCCGTCGACCGCAGCGGCCGCATGTGCGCTCAATGGGATGGGCGGCGGTGGTCCCGCACTCCAGGAATCCCTGCCGGGATCAAAAACCTGCGTTACGGCGTGGGCTTTCGTCCTGTCGTAGCCTCCGACAACGACGATCTCTTTGCCAACGACAACTGCGCCACAGTTGCTGAGTGCAACAGGCATCGGTGCCCGTGTCTGCCAGCGTTCGTAGGGTGGCGCACATTCGTATACCTGGGCGCTGACGGTACTCTCACCCGATGACTCGGACCGATAGATTCCGCCGAAGACGAAAATGCTCTTGTCGAACACTACGGCGGACAGGTGGATCAGACCCGTCGGTAGATCAGGCCCACGCCAGATTGCCTGCGTCTGGAGATCGACCCGTTCCGTTTCAAAGGCGAGCCGGGGTTGGTCCGCGATCCGCGTCCTGCCGCCAAGCAGCCACAGCTGACTGTCCACCCACACGGCAGCGTGATTGGCGCGAGGATACACGGCATTTGCGATGAACTTCTGCTTGAGCGACCGGGGATCGATGCCTTCGACCAAGCCAAGCAGATTGGAGTAAACGTGGTCGTCCTGGTTTTCGGCACCGATCGGTGCACCGCCCGACAGGATCGCGATCTCTCCGTTGGTAGCAAGCGCCGGTCCGTACCGGGGAACATGAAGCTTCGCGCGACGCGGGCCTTGCTCCGCACCGATTGCCCGGGTAAACGCTAGCGCACCGAGTCCCAGCGCGAACGTACGTCTTGTCAGATGCATGGTCGGCCCTCCCTAATAGCGGTGGCTCCTGAATACGATAGCGCAGCTGCCGCCACTTTCCTCGTCGTCACGCATAATTAATCGTTATTGCGTCGTCGATTGCCATCGGCTATAAAAAATAAGACGTTAACCAAGTCCAAGAACGCCGTGTCTGGGATTCCTGCCCGCCATAAGTCCAATGGGTCAGCATTCAAATGGCTGATTCTCCTGACATTGGTGTGGTCGCAGTTTGCGCTCGCCGATCACCAGTTCGATCACGAGGCGGGTGTCGACGAGCACTGTTCGGTCTGTATTCAAAACGATCGCGACGATGCGATTCCCGGGGCCGAATGCCTCGGCGCATTGCAACCCTCCTTCTCGTCACCTGCCGCCGTTGTTTGTCTAGCGGCCGGAATCGCCACTCTCGCAAGCTACAACGCTCGCGCGTCTCCCTGATACCCGAAACGACCGCATAGCGGTGCCACCGCATACGGAGAGCAATGTGATTGCTCTCCCCTACCGTTTTGGGAGCCAGCTAATGAGATGTCCAGCCATGTTGCGCGGCCGGGTCACCGTCGCCAGCATCGCGAGCCGAATGGCGATACCGGGGCGACCTTTCGCGAAACTTATCCTTACAACGATGCTGCTGTTCGTACTTGCGTCGAATGGATTCGCCCAGGAGCTTTTTCCGCCGCCCGAGAGTCCGGAACAGTGGATTACACAGACGGCAATTGGCGGCATCAGAGTTGATGGTCGCCTGGATGAGCCTGCATGGGACGCGGCCGTGCCGGTCGACGAGTTCATTCAGAAGGATCCGCTGCAAGGCGAGCCTGCAAGTTATCGTACTGTCGTCCGAGTCTTGTACGACGATGATGCCCTCTACATTTCGGCGTATTGCGAGCAGCCCCGCGACACGATTCGCGTGCAGAACCTGGAGCGAGACTTCTCTTTTGGTGAAAACGATCTGTTCGGTGTCGCGATTGACGGCTTCCTCGACCGGAGAAACGCGGTCGCGTTCCAGGTCACTCCGCGGGGCAACCAGCGCGACCTCGAAGTCATCGACGGCACGGACTTCAATAGCGACTGGAATGCACGCTGGGACGTGCGCACTCGTATTGAGGATGATCACTGGACGGTGGAAATGGCGATTCCGTGGCGAACGATTCGCTACCTGGACGGAACGGATCGGCTCGGAGTTATCTTCGCCAGGAACATTCGCCATCTGAATGAGAGAACAGCAGCGCCGCCGGTTCCGCGTGCGCTGACGATATACCGCATGGCATACCAGGGAGAGCTCGTTGAGCTCGATACACCGTCGCCGTCGGCCAATGTACAGGTCAATCCATACGCGCTCGTGGACTACTCCGATAGCCGCACGCAGGAGTCGGACTTCGAGATGGGTGGCGAGGTCAAGTGGGCCATCACGCCGAGCACGGTCCTCGACGTGACAGTCAATACTGATTTTGCACAAGCCGAGGTGGATCGCCAGGTCGTGAATCTAGAGCGCTTCAGCGTGTTTTTTCCTGAGCGCAGGCAGTTCTTCCTCGAGAATGCCAACCTGTTCAATGCGAGCGTGACCAACTGGATCCGGCCGTTCTTCAGTCGCCGGATAGGTCTCGATGACTTTGGCAACCCGATCCCGCTGGACGGCGGGCTGCGCCTGACGAGCCGGAATTCCCGGCAGGAACTCGGCGTGCTCGTGATGAGCCAGCAGGAAGCAGGTCTCAATCCAGCGTCGATGTACGGGGTTGCGCGCTACTCGCGCAACCTGGCGGGCCAGAGCAGGCTCGGCGGCATGTTTACCGTGCGGCGTGACGATGAGGCGCTGATTGGTGATGCGGCAGGACAGACCCGGGACAACTTCACATACACGATTGACGGACTCTGGCGGCCCAGCCAGGCCGTCGGCGTGCAGGCAATGGTCTCTGCGTCCCACGACGACATAGTGGGCAATGGCATTGGCGCCCAGCTCTGGGCTTTCTATGAAAACAACTGGCTCTACGCCGGCCTGCTCGAGTACTACAACAAGGACTACGAACCCGGTGTCGGGCTGGAGATTCTCGACACCAACTACGTGATGCACAGCCCGGCAGTGAGTCTCGACCTCCGGCCCGAGCAGTTGCCAGCCAGTATCCGTAGTTTCAATCCCGGCGCTGAGGCCTATATTTTCCAGAGTTCCGACGATGGCGATCTGTTGTTTGCCTACGCTCCGATCAGGCCGTTGCGGTTCTTCTTCCAGGATGGCGCGCAGATTGGCCTGACCATCGAGCCGAACTGGCAGCGCCTGGAGGAACCGTTTTTCCCGGCGGGCATAGAAGTTGCGCCCGGCCGCTACGACTACACGCGCTACCGCGTGAACTGGGAGTCTGACCAATCGGCGTCTCTCGGAGGTGGTTTGAGCGTAGAAAGCGGCAATTACTTCGATGGCGAGTTAACGACATACTCGGCATCGGCACGCTACGCACCGTTTCCTGAACTTGAGATGTCTGCGGACGTTGACATCAACCGCATTCGCAGCCTTGGTGTTGCAGCGGTCGACGATGACACTCGGGTGCTTGGCATGAGTGTGCGCGTCGCGCCGACCCCACAGCTCCAGTTCAGGGTGCTGTATCAGCAAAACAGCGTTGGTGACCGCGACAACTGGAACGCCAGATTGTCGTGGGAGTACCGGCCGCTATCGTTTATTTACCTTGTTTATAACCGCAATGAGATTTCCGGGCTGAACACCGACACAAGCCTGAACAATGAGCAGGTAATCCTGAAGATGACCTACCTCTTCGAAGTGTAGGTTTCGCTCACTGTCACACCACGCTCTGCCGTCGCGATGACGCCAGCGTTGCGGCAGTCCATCGGGGCGCTCGGCCGCGATGCGAGCAACAAGGCACCGGCGCCGAACAGCATGCAAAAGATCGGCAGGAATCGTTGATCGAATACCAGGTACTGAAGTAGCCAGGCGCCGACGCTGGTCACATCCGGTTCGATGACACGGGACATGGAATCGCCCGCGTGCCAGGGGATATTCGCTACCAGCATGCCAAGAATGGCGATGCCTCGGAGATAATCGAGCGAGTGAATTCTCTCGGCCACAGTGGCCGGCCTGGTCACTACCTTAAAGCCCCATGAAGCTGTTCGGTTACCAGTATACGCGTCAGTGAGACACATCCAGGGTGAGGAGCAGCCGAGCGTCGCCGGCTGTCACGGTCGGGGAGCGATGCACCAGGCCCGCGCCCTCATTGCCTTCCCAGAGCTCACCCTTGAGCATCGCAACATCGCCGCAGGAGAGCCTTTCGATGTCGTTCTCGGTTTGCAAAAGGCCCGATTCCAGGTCAGGCAGGCCTCCGCTCCCGAGGCCCAGTTTAGTGCGATCAACCACGTCGTTTGGAAGCCATTCAGTCCCGCTACCGAGAAAGGTGGTCACCAATCTACAGGGCACCCTGTCGACGTGGAATTTCGGGCACATAGCCGCGTCCAATACGCCAAGGCGCAACCCTGCGCGTTCGATTCCGAGCAGGTAACAGAACATCTCCACAAGCCCCGCGATATTTGTGCTCAACGTACAGGGCTCGGACGTGCCGAGCGCCTCACTCACACAGGCGAGAGCGCCGTCGGGGGACACGGTCATCGCCCTCTTGAAAGACGGGTTTGATGCAACGAAGCGAATGGCGGCATCCTGAAGGTCGTCCGACAACTCGCGTTTCCACACCGCGATGTTGACGTTTTCGTCGAACACGTCGGCAAGAACCGCGGGGTTTGCACTGTGCGCCGCAAGCCGCAAGGTCATCGAATCAGAAGCCTGGCATCCTTCCTGTGCCGCCGGGACCAAATCCGCCGGGTTCACTCGCCTTGTCCCCACGCCGGAAACGGGTCGTTGAGCGTTTGCCAGTACGCCCGTCCGCGCAGAACTTCTTCCTCGCTCAACAGGCAACTGTCGAGCGCCTGCGTTATTCCATCCTGGTCCAGCCCCTGGCCGATGAACACCAGCTCCTGGCGCATGTCACCGAACGGCTCTACCCAGTGCTTTTCAATATTCGCAAGGTAGTCTTCGTCCGTTGGCCAGTTTTCTCTCGGGACCGCCTTCCAGAACATTCCGGCGAATCCATACCTTGCCATGCCGCCGGCTTGACTCCATTGGCCGGCAAACTCAGGTCGCGAAGCCAGCCAGAAGTATCCCTTGGATCGAATCAGCTTCCCGAATCCTTCGGTATTGTGAAGAAAGTGATGAAACCGCTCGGGGTGGAAGGGACGACGAGCAACGTAGCTGAAGCTACCGATGCCGTACTCTTCAGTTTCCGGGACGTGCTCTCCGCGCATCTCCTTCAGCCAACCTGGCGCTTGTTGCGCCCGCTCGAAGTCGAACAGGCCGGTACTGAGCACCGCGTCGATATCGACCTCGCCCTGAGCGATTCGCATGATCTGCGCATCGGTATTGAGTGTGCGGAGAATTGCTTCGAGGCGGTCGACCTCGTTGTCTTTCACCAAGTCGGTCTTGCTCACGAGGATGACGTCCGCAAATTCGACCTGGTCGACGAGCAGATCGGCGACGCTTCGATCATCGTCCTCACCCAGCGATTCACCCGTATCCTGCAGGAACTGGGCTGCTTCATAGTCCTTCAGAAAGTTTACGGCATCGACAACCGTGACCATTGTATCCAGCTCGGCGACATCCGATAGCGACACGCCATTCTCGTCCGCAAACGTAAAAGTCTCTGCGACCGGCAGGGGCTCGGAAATCCCGGTCGACTCGATCAGCAGGTAGTCGAATCGGCCGTCCTGCGCGAGCTTGGTGACTTCCTCCAGCAGGTCCTCCCGCAGCGTGCAGCAGATGCAGCCGTTACTCATTTCGACGAGCTTCTCTTCGCTCCGATTGAGCGAAACCTCGTTCTGCACAATGGCAGAGTCGATGTTGATCTCGCTCATATCGTTCACGATCACAGCTACTTTCTTGCCCTGCCGATTGTTCAATACATGGCTGAGAACCGTTGTTTTTCCGGCTCCGAGGAACCCGGAAAGTACCGTAACTGGGAGCTTTTCGGTTGCGCTGGGTTGCATGGGGAGAGTCCGCGTAGGGTGGCAGAGAAAAAATGTTATAACATATCAATTTGACGCTCAACGAGCTTCTTGAATGCCGAGGGGCCGATGGCGCGCCGATCATTACTGCGGCACGAATACGGTCGCTGTTGGCGATAAGGCGCTAGCCCGGCGTATCGTGACGTCGTCGGCGATCCTAACTCGTTCCGGCAGGTTCGACGACCATCAACGGCGGTCAATCCCGCCGTCGATTCACGTACGCGAGGCGCTTCCAGATGATCTCGAGTGGTCCCTGCCGGAAGTAGCGCAACCAATAGTGGCTAAACACCCACTGGCAGAACAGAATTCCGAATGCAAACAGCGGCAGTAAGGCGAAGGGCAAGGTCCCCATCAGCGCAAAGCCGTAGCCAAAGAACAGCAGCACCGACACGGATGTTTGAAACAGGTAGTTGGTGAGCGCCATGCGGCCCAGCGTCGCGAGGTGTCTGAAAAACCGGGACTCCGGAGCGGAATGCCAGGCCGTGAGAAACACCCAGCCGATGCCCATCGACAGCAAGGGCGCGCCGATATGAAGGACGATGGCCTGAACTGCGCCGATGGGGGTCAACGAGTAATACGATCCGCTGGCCGCCTTGGTCCAGGCGTAGGCAAACGAACAGACTAGGCCGACCAGGAACGCGGCGATCATCGTCCTGGTCAGCGGGATCCGGTTTTTGACGAGACCGGGCAGTTGTCTCGCAAGTAGCAACCCGATCAAAAACAACCCGAACACCTGCGGATATCGGCCGGAGAGCAGGTAACTCATCGGTCGCGGAACGGCGCTCAGGGCATTGATGAAGAACACTTCCCGCGCCGAGTCCGAGGTCCGCATCTCGAGCCGGCTCAAATCGCCAAAGCCGATATCGACCTTTAACTGCGCCGAGTAGCGAGACAGAGAACTCCAGAATGCCGACTCACTTGTGAACCAGTGCAGAAAAAACATGACGATTGGCATCGCCAGAAGAAAAACGATCCAGCGAGACAGCCCTCGATCCGACATGTTCATGAACAGAGGCAACAGCATTCCCAGCAGTGAGTACAGCGTCAGTATGTCCCCGTTCCAGATGCAGACCATATGGAACAGCCCGATGGCGAGCAGGACGAACATCCTGCGGTACCAGTAGGCAAGGAAGAAGTCCGGTGCCATGCGTGCCGCCTGCAGTCCGAATCCGATGCCGAACAGGATCGAGAAAAGCCCGAAGAACTTGCCTTCGATGAACCAGTCAATGAAGAACAATACGCCGCGGTCCGCAACCGGCAGGGAAACGATTTCCGCAGATGTCAGCGTGTTGTAGCCGAAGAAGCTGTAGAGATTCGCCATCAGAATGCCGAATAGTGCGAATCCACGAAGCGCGTCGAGCACTTCGTAGCGTTCTTTCGAGGTTGTCGGCTGAACAAGCATCAGCGCATTGTTGCACCAGCGTGCGGGAGCCGCATAGTCAGCTGGCCTGCCAATCCGCGGAACGGGGTCGTGGGTTCGTAGGGCGACCTATAATCAAGTGTTATTGCGCGCTATCCGGGTTTCGGCTATAAGAATACGCTCCATCGTCGACAAATAGCACCACATAAAGCGCGATGTCGAACGGAACTAAGAAAGCGAGACGGGCAATATTCGGCGCCAAATGGCTGGTGCTGCTCGCTTTGGTCACGTCACAGTTCGCGCTGGCTGCTCACCAATTCGAGCATGCTGCTGACGACGTGGACGAGGCCTGCGGCGTTTGCCTGAATCTGGATTCTCGCGACGACGTACTGACCAGCCCGGCGCAGCCCGTCGGCGCTCCGGCGATCGCGTTCCTGCCCCGTGTCGACGTCGCTACTGTCTCTCCCGCTGTTCGATTCTCCCGCTACAACGCCCGCGCATCTCCCTGATTCCCCGAACTAGCTGAGCGACGGCGCCTGGCGCCGTTCCCGGAAAGCAATGCACTTGCTTTCCATCATCGTTTTGGGAGTCCTCCAATGAAGTGCTCGTTTCCTGCGCACGGCCGTATCGCTGTCGTTGCGTTATCTACGTTGTTCTTTTTCGGTCCCGCGCAAGCCCAGTCCTCCGTTGATGACGACACAGCCGTGCTGGATGAAATCGTCGTCACGGCCAATCGCCGCGAGACCCCACTGCTCGAGGTCGCCGCATCGCTGACCGTTCAGAACGTCGCGAACCTGCGGGCCAAGGGCTTTATCCACGGTACAGATGAATTCCGCGGCGTCCCCGGCGTCTTTTTTCGCCGTGGCGAAGGTGATGGTGAGGAGTTCCCGTTCATCACGATTCGCGGCGTTACAGGTAATCACGGCAACGACACCTTCCTCGCGCTCGTCGATGGAATCCCGTTCGTGGGTCCGGACGAGGAAGTGCTGCTCTTCGAGGTTCCGTATGGCGTCGTCGACAGCATCGAGATAGTCCGCGGTCCTGTGTCGGCGCTCTATGGTCGAGGCGCCATTGCCGGCGCGGTCAACTATCGCACGCGGCCACTCACCGAGGATCGGACCGAATTCTCGCTTGGCGCAGGAACGGAAGGATTCATGCGTGCGGAAGCGCACCTCGAGCGCGGTTTCGACAACGGTACCGGCGTCATGCTCAGTGCAACCTACGAGGACTTCGAAGGCTGGCGCGAAAACAGCAACCGCGAGCTCACCAGTGTGTTCCTGAAAGGCAGCGCCTCGATCGGGGACCGCGGTGATCTGACCGGCTGGCTGACCTACTACGACCGGCAAGCCGAAGTACCGAGCGTTATCCCGACGCTGGGCGACGGCACGATCGTCGATGTCGTCGGCGGGACCGAGACCTTCCTCGGCTACTTACCTACCCGAAACGACAGTGAAGGGCTGATCGCGGCCGGCCGATACACCTTTACGGCGAGCGATGCTCTCGAGTTCCAATTCACGGGCCAGGCGCGTAGCTTCGATTCGGACGTTCGCCTGAACTTCTACGATTTCTTCGAGTTCGACCCCGCCAACACGATCATGGGCGTCAACGGCTTCGCTTCCACGAACGAGGCCAACGTCTATTTCGGCGAAGCGACGATGCAGTGGACGACCGAACGGCACACTATAGTTGCCGGACTGAGCGCCGAGCGTGCCGAGCTCGATGAAGAGGATCGCTGGAGCGGCGAAATCGATCCGTTCTTCACAGGTGAGTGTGGCTTTCGCTTTTATGCAATTCTCGTCGACTACTCAACCGGACAGGTAACCAACGATACGCCCGGCAACACCTGCTTCGTACGTGACGAGCTGCGTACCGTGGCCGATACGACAAACACGTTCTTCGGCGTTTTCGTGCAGGACGAAATAGCCCTGACAGATCGCTGGAACCTGACGCTGGGACTGCGCTACGACGAGTTCGAGCGCGACGTCGATTTCAGCGTCGTCGGCACACAGCCGGTCGACCAGAATGCGACCGGTGACGCCGACGCGATCACACCGAAAGCATCTCTCGGCTACAACTACGAGGGCGGACTCCTTTACGGCAGCTACGGCCGGGGCTTCAACTCCAACTTCGGGCCCGTGTTCCAGTGGGAACCGGATCGATACGCACGCGACGAAGAACCCACCACGATTGACAGCTACGAGCTCGGCTGGAAAGGGCGTACACCGCAGGGGCAGCTCGAGTGGGAGACAGCGATCTTCTATCTCGAACAGCAGGACCGGCGGATATTCGTACCCAACCCGGATCCGAGTGGGCCGCCTACCCTGGCAACGACCGGGCAGAAATACTCGAGCCGCGGGCTGGAAGCTGCGGTCCGCTATCGGCCGACGGATCGGACGCGGGCCGTCTTTACCTATACATATCTCGATCCCGAATGGGACGAGCTGATCATCGCGGGCAGTTTTGGCGCACCGGACCAGGATTTCTCCGGCGTTACGCCGCAGGGCGTTCCCGAGAACATGTTCTACGTCGAACTCGAGCACAGGTTCGCCGACTGGCTGACCGGCCGCCTGACCTACGAGTGGTATGACGACTATTTCGTCGATCTGTCGAACAGCGTGTCCGACGGCGGCTACGACCTGCTGGGGATCTCCGCGACGGCTCGGCTGCCCGGCAGCGACCAGCTCACGTTGGACGTGTCGGTGACGAATGTGTTGGACGAAGAGTACTTTTTCTACTTCGCAGGTTCGCGAACCATGGCCACGAACGTCTCACCGGGCGTTCCGAGGCTCGCGCGAGCGACGCTTCGCTGGCGCTTTGACTGAGTAAGGAGATTTCCCGTGTCAACAACCTATGCACTCGAGGCCCGCGGCCTAAGCAAGCGCTTCGGCGATACTGTCGCGCTCAACAATCTGGACCTGGCAGTGTCGGGTGGCGAAGTCATCTGCCTGCTCGGCGCGAACGGCGCAGGCAAGACCACGACAATCAACCTGTTCCTGGGCTTCCTGAAGGCCGACTCCGGATCGGCGTATGTCGAGGGAATCGACGTATCAAAGTCGCCGCTGGAGGCCCGCCGCAAGCTCGCCTACCTGCCCGAGTCTGTCGCGCTCTACGCGAAGCTCAGCGGCGTCGAGAACCTCGCGTTTTTCGACAGGCTTGCCGGCGGTTCACGAGACGATGACCAGCTCGCTGCATTACTCAGGGAAGCCGGCCTTCCCGACGAAGCGCATCATCGCCTCGCGGGAACCTATTCCAAGGGTATGCGGCAGAAAGTCGGCATCGCGATCGCGATGGCCCGCCGCGCAACGACACTCCTGCTCGATGAACCATTATCCGGCCTGGACCCGTCCGCGGCGAGCAGCCTCGGCGCCCTGATCGGCCAGCTCCGAAATGACGGTAGCGCCGTGCTGATGGCAACGCACGACATCTTCCGTGCCAAGGAGATCGGCGATCGTATCGGAATCATGATGCGCGGCCGCCTCGTCAACCTGCTGGACGCCACCGAGCTCGACGCAAAGGAAATCGAATCGATCTACCTCGATCACCTGCATGAAGTCGATGGTCATGCACCGGAGCGTGCGGCGTGAGCGAGGCGATCATCCGCAAAGACCTTACGGTGCTCGGCCGCGATTCGCTTCTGCGCGCGCTGCTCGCGGTGACCATCGTACTGGTCGTTGTCAGTGTCTTTACCGGATTGCAGCGCGAGCGGGTATTCGTCAAGGAAAAGACGGCTGCGCTCGAGACCGATCGCTCGGTCTGGATGAACCAGGGCGATAGAAACCCGCATTCGGCCGCACATTTTTCGCGCTATGCGTTTCGCCCGGCTTCACCGATCGCGCTGCTCGATCCGGGTACCGGCGACTTTGCCGGCCTCGCGATATGGATGGAGGCACACTATCAGGACCCCGCCGCGTTTCGCCGCGCCGAAGACGGTGGCGAGCTCAGCCGATATGTTCAGCTGACTCCGGCTTTCCTGGTCCTCACGGTCGCACCCCTGCTCGTTTTCGTCATGCTGTTCGGGAGTATCGCGGGCGAGCGAGAGGACAGGACGCTGCGCCAGCTCCTGGCCAGCGGCGTTGACGCCGGGCGGTTTTTTCGAGGCAAGCTCTTCGCAGGGCTGCGCCTGACGCTCGGCGGATTCACAGCCGTGTTTCTGCCCGTCGCCGTGCTTGCGGCGCTTTTGACGCCGGCAGACCTGACCGGCGACGCCATCGTCCGGCTGTTCGTCATGTATCTCCTGTTCGCTGCGTACCTGGTCGTATTCGTTGCTCTCGCGATCGGCGTATCGGCGATCTTTCGGACCCGGCAGTCAGCGTTTCTCGCACTCACCGCCGTATGGACCATGATGGCTATCGTGGTGCCACGTTTCGGTTCCGATATTGCGACGAGCGTTCACCCGCAGCCGGATGCCCGGGACGCGACCGTGCAGCTCAGGGCAGCGTCCGATGTCTACTACCGGGACACGGAGATGCGCGAGCAAATCGAGAAGGACGTGCTCGCAGAGTATGGCGTTGCAACGATCGAGGAGCTACCTATCGACTATGGCGCGTATGTGCTCCAGTTCAGCGAGGAAATGTCCGAGCCGCTGTTCGATGAGTTTTATAACGGGCTCGATGCGCGCTACGCGAAGCAGGAGGCAGTCGTTCGAACGCTGTCGCTGTTCACTCCGTCAATTGCGGCCGCCAATCTCTCACGCGGTGTCGCCGGCACGGATCGAATCCATCAGCGAGAGTTCTCGAAGGCCGCCGAGGCGCACCGCCGCGAGATGGTTCAACTGTTGAACGAGGACTACATGTACAACGCCGACGGCGCGGGCTACGCGTACACCGCGGGCACCGATCTGTGGGCACAGTTCGAAGACCTCGACCACCAGGTCCCTGCCCTGGGGAGCATTGGCCGGGCGTACGCGATCGATGCGCTGTTCATGTTGGTCTGGCTCGTGGCAGCCATCGGCTTTGCCTACTGGTCGGTCCGGCGTGCAGTAACGGGTGAGGAGGCCGCGTGATGAATCGAGCGATCCTTTTCCAGGAAGGGCTGACCTTCGTGCGTCGTGGCCCGGCGCTGGTCGTACTGGCATTGCTGGCCGTCGCGTTCGCTTACGCAGGCTGGAGCGGCGATCGCTGGCGAGACGCTCAAACCGAAAACCTGCAGGCGTTCGAGGCCCGTATGGCCGGGGAACTGGTCGGGTTTCGTGAGCAGCTCGCGGGCATTGAGTCCGGCGACGTCGAGCCTTCGCCGTATGACGCCAATCCGATGAGCATCCTGTTCCCCGCCGTTCTGTTGCCGGCCTCCCTGGCCGACTTCGCGGTCGGGCATGCCGACCTGCACCCCGCCAGCGCGGAGATATCGACCTGGCGGAATCTATCGAGCGTCTTCGGCCGCTATCAGTTCGATAACCCGACGACGCTGGCATCGAGCTCCTTCGACGTCGCAATGGTAGTCGTCGTTTTGCTTCCGCTCCTGATGATTGCCGTGTCGTTCGACGTTCTCGCCGGCGAACGCTCGCGCGGTTCGCTGGCGTTGTTGCTGTCGTCGCCGCTCAGGCTTCGCGAGCTCGTTTGGACTCGCCTGCTGTATCGCAACGGCTTGATATGGCTCGCCGCCGGCGCGGCCATCCTGCTGCTGGCAATCGCCAACGATTCGGGAGGTGATCGATTCGCTCGCCTCGGGATCTGGTTCGGTATCAGTATCGTCTACCTGCTGGTGTGGTTCGCACTGATCGGCTACTGCGTCGCGCGCTTCCGAAGCGCCCCCGCAACGGCGGGATCTCTCGTCGGACTCTGGCTGCTGTTCACGCTTGCGATGCCGGCAAGCATCGCGACGCTGACCGAAGCGCTCTATCCGACCCCGTCGAGGCTCGCGTTCCTGTCGGAAATACGCACTGCCCAGGGCGACACCAATCGAAACCTGGCTGAGGTCACAGAGGGCTTCCTTTTCGACCATCCTGAACTGACGGTCGGCGACGAAAGCCTGCCTTCGTTCTACCGCGCCGCTTTCCTGTCCAACCAGGCGGCCCTGGAGAACACGCGGCCGATCGTGGAGGCCTATGAACGGGCCCGCGAAGGTCGGGACCGAACCGTGCGCTGGGCGCAGTTCCTGTCGCCCTCGATTATTGCGCAGCGACTGCTCAACCTGAGCGCCGGCGCGGATCTTCAGAGGCAGCACCGATTCCAGTCGCAGGTCCAGGGATCGCTCGTCGAACTGGGCACGGCGCTCGGACCAGCGATCGTCTCGCGGAATCGGCTTTCTGTATCGGAATTCGATGCGTTGACGCCGTTCGCGTTCGAAGACGTTTCAGCGCGGCAGATCGCTTTCAGCGCCGTTGGGCCAGGACTATTCCTTCTGGCCCTAGCTGTTGCTCTGGGCTTCGCCGCCAATCGACGCCTCGATGAGGACGAAGACGGCTCAGTCGCGGTCTGACAGAGGAACGACTACCAGCCGGCAGCAAGCACATTCGCCGGATTGCCGTCGGCAGCGACGACGGAGCCGGCACCGGTGAGCCGCCAGAGGGGATGGTTGCGCTTCCCGACGGCTGTCGGCTGCCCGTACAATTGCCGGCTCGCGCACCTGTACCGAGGCCCCCCTTGTTTCAGAACCCCGAAATTTCGCTCGAGCACCTGCCGAGCCTCGACCACGTCGACTGGCAGCCCCTGCATGATCGCTATGTGGCCGAACAGGTCGTGGCCCGCACGGGCACGCTCGCGTTTCTCGTCGTGCTCATGTGCGTCGTCGAATTCGCGCCGCCGGTCGAGATCCCGCTGACGCTGCTGCGCTGGGGCGTGCTGGGGCTGTTCGGCGCGGCCCTGCTGACCTGGCCGCTGGTCGCCGTGCCCCGCCAGGGCTACATCGTCCGCGACAAGGACATCGTCTTCCGCGCGGGTGTGCTCTGGCGCAGCGTTACCGCGATCCCGTACAACCGTATCCAGCACGTCGAGACCAGCAGTACGCCGCTGAACCGGCACTTCGGCACCGCAACGCTGAAGCTGTTTACCGCCGGCGGGGCCGGCGGTGATATGAAGATCGACGGCCTGCCGGCCGATACGGCCGAGCAGCTGCGCGTCATGATCCTCGAGAAGGCCGGAGCCAGCATTGAGCAAAGCTGACGCGCTCGGCTGGCAGCGCGCCTCCCCACTCGCGGTCGTCTTCTTCATCGGCCGCATCGTGCAGGCCATCGTCAAGAACGCGGTGCAGTCGCTCGCGCCGCTCGCGGCTTTCCTGGTCGCCTACCGCGGCGACGTAAAGAGCATGATCACGATCATCGCGACTGTAGCCACCGTTGCGCTGATCGTCTCGGCCGTGCTGCGCTACTGGTTCTTTCGCTTCCGGATCGAAGACGAGCAGATCCGGATCCGCGAAGGCGTCGTTCGCAAGAAGCAGCTCGACATCAAGTTCGACCGCATCCAGGGCGTCAACACCGAGCAGAATTTCATCTTTCGCATCTTCAACCTGTTCACGGTGCGCTTCGACACCGCGGGATCGGCCGGCGAGGAAGGTTACCTTCCGGCCGTGCGCCAGTCACTCGCCGAGGACCTGCAGTCACGCCTGCGACTCAGAACGCCGGTTGTCGAGGCCGAGGACGAAGCACAGGCGGTCGAGGACGCGTCGCCCGAGAAGACGCTGCTGAGACTCGGACTCGGCGACATGGTCAGGATCGGCCTGGCCGACCGGCGCGCGCTGCTCGTCTTCGCGTTCCTCGGACCCGTGTTCGAACAGATGGGCGAGCAGACCCAGCGCGCCATCGCCGACTATGCCGAGACCGCGGCAGGCCAGCTCGCCGCGTTCGGCTACTGGGCAGGCGTCATGGTCGTTGTCGGCTTCGTGCTGTTCATCCTGATCCTGCTGGCGGGTTTCTCCATCATCGCGGCCGTGCTGCGCTACCACGATTTTCAGCTGTCGTTCGCCGACAACCGGCTGCGTGCCGTGGGCGGCCTCCTGACGCGCCACGAAAACACGATGCGTACTGGCAAAGTGCAGGTCTTCCGGGCGCGCCAGGGCCTCGTCATGCGGATGTTCGGTCGCTTCAAGCTGTCGGCAAGCCAGGCGGCGAGCGGCAAGACGCCGACGAACAAAACCTTTACCGTGCCGGTCGCCGACCTGGCCTTTACCGAACGCCTGCATCGGCTGATCTTTGACGAGGAGGGTCGGCGGCTGTCCGTGCGGCCCGACGATGCGCGATTCCTGAGGATGTCGCCCATGTGGTTTCGCTCCCGCGTCCTGCAGTGGACGCTCCCGCCGGCGATGGTCATTGTCTTGCTGACACTGGCCACCGGAGACCTCGCGCCGCTCAGAATGCTGCTCTTCGTGCCGCTGACCGTATTGCTCACGTACCAGGCCTGGTCACGCTTCGGCTACCTGTACGACGAGGACGGACTGGTCCGTCGCAGCGGCCTGTTCGGCTGGCGCGTCGACGCCTTCCTGTTCCGCAAGGTGCAGCGCATCACGATCAAGCAGTCGCCCTTCCAGCGGCGACGGGGTGTTGCGACGCTGCGCATGTACCTGGCCTCGGGCAGCGTCAGGCTGCCGTACATCGACGCGCGGACCGCGACGGAGCTGCGCGACTATATACTCTTCAAGGTCGAGAGCAGCCAACGCGCCTGGCACTGAGCACGACGTGAACGTCATCTACATACTCGAAATGATCGGCACCGCCGCGTTCGCGATATCGGGCGCGCTGGCCGCGTCGCGCAAGAATATGGACATCTTCGGCTTCTGCGTGCTGGCGCTTATGCCGGCGGTCGGAGGCGGAACGCTGAGAGACCTGATCCTCGGGCGCACGCCTGTCTTCTGGGTGGCGGACAACAGCTATGTGATCGTTGCGCTCGTCACCGCCGTGATCGCGTTCTTCGGCATCTATCGGCCGGGCACGCGGCAGCGCCTGCTGATCTGGGCCGATGCCATGGGGCTCGCGCTGTTCGCGGCGCTGGGCACGGAGATCAGCCTCGAATACAACGCGGGGCCCATCGTCGCGATCATGCTCGGCGTTGCCACCGCGGTGACGGGCGGCATGATCCGAGACATCATCGTCAACGAGATCCCGCTCGTACTGAGCAAGGAAATCTACGCGACAGCTGCGTTCGTGACCGGGGTGGTATTCGTGCTGGCGGAAAAACTCGGCGCGGGCGACGAGGTCGCGCTGATCGCGGCGGTCATCGCGGGGTTCGGAGTGCGAGCGCTTGCGATACGCTACAACTGGTCGCTGCCGGCGCCGAGGGTCCGCCGGTAACCGGTCAGACGTTGAAGCGGAAGTGCATCACATCGCCTTCCTGGACGATGTATTCCTTGCCCTCGAG
>JASJBG010000097.1 GCA_030066625.1 Woeseiaceae bacterium
AGCTCGATATCCGCTTCCAGGGCGATATCGAGGACTAGGGCGGCGATTCTCTTGTTTGTGTAGGAGCGGCTTTAGCCGCGATTCAAGCGCGATCGCGCCTCTAGGAGCGCCTTCGCCCGGCGGGGCCACACCGTGAGGTGCGAAATCGCGGCTAAAGCCGCTCCTACACAAACAAGAGAATCGCCGCCCTAGTCCTCGATATCGCCCTGGAAGCGGATATCGAGCTGGCGGGCGGCCTTCACGTCGTCCAGGCGGCGCACCGGCATCGAGTACGGCGACTCTTTATAAGACTTGCCGGCTTTCGCGCCCTCGGCGACCTTGATCATCGCATTGACGAAGTTGTCGAGCGTCTCCTTGCTCTCGGTCTCCGTCGGCTCGATCAGCAGGCACTCGGGTACCAGCAGCGGGAAATAGGTCGTCGGCGAGTGATAGTTCAGGTCGAGCAGCGCCTTGGCGAGGTCCATCGCCGTCATGTCGTAGGTCTTCGCTTCCTTCTTCAGTGTCACGACGAACTCGTGGCTCGCGCGACGCGTCGGGTAGGCCAGTTCGAAGCCGACGTCGCGCAGTCGCGCTGCCAGGTAATTGGCATTCAGCGTCGCGAACTCCGCAATCTGCCGCATACCCTCGCGGCCGACCATGCGCATGTAGATGTAGGCGCGGATCAGCACGCCAGCGTTGCCCATGAAGCCCGACAGGCGGCCGATGCTCTCGGGCATGTCGTCCTCGTCCAGCCAGCGGTAGGTGGTCTTGCCGTTGCTCTCGTCCTTGCCGACGATCGGGATCGGCATGTACGGCAGCAGCCGCTCGCCAACACCGATCGCGCCCGAACCCGGGCCGCCGCCGCCGTGCGGCGTCGAGAAGGTCTTGTGCAGGTTCATGTGGATGACGTCGAAGCCCATGTCGCCGGGACGTGCCTTGCCGACGATCGCGTTCAGGTTTGCGCCGTCGTAGTACAAGAGGCCGCCTGCATCATGAACGATCTTGTCGATCTCGGCGATGTGGCGCTCGAACACGCCGAGCGTCGACGGGTTGGTCAACATCATGCCGGCCGTGTGCGGACCGACGACGTCGCGCAGTGCGTCGAGGTCGACGTCGCCGTCGGAATTGGTCGGGATCTCGCGCACGTCGTAGCCGCACATCGTCGCCGTTGCCGGGTTCGTGCCGTGCGCGGCATCGGGCACGATGATTTCGCGGCGCTCGTCGTCACCGCGCGCGTCGTGGTAGGCCTTGATCATCGCGACGCCGGCAAACTCGCCCTGGGCGCCTGCCATTGGCGTCAGCGAGACGCCCTGCATGCCGGTAACGTCTTTGAGCATGTCCTGCAGCTCGTACATGCAGGTCATGAATCCCTGGCCGTGGCTGACCGGGCCGAGCGGGTGGCGATTCTTCAGGCCCGGCAGAAACGCGAGCGAGTTACACGCGCGCGGGTTGTACTTCATCGTGCACGAGCCGAGCGGGTAGAAATGCGTATCGATCGAGAAGTTGCGCTGCGACAGCCGCGTGTAGTGCCGTACGACCTGCAGCTCCGATGCCTCGGGCAGTCGCGGCCGGTCCTCGCGCAGAAACGCTTTCGGGATATCGACGTCCGCCTCTTCGGCAGGAGCCTGCGCGAATGCGCGGCGACCGTGACGGGACTTCTCGAAAATCGTGTGATGCAACATGCTTATTCGCCTGTAGAGAGTCCGAGGGAGCGAAACGCCGCCTCGTAGTCGGGTTCTTTGGAAATGTCTTCGATGTGCTCGCGGTGCACGACCGTGTTGTTTTCGTCCAGGACGACAACGGCGCGTGAGAACATGCCCGCCAACGGGCCTTCAACGATCTGCACGCCGTAGTTCTCGCCGAAGCCGGCGTGGCGGATGGCCGACAGGCCGACGACGTTGTCGAGCTTGTTCTCTTTGAGGAAGCGCGAGTGCGCGAACGGCAGGTCGTACGAGATCATCAGCATGGCGACGTCGTCGAGACCCTCGCCGAGCTTGTTGAACTCGACGACGGACTTTGCGCAGATCGAGGTATCGATGCTGACAAAGATGTTCATGATCTTGCGCATGCCGGACCAGTTCGCGAGCGACACGTTCTGGAGCTTCGTGTTGACCAGCATGATGTCCGGCGCCTTGCTGCCGACAGCTGGCAGCTCGCCAGCCGTGCGGTAGTCACCGCGGTCGTAGATCACCTTTGCAACGATCGTCTCGCTCATGGACGCGACCTCAGGCGCTCTTCAGCGCTTTCGACTGCAGGATGTCCTGCATGGCGTGAACGTAGGCGTCGATATCGGCGTCGGTCTTGGTCTCGGTAGCGCAGACGAGCAGCACGTTGTCGAGCTCCGGGTAGTACGCCGACAGGTCGAGTCCGCCAAGAATATTCTGCGCGGCGAGCGCCTCGAGCACGGGCGCAACCGGCCGGTCGAGCTTGATGGCGACCTCGTGGAAGAACGGGCCGCCATACTGGAGCTCGACTCCCGCGATCGACGTCAGCCCGTCGACGAGCCGCTGCGTGTTTTTGTGGGAGCTCGCGGCGACGCGCTTCAGGCCCTCGTAGCCGAGCAGCGCCATATAGATGGTCGAAGCCGTCACCATGAGCCCCTGGTTCGTGCAGATGTTCGAGGTCGCCTTGGAACGGCGGATGTGCTGCTCGCGCGCCTGCAGCGTCAGCGTGAAGCCGGGGTTGCCGTCCAGGTCGGTCGTGCGGCCGACGATGCGGCCCGGCATCTGCCGAACGTGCTTTTCCTTGCAGGTCATGTAGCCGAAATACGGCCCGCCCGAAGATAAGGGCACGCCGAGCGGCTGGCCTTCGCCACAGGCGATGTCCGCACCGGCTTCGCCCCACTGGCCCGGCGGCTTCATCAGCGCGAGCGACGTCGGGTTGGCGATGCCGATCACGAATGCGCCGCGCCCGTGCGCCCAGTCGGTCAGGCGGTCGGCGTCCTCGAAGGTGCCGAGGAACGTCGGCTGCTGTATGACGACCGCCACGGGATCGGCGCCGTCGTCGAGCTGGTCGAAGGCCAGCGTGCCGCTGGTCGCGTCCATCGGCAGCATCTCGAACGTGAGGCCCTGGGTGCCCGCGATGGCCTCGGCCACCTTGACGTAGGTCGGGTTGACGCCCGGTGCCAGCAGGACGCGGCCCGTTTTAACCTTGCGGTTACTGCGCACGGCCATGAGTGCGGCCTCGGCGAGGCCCGACGCGCCGTCGTAAAGCGACGCGTTGCTGACGTCGAGCCCGGTGAGCTCGGTAATCATCGACTGGTACTCGTAGATCGTCTGCAGCGTGCCCTGGCTTGCTTCGGCCTGGTAGGGCGTGTAGGCGCTGTAGAACTCGCCGCGCGTCGTGATTTCCCAGACCGCCGCCGGGATGTGGTGCTCATAGGCACCGCCGCCGATAAAGCAGTTCGTGAGCGGGTCCATCGCGGCACGGTCGTGCATGAGCCGCGTGATCTCCATCTCGGTGAGCGCCTCGGGCACGCTGTCGAGCGAATCGACCTTCAGGTTTTCGGGGATCTCGTCAAAGAGCTCTTCGATCGACGCTGCGCCGATCGTTTCGAGCATCTCGGCGATGTCTTTCTTGGTGTGCGGAATAAACGGCATGGTGCCTCTCGCTTGGGTGTATCGAATCAGGCGTCGAGCTCGTCGAGCAGCGCCTGGTAGTCGTCCGGTGACATCAGCGCGGAATCGTCCGCGCCGTCGGCAGGCTGCATCCGGACAATCCAGCCGTCGCCGTACGGGTCGGAGTTGATTTTCTCCGGGTCGTCGCCGAGCTCTTCATTGACGGCGACGACGGTGCCGGCAATCGGCGCGTAAACGTCCGATGCCGCCTTGACAGACTCGACGACGGCCATCTCGCCGTCGAGTTCGAGTTCCTGGCCTTCCTCGGGCAGCTCGACATAGACGAGATCGCCGAGGGCAGACTGTGCGTGGTCGGTAATGCCGACGGTCACGCTGCCGTCATCTTCGCGGCGCAGCCACTCATGTTCCTTCGTGTACTGCAGGTCTCCAGGCAAATCACTCATTGGTCTCTCCCGTTTTCTCTTCGTCTTGAGCGCTACACGTCGATGCGGATCTGTCCGTTGCGAACGAACGGCGTCTTGACGATGCGTACGTCTTTCAATGCACCGCGGATGTCGACCTTGGCGTGCTCATAGTCGCCGGCCGGCACCCGCGCGAGCGCGATCGAGCGCTCGATGGTGGGCGAAAAGCCGCCCGAGGTAATCTCGCCGTCGCCGAGTCCCTCGACGACGATGCGCTGGTGGCTGCGCAGGACGCCCTTGTCCTCGAGGACGAGGCCAACGAAACGCGGGCCGCCGCGTTCGCGGCGTGCCTCGAGCGGCTCGCGGCCAATGAAGTCTCGATCCGCAGGCTCCCACGCGACCGTCCAGCCGAGGCCGGCATCGAGCGGCGACACTTCGTCGTCCATGTCGTTACCGTACAGGTTCATCGCCGCTTCGAGACGCAGCGTATCGCGCGCGCCGAGCCCGCAGGGCTGTACGCCCGCGGCCAGCAGCCGATCCCAGGCCGCCGGCGCATCAGCGGCCGGCAGCACGATCTCCCAGCCGTCCTCGCCGGTATAGCCCGTGCGGGCGACAAACAGGCTGCCTGCCTCGAGGGACGTGAACGGCTTGAGCGCAAGCGCCTGTTCACGGTACTGGCTGTCGACGAGCGGCGCCGCGAGATCGCGCGCTTTCGGCCCCTGCACGGCGAGCATCGCCAGCTCGGCACGCTCGCGGACGTCGACGTCGAAGGCCTCGGCGTGCTTCACGATCCAGGCAAGATCTTTCTCGCGAGTCGCGGCATTGACGACGAGCCGGTAACTGGTCGGCTCGAAGAAGTACACGATCAGGTCGTCGATGACCCCGCCCTGCTCGTTGAGCATGCACGTGTACATCGCTTTGCCGGGCTCGGTGACCCTGGCGACGTCGTTCGCAAGCAGGTAGCGGAGGAAGTCCTGGCAGCGGTCACCCTCGAGGTCGACGATGGTCATGTGCGAAACGTCGAAGACACCGGCGTGGCGACGCACGGCGTGGTGTTCCTCTTTCTGCGAGCCGTAATTGACGGGCATGTCCCAGCCGCCGAAGTCGACGACGCGGGCGCCGGCTTCGAGGTGTTTGTCATGCAAAGGCGTTTTCAGTCCCATACGGACTCCAGAGGCTCAAAACACAAAAGGCGGCAGACCGCCCGGTCTGCCGCCCCTCTGTCCTCTTGTACCTGAGAGATCAACGGCTTGCCGCCGCATACCCCTTCGGTGGGCCGATTCTCGACCGCTCTCCAGAGCTAATCAGCGTACGCAGTCCATTTGCCTGAGCGTTTCCGGGCGAGTTGCGCCTTCGGCGCCCCGTTTGAACGGGGTCTCTTCTGCGCACGCTATCGATTAGTGCCGGAATGATAGCCTCTCGGCTTGCGGGATGCCACGCTCGTCGCGACAATCGCCGATCCGTCAAAGACACTCGCCTGCTGCCCGGAGGCCTGCATGACCCGCTTCACCACCTTGCTTGTCGCCCTTTTCGCCACGTCAACGGTCTTGGCCGACGCCACGAGCGACTTCAACGCCCTGCTCGACGAGGTCTGGGAGTATCGCCTCGACCAGTTCCCGACGTTCGCGTCCTACCTGGGCGACCGCCGTGCCAACGACCAGTGGCCGGACCAGAGCCTGGACGCTATCCAGGCACGCCAGGCCGCGGCGCGCGACTTCCTTTCCCGGCTGTACGCCATTCCGCGCGCCGAGCTGTCGGAGGGAGACCAGCTCAACTACGAACTGTTCCGGCGTGACCTGCAGGACGATGTCGACCGGTTCAAGTTCAAGGGCTACCTGCTGCCGTTCAGCCACCGCGGCGGCGTGCAGACGCTGGACGACCGTACGCGCAGCATCCCGCAGGCGACCGTCGAGGACTACGAAGACTGGCTCGCGCGTATGGCCTCGATCGACACCGTGATCGAACAGACGATTGCGCGCGCGGAACAGGGCCGCAAGGACGGCATCATGCCGCCGGCCGTGCTCATGCAACGCATCCCCGACCAGATTGCGACGCAGCTCGTCGAGACCGGCACCGAGAGCCCGTTCTACGAGTTCTTCGACGATCTGCCGGCCTCGTTCAACGACGCGGACAGGGAGCGCCTGCAGGCCGCAGCCGTGGACACCATCGAGGAAACGGTCGTTCCGGCCTACCGGCGGCTCGCGCGCTATTTCGAGGACACCTACCTGCCAGCAAGCCGCCAGAGTGTCGGCCTGTCCGAGCTGCCGAACGGCAGCGAATGGTACGAGTTCCTGACGAAGAGCTTCACCACGACGGCGATGACGCCCGACGAGGTGCATCGTCTCGGCCTGGACGAGGTCAAGCGAATCCGCGACGAAATGCAGCTCATCATCGACGAGGTGGAGTTTGAAGGAGACTTCGCCGCGTTCCTCGAATTCCTGCGCACCGACCCGCAGTTCTACTACGACAATCCCGAGGACCTCTACCAGGCCTATCTCGCGACCAGCAAGCGCATCGATCCCGAACTCGTGAAGCTGTTCGGCAAGCTGCCGCGCATGCCGTACGGCGTAAAACCGATCCCGGCCGCGACGGCGCCGGACACGACGACCGCGTATTACTCGCGCCCGGCCGCTGACGGCAGCCGCGCGGGCATCTACTGGGTGAACCTGTACCGGCCCGAGGTGCGGCCGAAGTACGAGATCGAGGTACTTTCCGTGCACGAGGCGATGCCGGGCCACCACCTGCAGCTCGCACTGCAGCAGGAACTCGGCGAGATGCCGAACTTCCGCCGCTTCTCCGGCTTCACGGCTTTTGTCGAAGGCTGGGGCCTCTACAGCGAGAGCCTCGGACCCGAGCTGGGACTGTACAAGGATCCCTACTCCCGCTTCGGCGCGCTGACCTACGAGATGTGGCGCGCAGTGCGCCTCGTCGTCGATACGGGCATGCACTACAAGGGCTGGACGCGTGAACAGGCCATCGACTTCTTCAAGGCCAATGCGGCCAAGACCGAGCACGACATCGTCAACGAGATCGATCGCTACATCGGCAACCCGGGCCAGGCGCTCGCCTACAAGGTCGGCCAGCTCAGGATTCTCGCCATTCGCAAGAATGCCGAGGCTGCGCTCGGTGAGGATTTCGACATTCGCGCGTTCCATGACCACCTGCTCGGCGCGGGCGCCCTGCCCCTTGACGTCCTCGAACAGCGCATGGATGCATGGGTCCAGGCGCAGCTCTAGGCGCATCAGGGCCGAGATGCGGATACGATAGTCACATGAGTCGAACAGTCATCATCATGGGCGCTGCAGGACGCGACTTTCACGTCTTCAACTGCTGCTATCGCGACAACGACCGCTTTCACGTTGCCGCGTTCACGGCAGCGCAGATTCCGAACGTTCACGACCGTCGCTATCCCGGCACACTGGCGGGCTCTCGATACCCCGAGGGTATTCCGATTCATCATGAGGATGAGCTCGACCTCCTCATTGACGAGCACAGCGTCGACGAAGTCGTCTTTGCCTACTCGGACGTGAGCAGCGACTACGTCGACGAGCGCCGGCGGCGCGTCGAAGGGCGAGGCGTCTCGTTTTCGACCTTCGACATCATGGCGACGATGCTGCCGTCATCGAAACCCGTCATCGCGATATGTGCCATACGCACCGGATGCGGCAAGAGCCAGACCTCGCGTCGCGCCACGCACGTGCTGCGGGATCTCGGCAAGAAGACGGTGGTCGTCCGTCACCCCATGCCTTACGGCGATCTCGCGAAGCAGGCCGTACAGCGATTTGCGTCGATGGAAGATCTCGACCGCCATGAATGCACGATCGAGGAACGTGAGGAATACGAGCCGCATCTGCGCAATGGTATCGTCGTCTACGCCGGTATCGATTACGCAGCGATACTCGCCGAAGCGGAGCGCGAAGCCGAGGTGATCGTCTGGGATGGCGGCAACAACGATACGCCCTTCTTCGAACCAGACCTCTGGATCACGGTTGCCGACCCGCACCGCGCTGGTCACGAATTCGAGTACTTCCCCGGAACGGTGAATTTCGAACGTGCAGACCTCGTCCTGCTCAACAAGACTGATTCGGCCGACGAGACCAGTATCGAGACGGTCATCGCAAACCTTGCGACCGTCAACCCGGACGCGATCGTCGTCAGGGCCTCCTCACCACTGGATATTCCGGACCCCGCAGCGATTGCCGGCAAGCGGGTGCTGGCCGTCGAAGATGGGCCGACGACGACCCACGGCGGGATGCCGTTCGGCGCGGCGGTGCTGGCCGCACGGCAGAACGGCGCCGCAGAGATCGTCGACCCTCGTCCATGGGCGGTTGGCGAAATCGCGAGGACGTTCGAGCAGTACCCGGACACGGGGCCCCTGCTACCGGCCATGGGCTACGGGGCCGAGCAGATACGGGATCTCGAGGCGACCATCAACGCGGTTGAATGTGACCTCGTACTGATTGCCACACCCATCGACCTGACCCGAATACTGACGCTCAACAAGCCGTTTCAGAGAATCGGCTACCGTCTCGCGGAGGACGGCGACGCACTGGCAGAGGCGGTTCGCGACATCGCCGGCTAAACCC
Source organism: Woeseiaceae bacterium (assembly GCA_030066625.1). GTDB lineage: Bacteria > Pseudomonadota > Gammaproteobacteria > Steroidobacterales > Woeseiaceae > UBA1847. The sequence continues at coordinate 8,545 of JASJBG010000097.1, forward strand.
GGCCGGGCTCTAGCCTTCGGACTCGGGCTCCTCGACGTCGCCGAGCATCTCGTCCTCCGCCTCGGCGGGCTCCGGTTCGGCCGCCGGCGCGGCATCGCCGCCGCAGCTCCAGCCCCAGCCTTCGAGTTTCGTGACGAACTCTTGTGCCCTCGCCTCGCAGTAGCCGGCCTCGCTAAGCGCACGCCAGAGCACCTGCTGTTCGCCGGGCGCCTCGGAGTCCTTGTAATAGTGAACCTCGCAGGGCACGGCAACGCCGGGCTCGCGGACGATCTCGACGCGTCGCGTCAGATCGCCGTAGGTGCAGCTGTAATTGTCCGCGTCCTGCGCGAACGCCGTGGCTGGCAGCAATACGGAAAGGCAGGTCAGTACCAGGATTCGAATCTGCATGTCGCTCACCGTTCTTGGTTGGTCGTATTCATTGACTATAGCAGGGCCAGGTTTTGGCCGGATACGTCGCCGTGCTCTGCAGGAAACTCGCGGCGCGCCGTCGCCGCCCGTTCTTCGGGACTGGCATCGGCATCGTGCAACTCATCGATACGACGTACGCGCGAGGCAAGACCCGTGCGATTGGCAATCTGGATGTTGAGTCCGGGCCGCGCATTCATCTCGAGGATCAGCGGGCCGCGGTCGCGGTCGATCACGATGTCGACCCCGAGGTAACCGAGCTCGGTCACTTCGTAGCCGCGCGCTGCCGACTCGAGGATGAAGTCCCACTGCGGAATGTTCAGGCCAGCGATCAGCGCGCCGGTATCCGGGTGCTCGTCGACGACGTCGTTATCGAGTACGCCAGTGAGCGTCTGGCCCGTGCTCATGTCGACGCCGGCGCCAACAGCCCCCTGGTGCAGGTTGGCTTTGCCGTCGGAGGCGCGCGTCGGCAGGCGCACCATCGCCATCGCCGGGTAGCCGCGGTACACGATGATGCGCACGTCGGGCACGCCCTGGTAGCTGACTTCGGCGAAGGTCGGGTCGAAGCGCACGCAATACTCGATCAGCGCCTTGTCGGGGTTACCGCTCAGCGAGTACTGGCCACCGACGATGTTCGAAAGATGGTGCTCGATCTCGGCGGTCGAGATCAGCACTCCGCTCGCGAGCCGGAAGCTGTCGCGCTTGCGCTGGCTGCGGCCGGCAATGACGAGGATGCCGTCGCCGCCGCTACCCTGCGCCGGCTTGACGACGAAGCTCTCGCGGCTTTCGACGATGTCCTCGAAGGTCCGTACTTCGCGTTGGTTGCGTATGACGCCGTACAGGTCGGGCACCGCCATGCCGGCCTTGATGGCGAGCTCCTTGGTCAGCACCTTGTCGTCGACGCGTGGGTACAGGCGCCGCGGGTTCAGGCGCATGATGAACTCGGCGTTGCGCTCGTTGAGGCCGAGTACGCCGGCTTCGCGCAGTTTCTTCGCCGTCGCGAACACCGATCAACCGCCCCCGGCAAGCGCCTTGAAGCGCGTCAGTTCGAGAAGCCGGTAGCCCGTATAGCGGCCCATCAGCAGCACGATCGACAGGATCACGAGCAGCAGCTCGGGAAACGTGAAGATCAGGTGCTCGAGCCAGGCCATACCCATCGCGATGTAGGCGAGCACCGCCACCACCAGGCTGCCGAAGCCGGCACGCATCGCGTCGCCCATGCCACGCTCTTCCCAGACGACCGACATGCGTTCGATGGTCATTGCGATGATCACCATCGGGAACAGCGCGACGGAGAGACCCGTCTCCATGCCGAGTTCGTTCGCAACCAGGCTGATGAGCAGCATCAGCATGACGACAACGATCAGCACCGCACCGAGCCTCGGCACGAGCAATAATCGCAATCGCTCCAGCAGGAAGCGTATCGACAGGCCGAGCGCGACGAGCAAGGTAAACAACAGCAGACCCCAAAGCAGCTGCGTCTCGCGAAACGCGAGCGCGATGAGCACCGGCATGAAGGTGCCGAACGCATCGATGCCGATGATGTTGCGCATGACGACCATGACCAGCGCGCCGATCGGGATCATGAGCAGCACGCTGTACACGGCTTGGGTCTGGATCGGCAGGTCATAAAGAGAAAGGTCGAAGACCCGGGTTCCCGCCTGCGCGGCCTGCGTCTTGGCGATCGATACCGCGTCGACGTGGTTTTCCTGGATGGCGAAGTCGACCTCCACGTTGCTGCCGCCCTCGACGCGAATCAGCGACTCGTCGCCGCGCCACCACACCAGGAAGCGATCAGGCAGGTTCTCCTCGCCGGTCGCCGGATTGAAATAGCGCCAGCGGTCGCCGTCGTGTACCTCGAGCCAGGTCACCGGCTCCGCGCGACGCTGCCGGCCGCCGAGCGGGAAGCCGTGCACGGCGCGCGCCGGGATACGATTGGACGCGAGCAGCATGGTCAACGTGCTGACGTAGTCACTGCTCGACTCAACCTCGGACATCAGCAGTTCGACGTTCGGATCCGGCGACGGGTCGTTCATGCGCCTGAGCAGCAGGGTCGTGAACGACGGGACGTCGGCCGACTGCTCGTCGACGTCGGAGACCAGCACATCCACGGCGGTCCTGAAGGGCTCGTTGATGACCGGTGCCGGCGGAAACGGCGGCGTCGTATCCGACTGGTCGGCGGAAGGATCCTCGAAAACGGACACCCGGTAGTAGATCGTCTGCGCGCCGTCGGCGCGGCGCACGGCCCACTGGGCCTCGCGGCCGCCCGCACCGTAGTTGAGGCTGAATCCGTAGCCGCGGGAGACCTGGTTATCGTTGAGCACGCGGAAACCGGGCGTCAGCGTCGGTACCAGCAGGTTGACCTTGATCGAACCGGGGCCGCTGTCGAAGTGCACGGTCGACTCTATGGTCCAGACCGGCGTTTCCTGGTCGGCCGTGAGCGGAAAGCCGAGCACTCGCCACTTGTAGGCGAAGATCGACATCCCGACGATCGTCAGCAGGATCGCTAGCAGGTAGACGTAACGTTGCTTCATTGTCCCCCCACGGCCTCTCGCGCCGTGCCCGCGGCTCGCGTCTTTTAGCGGCCGGAGCCCAGCGCTACGCCGACGACGCGTTTTCTTATCGGGCCGCTCGCGTTGAACAGCTGCATCCCCGCGCGGCGTAGTTTGCCGAGTGCTTGAGAGTCTGAAGCAAACAGGCGATTGAGGCCAGTCATCGCATGCATGACGACGGCATTCTCGCCGCGCCGGGCCCGTTCGTAGCGGCGCAGCACGGGACGATCCGCGGGATATTCACCCGCCGCGAGCGCTGCTTCGATCACGTTCGCGAGCTCGCCGACGTCGGCGAATCCGAGATTTGCGCCCTGCCCGGCCAGCGGATGAATTGTATGTGCCGCATCACCGATCAGCGCCACGCCGTGACGAACGTATTCATTCGCGTGCTGTGCCAAGAGCGGAAACGAGCCGCGTTCACCGGCCGGCACGAGCTCACCGAGCACGCGATCCGATGCAGCCGTCAGCATGGCGCCGAGCCCGGCATCGTCCGCGTCGAGGGCGGCCCGGGCCTTCTCATTGGTCGTCGACCAGACGATCGACAGGCGGCCGTCGGCGAGGGGCAGCAGGCCCAGCGGACCGTCCGGCAGGAACCGTTGCCACGCAGTGGCGGCGTGGGGTCGCTCCGGGCGAACGTGCGTGACGAAGGCGGCCTGGTCGTAAGCCAGGCTCTTGACGTCGATGCCGAGCGCCTCACGAACGCGCGAACGTCCGCCGTCGGCGGCGATGACGAGGTCTGCCTGCAGTGCGTTGCCGTCGTCGAGCTCGATGCGGTGACCGTTGTCAGCGGCCACGATGGACTCGATACGGGTCGAGAACCTGAGTTCGACGTCCGTGTCCCTGAGTACCTCGAGCAGCGCGTGCTGGACCAATACGTTCTCGACGATGCTGCCGAGGTGCGAGGTCGCGAATTCGTCCGCATCGAAGCGCAGCGTAGACGGCCCGTCGGGTACGTCGGCCGCGTCCCAGACGCGCATGTGATCGTACGGGCAGTACCGCTCCTGTTCGACGATCGGCCACGCGCCGATGCAATCCAGCAGAGATGCCGAACCCAGCGACACCGCCGACACGCGCAAGTGCACGTCGTCGCGTGCATCGAACACGGGGCGTGCCGCAGCGTCGACCAGGGTGATGCGCAGCGCGGCGGCATGCGCGCCCCTCGCGAGGCGGGCGGCTGCCGCCAGCCCCGTCATGCCGCCGCCGACAATGACTACTGCGAGCGGCCGCTTCATGCCAGCGGCACTCCGCGCGAGAGCCTTGGAAGGCGGCCCGCGAGCCCCATCGTGTGGCGCGCGAATTCGCCGCGCACGCCGGGGACGAGGTCGAACGCGAGCATGCCGGCATTGCGCAGTGCGCGCGTTACCCCGCGGCTCGAGCCAAACAGCTTGACGAGACCGTCGGTGAAGCCAACCAGCTTCTTCTGATCGCTGCGTCGCCACTCGGCATAGTGATCCAGCACGTCCGGGTTACCGATCGACTCCGGTCCGGCGGCGAGCGCATCGGCGATGCAGTCGCATAATGCGGCGACATCGCGCATGCCGAGATTGAATCCCTGCGCTGCGACCGGATGCAGGCCGTGCGCGGAATTGCCGACCAGCACGCTGCGACTCGCGGTGAGCCGCATGGCCTTGCTAAGCACCAGCGGGTAGGCAGCGCGTTTGCCAACCCTCGAGAGTTCGCCGAGCCGATAGCCGAAGGCGGCCTGCAGCTCGGCGAGGAACGCCGAATCGTCGAGCGCCATCACGCGTTCGGCATCGGCTTCGCTCACGGTCAGGACGAAAGCCGTTCGCCCGCCGGTCATCGGCAGCATCGCCAGCGGTCCGTGCTCGGTGAAGCGCTCATACGCGACGCCGTCGATCGGTTTCTCGGTCTCGAGGTTGCCGATCACGGCGTGCTGGCCGTAGCGCACCTGCTCTGCCGTGATTCCCATCTTGTCGCGTATCGACGACCTGGCGCCGTCGGCGGCCACCAGAAGGTGTGCGTCCAGCGTCATCGAGTCACCGGCGTCCGTTTCGACAAATGCCGTCGCTCGCGTCTCGCCAAGTTCGATATCCCTGATGCGCGCCGGGCACAGCACGTCGACGGTCTCGCAGTCATCGAGCGCTGTCTGCAGCACGCTGCCGAGCACGCGATTGATAACAACGTAACCGAGCGCCTCGACGTTCTGCTCCTCGGCATCGATATGCGAGAACCCGAAGCGGCCCTGGTCGGAAACGTGGATGTGGCGGATCGGTGTCGATGCCGCGACGATGTCCGGCCAGAGCCCCATCGCCTCGAACATGCGCTGCGTGCTACGCGACAAGGCCGTGGAACGATCGTCGAAACTCGGCTGCGCCGATTCCGCACGGGCCACGGCCTCGACTACCGCAACGCGAAGCCCGAGCGGTGCAAGCGCAAGCGCAAGGCTTGTGCCGATCATGCCGCCGCCGGCGATGATCACATCATAGGACGTGGATTTGCTCATGCGGCCCCCATGAGCGCTTCGATCTCGGCAGGCAGCTTCGCCAGCCCCTTGCTGAGTACATCCGGGCCGTCCGCCGTGACCAGCACGTCGTCTTCGATGCGGACGCCGATGTTGCGGAACTTCGCCGGGATGTCGCTTTCGTTCGGTATGTAGACACCCGGCTCCACCGTCGTGACCATGCCGGGCTCCAGCAGCCGCCACTGGTCGCCGACTTTGTAGTCGCCGACGTCGTGCACGTCCATGCCGAGCCAGTGGCCCGTGCGGTGCATGAAGAAGCGGCGGTATGCCTCGTCCTCGATGAGCTTCGCGGTCGAACCCTCGAGCAGCCCGAGCTGCTTTAGCCCCTTCGTGATCACTTCGACCGCCGCGTCGTGCGGCTCGTTCCAGGCGACGTCCCGGCGCGTGCGGTCGATCGCCGCGAGCTGCGCCTCGAGCACGATTTCGTAGATCGCTTTCTGCTCCGGTGAGAAGCGCCCGTTCACGGGCATCGTTCGGGTGATGTCGGAAGCGTAGTAGTCGACTTCGCAACCCGCGTCGATGAGTAGCAGGTCACCGTCCTTGAGCTCGTGGTTATTGTCAACGTAGTGCAGCGTGCAGGTGTTGCCGCCGGAACCGACGATGGGGCTATACGACACCCAGGCGTTGTTGCGCCGGAATTCGTAACGAAACTCGGCCTCGACCTCGAACTCCATCATCCCCGGGCGCACGGTCTTCATGGCGCGTTCGTGCGCCTGTACCGCAACCTTCGCCGCCTTGCGCATCGCCTTGACCTCCGCGCGGCTCTTGTACAGGCGCATGTCGTGCAGCAGGTGATCGAGCGCGACAAACTCCTGCGGCGTGTGGACGCCTTTCGACTCACGCAGGCGCAGCGAGTTGATCCACTCGGCAATGCGTGTATCGAAGTCGCTGTACATGCCCATCGTGTAGTACACGCGGGTGCACGACTCGATGATGCCGGGCAGGATGTCGTCGATGTCGTCAATCGGAAAGGCGTCATCAGCACCGTGGATTTCCACGGCGCCCTCGGGACCGGCGCGGGTGCCGTCCCATAGCTCTTTCTCCCGGTCACGTTCGCGGCAGAACAACAGGTACTCGCCGTTCGTCCGACCAGGCACGAGCACCAGCACAGCGTCGGGCTCGGCAAATCCGCTCAGGTAATAGAAGTCGCTGTCCTGACGATAGCGGTATTCGACGTCGCGGCTGCGCATGCGCACGGGCGCCGACGGCAGGATCGCGATGCCGTCCTGGCCGACCATCCGCATTAGCTGCTGGCGGCGCTTCTCGAACTCCTCGGGCTTCACTGCGTGCGTTCCGGCCTCAGGTCGGCCAGCTCCTCGTACACCAGCTGTGCGGCAACGCGCAGGTACTCGACGATCTCGGCATACGCGGCTTCGCTATCCTCCGCGTCGTCCTCCTCGTCGACGACCGCGCGAGTAATCTCGAGCAGATCCTTGATGATGTCGGCGATTGGCTCAGCCGCCAGCCGGGCCTTCAAGGCGTCATCGTGGCGGACAGACACGAGTCCGTGCAGGTAGCCTTCGCTCCAGTGGGCGAGCGCCTCGGTTCGCCGCTCGGCGCTGTCGTCGTCATCGGGCAGTAGCGGCGCGAAACCGGACTGCCGCTCCGACAGCTGCTTGTGGGTCAGTGCAGAGAGTGACTGCAGCATGTCTTCGCACTCGCGGCGGAGCGCGTTTGCCGCATCTGTTCCGTCGAGCACGGCCTGAAAAATGTCCTCCATGCCGGACGCGCCGGTCACGGCGAGGCGTCCCGACAGGGCGCCGTGCGACTGCGCAGCGTCCCAGTTGGCGCCGCAGCGCTTCAGCACATCGTTGAAAACATCGTGGTCGATTTCGGCCGTCATTAAGCTTATGTTGCCTCGCACCCGCAATCGCCAATGATCCCATGGATACCGTGTTTTGGCGATTGATTCTGCCGGTATGCGTGTCTATATTGGATTCATGGCTGACAATATCAACAGCGTTTTCGAGCACGAACTGAAGCGGCTCGAGCAACGAGTCGACGCGCTCGTCCGCGTCTGCGATCAACTTCAGGACGAGAATCGCTCATTGAAACAGCGCCAGGATGTACTGACGGCCGAGCGCGCCAATCTGCTGCAGAAGAATGAGCAGGTTCGCGCCCGTGTCGAGGCCATGATCGGCCGTCTCAAAGCAATGGAGCAAGGAACCTAGATGAGCGAATCACAAGCGATGGTCAGCGTGCGGATCCTGGACAAGGAATACCAGGTCGCCTGCCCGGCAAGCGAACGCACCGACCTGCTCGATTCCGCGGAGGTGCTGAACGCCAAGATGCGCGAAATCCGCGACAGCGGACGCATTGTTGGCCTCGACCGCATCGCCGTCATGGCCGCGCTGAACATGGCCAACGACCTGTTGCACGCCCAGGCGCGCGACAAGGAAATTGAAGGCGATATCAGCGATCGCCTCAAGTCTATTTCTGACCGCGTCGAGTCCGCGCTGGGCGGTACCCAGCCAATGAACCTCTGACGCGGCGCCCGAATTGACGCCTCCTGCAGTGTTCGATACCGACCTGGATACCTTTCGACCCTAAATTACCACCTCGGGGTCGTGCACTGTCGGCAGCATTTGAGCAGGGCCGGACGTTCCGGTAAGCCTGTTGCGGCCACGGCTGACCCCACCTGTTGCTCCGGTTCGAGAGCGACGGCTCGGTAACGGCACAGGCGGGAGGCGTCTCCTTCTCCCAGCGCGCGATTGCAGATGACCGATGACTCCAACGCCACATTGCGCGCATCCGCGCTTGCCGCACGGCGGGCATTGGCCGCCACCGAGCGTCATTCGCACTCCGCAACAATCACACGCGCGTTTCTGCGCTCGGCGCACTTTTACAAAGCACGCAACATCGCCTGTTACCTGTCGGCCGATGACGAAGTCGATACGGCTGCGGTCTTCGAACGAGCGTGGCGCACACGCAAACGTATCTTCGCGCCGGTCATACTTCCACGACACGCGCTCGCGTTCGTGGAGGTCACACCAAATACCCGCCTTACGAAAAATCGATTCGGCATCTGGCAACCGTCAGGTGATGCGCAAATTGAAACACGCAAACTTGACGTTTGTATCGCACCAACTGTTGCGTTCGACGATGCAGGGCATCGAATCGGCATGGGTGGCGGCTATTACGATCGTGCCTTTGCGTACCAAAAAAACTCGGCGTCACTGAAAAGACCGAGACTCTTGGGGCTCGCGTTCGAGTGCCAAAAAGTCGAGGAAATCCGGCCAAATCCTTGGGATATACCGCTTTATCGCGTGTTTACCGAACGCGACTAAACAGCGTTCATGTGACACCCGGCGTCATTCGCAAAGCATCTTTTTCGTCTCGTATTCGACAACGGCGAGCAGAAGTTTTTATGACTCGTTTTGCTTTCCCAGGAAAGCGCATTTTGTGATCGAAGTCACACTCGTCGAACTGCGCCTAACTCGCTGGATTTTTTG
>JASJBG010000106.1 GCA_030066625.1 Woeseiaceae bacterium
GGTATCCCGCTGCCGCAGCTCAAGGTTCGCGGCACGGTCGTGCGCACGGGACCGGCGGACGAGCTCTTCCCCGGCAACGTGTTCGATGAGCGCATCGGCATTCGCCGGCGACAGGACGGCGGCTACACGGTCGCGCACGGCGCCGTGCTGGATCACCCGATCACGCCGTCATCGTTTCGCTGGTTCTTCAAGTTTTTGCCCGCAGTCCTGGAACAGCTCGACATCGTCAAGCTGTCGTTGGGCAAGCCGTTCTTCGAGGAACTGGCTGCGCCGAAGACCTGGGCGCTCGATGCGGTCTCTCCGTTCGAGAAGACCCGGGTTCTCGATCCGCCGGCAAACGAGCACACCGTGAAGCGCATTCGCAAGGACCTGGCGGAGCTGTTTCCGGCGCTCGCCGACGTCGCTTTCGCCGAGTCGTGGGCCGGCATGATCGAATCGACGCCCGACATCGTGCCGGTCATCGACGAGATAGCGTCGATTCCGGGTTTTCATGTCGCGACCGGGTTTAGCGGCCACGGCTTCGGTATCGGGCCGGGCGCGGGCAAGGCGATTGCCGGCATGCTGACGAATACGGACACCGGCATGGATCTCGAGCCGCTTCGTTATGGTCGCTTCTTCGACGGCAGCAAGATGCAGCTGCAGGCGTCCATCTGATATGGCGACGACCCTCGACAAACTCGAACGTGTCCTGGCAAACGTGCTGGCGATGAATGACGAGCCGCGCGTGGCACCGGGACTCGAGCGGCAGCAAATCGTCGCCAGGCTGGAGCATGCGTCGATCCCGGTGACCGACGAGCTCGTCGCGCTCTACGAGTGGCACAACGGTATCGCCAACCTCAACGCGTTCCTGTTTTTCTATGACCTCGACTTCGCGATCACTGTGTACGAGGGATTCCGGGACCACCGGTCGGAGGTGCCGGAGTATGGCTGGGAGGAGGGGATGTTCCCGGTCGTGACCCAGAACGGCGACATCTACTACTACGTCGACCTCGAAACAGGCAGCGTATTCGCCGGCGACCCGGAAGGCGGCACGTTCAGGAAGATGGCTGCCCACTACGATCACGTTCTGAATGCGGTCTTGAGCGCGTTCGACGAAAAGCTGGTCAGTTATGACGAGCTCGGCGGTGCAATCGAGATCGATTACGAGGACTGGCAGGCGCTCGGAGAGCACTTCGAGGTGTCGACGGAGTTCACCTCGAGCGATATACGGTACTAACCGGGACTATGGAGCTGATACGAAACCTGGGCCCGGGTTATTACGGGTCGGGCACGGAAGGTGAGTGCTACTTCGGGCTCTTCGATCGATACATCAAGCTGATCGACGACGAATCCAACCTGGAATACGCATCCCAATGCGTGATGCTCCTGAACTCGCTGGAAGATTCAGTTATCGACGCGCTGTGCGAAGCATCGATTCGCTACTGCAACGGATTCCTCGAGGACATTGGCGAGCCGACTCGACGCTTCGACACGCCTCGAGCGGTGCTCGACCTCATCAATCCGGTGCTGTTGTTGGTTCCGTATCTGACGGACTCTCGAGTTCCCGTCGTCCACCTGGAATTGAACTGCGACTGGGAGGTCGAGCACGGCATGGAGTGGATCGTTCGCGAAGACAGGGTTCAGTATGTCGGCGCCTTTCATGGCGAGGACCCCTGGCGGGACTTCAGCGTGATGGACGCCTGGAACTACGCCTGATCAGCGTTCCTCGTCTTCCTCTTCGTCGTCGAGGTAGGGCAGTCGGACCAGTTCGACGCTACGTTCATTGCTGACCTTGGGACTGGCACGGAAGTGCAGCCCCAGGAAACCGTCCTCATTCACGCCCAGGAACAGTCTCGACTTTTCGGACTCGGCAAGCGTGAGCAGCGAAACGCTCTTCAGGCGCTTCAGTCGCGCGAGGGTGCTGTTGTCCTCGAAGTCCACGTCGAACTCGGGCTGTGCCCAGTCCGTGGCGTAGATCGAGGTCTCGACGGCGTCGAGCAGGCGCCAGTCCGTGTAAGCCCAACGATCAGGCAGTTCGTCTATCGACGTGGCAAGCGGGGACGTGTCGATGGGTGTGTCGTCAGCTTCGTCGGCACAGCAGCAGTGCGCCGCACCGAGTCCGGCGGCAATGAGTGCAATCCATGCAGTCTTCGCCATCTGCGCCCTCCCAACGCATCGACATTTCCTACTCTGCCAGATGCACCGGGCAGAGTCGGCGAACTGCGTCGTGGCTTATGTTTAAAATGCCGCAGCTGGTAACGGAGCAACAGGTGGCATACCCGGAGAGCTACTACACGGCGACGGCGGGCAGCGTCGAGTCGCTGCCGCCGCTGGATGGTAAGGAGCAGGCAGACGTTTGCGTCATCGGCGGTGGCTTCACGGGCTTGTCTGCGGCACTGAATCTCGCCGAACTGGGCCTCGACGTCGTGTTGCTCGAGGCGGAGCGTGTCGGATTCGGTGCGTCCGGGCGCTGCGGCGGCCTGATCGGCAGCGGCCAGCGCAAGGACGTGCTCGAGACCGAGGAACTGTTCGGCTACCGCCAGTCGCGCCTGCTCTGGGATATGGCCGAGCTCGCCAAGCAGGAGATCCGCGATCGCGTTGCGCGCCACGGGATCGACTGCGATTTGCAGAAGGGCCAGCTCATCGGGGTGCACAGCAAACGCTACCTGGGGTACTCGGCTGAATACGCGGATGTGCTCGCCGAGCGCTACGCCTACCCTGACTGCCACGCGCTGGACCGCGAAGGGACTCGCGCAATGGTCGCAAGCGATGACTTTCTCGAGGGCTTCTTCGACCCCAATGCGGCCACGATTCATCCGTTGCGGTACACGCTCGGGATTGCCGCGGCGGCCCGCGAGGCCGGCGTGCGAATCTACGAGAGCTCACGCGTAACCGGCTACACGCGGTCCGACCCGGCAACGGTCTCGACCGCGGCCGGCTCCGTTGAAGCGGCATTCGTCGTGCTCGCCTGCAACGGCTACCTCGGCAGGCTCGAGCCACGCGTCGCCGACCGAATCATACCGATCAACAATTTCATGATCGCGACAGAACCGCTCGGCGAGGAGCGGGCATACTCGCTGATCAGCGGCCGCTTCGGTGTCCACGACTCGCGTTTCATCGTCAACTACTTCCGACTCAGCGACGATCATCGATTGCTGTTCGGCGGCGGCAAAAACTATCGCGTCGGGTTCCCGTCCGACATCGCCGGTTTCGTACGGCCATACATGCTCAAGGTGTTCCCGCAGCTTGCCGACGTGGCGATCGACTACGCGTGGGGCGGCACGCTGTCGGTGACGGCGAACGGCTTGCCGCACTTCGGTCGACTCGAGCCGAACCTGTATTTCGCGCAGGGCTACTCGGGGCACGGCATCTCGACGGCAAACTACGCCGGCAAGCTGATCGCCGAGGCCATCGCCGGCAGGGCAGCGCAGTTCGATGTTTTCGCCGGCCTGCCAACGAAGCCGTTCCCCGGCGGCACGCTGTTTCGTTACCCGGGCATGGTGCTCGGCATGCTTTACTACAGCCTCAAGGATCGACTGTGAGAGAAATCATGAACTACGAATCGATGCGTATTGCCGTGGTGACCGGCGGCGGTCACGGGATCGGCCGGGCGACCTGCCGGCGGCTGGCGGCCGATGGCAAGCGCGTGGTCGTGGTCGATATCGAGGAGGACGCCGCGCAGTCGGTTGCTGCCGAGCTCGGCGGTTCAGCTCGCACCGTGAATGTCGGTGACGAGCAGGCGATACTCGACCTGGTAGCTGGTGTCGAGAGCGACGAGGGCCCGATCGACCTTTTCGTATCGAATGCCGGCGTCGGCTTCGGCGATGCCGACGGCGAGGCTGCGTCGAAAGGAGGCGGCATAGGCAGCGTTGATGACCGCTGGGAGGCCTGCTGGCGCATCAACGTCATGGCACACGTATTCGCCGCAAGGGCACTGGTGCCCCGCATGCGCGAGCGCGGCGGCGGCTATTTCGTCAACGTTGCATCGGCCGCCGGCCTGCTGAGCCAGATCGGAGATGCAGCGTATTCGGCGACGAAACACGCGGCCGTGGCGTTTGCGGAGTCACTGGCGATTACGCACGGTGAAGACGGCATCGGCGTGTCCGTCGTCTGTCCGCAGGCGGTTGCGACCCGCATGATCGGCATCGAGGACGACTCGGAATCGTTCGACGGCGGTTTCGGCGGCAATGACGTCGACGGCATCCTGCGCCCGGAGGTCGTCGCCGACTGCATTGTCGACAGCGTCCGCGGGCAGCGTTTCCTGGTGCTGCCGCACCCCCAGGTCGCTACCTACGTGGAGCGCAAGGCCAGCGATCACGATCGCTGGATTGCGGGCATGCAGCGCTTTCGGCAGAAGCTTTCCGATTCCTAGCCGAGCAGGTGGCGGACGCTCGCCCAGAGATACGTGCTGCGCTGTCCCGAGCGACAGTAGGCGAGCACCGGTCCGTCCGCCGCGCGCACGGCCTCAACGAATTGCTCGGGCAGGCCGGGCGGCAACAGCGAGCCATGGAAGGGCAGGAAGTGAAATGTCATGTCGAGTGCCTCGCACGCCGCCGCGATGTCCTCTGCCAACGGCTGGCCGAAATCCTCGTTGTCGGGCCGGTTGCAGATCACCACGCGAAAGCCGGCTGCGGATATTGCCGCCAGGTCCTCGGTAGAAATCTGTCCGCTGACGGCGAACGAGTCATTGATCGCTTGTGGGTTCATCAGGCACTCCATTCCGGTATCAGCGCGGCAATTTCCGGCGCCGAGCGCCAGAGAATATAGGCACCCATGACGATTAGGAACCAGCCGAACCATCGCTTTAGCCGATCCTGCGGCACGCGCCGCGCGAAGTAGCTGCCCGCGACGCTGCCCAGGATGCCAACGGCGGTGATCGTCCAGAGCACCGACCAGTCGAGCGACAGCCCCTCGCCCGCGAGCACGTCGAGGTACTTGTAGAAGCCGCTGTACGATTTGAGCGCGATGATGACGAGGCTCGTCGCGACCGCTGTATGCATCCGCAAGCCGCCGAGCAGCACGAGCGCCGGCACGATCAGGAAGCCGCCACCGACGCCAACAAGGCCCGTGATGACGCCGACCGTGAGGCCGTCGAGTGCGATTTTCCACAACGCTCGCGATTGCCCCGTCGCCTTGTCGAGGTCGACCGGTCGCAGCATGAGCCAGGAGGCCAGCAGCATGACGAGTGCGAACAGGGCAAGCTGAACGATGCCGGGTACGAAGGCGGCCGCCAGTGCACCCAGCCAGGTGCCGGCCATTCCGGGTACGCCAAAGGTCAGTACGCTGCGCCAGTCGATCAGCCTGCCGCGCAGGTACTGAAGGCTGCCGGCGAGGGCGATGCTGCCTACGATGAACAGCGAACCTGCGATCGCCGTCTTCTCGTCCTGGCCTACGAGGTAGACGAGTACGGGAACGGTGAGAATCGAGCCGCCCGAGCCGAGCAGCCCCAGGCTGATACCGATCGCCAGTGCGCCGGGCAGTGCGAGCGGAGAGATCATTGGGCCTAGACGGCGTCGAGCGGGATCTTCAGGTAGCGAATACCGTTGTTCTCGGCTTCCGGCAGGCTGCCTGCCCGGACATTGACCTGGATCGACGGCAGGATCAGTGCCGGCATGCCGAGCTGGCTATCGCGCCCCTCGCGCAATTCCACGAACGCGTCGCGCGTGACGCCGTCCTTGATATGGATATTCTTTTCGCGCTGTTCCCTGACGGTCGTTTCCCAGGCGAACTCGTCGCGCCCCGGGGCCTTGTAGTCGTGGCACATGAACAGGCGAGTGTCCTCGGGCAGCGCGAGGATCGAACGAATCGAATCGTAAAGTTCGCTTGCCGAGCCGCCCGGGAAGTCGGTGCGCGCCGTGCCAAAGTCGGGCATGAACAGCGTGTCGCCGACAAAGGCGGCATCGCCGATGACGTAGGTGATGCAGGCGGGCGTGTGCCCCGGCGTCGCCATGACACGGCCCTCGACGTCCCCTATCGTGAAGGAATCGCCGTCCGCGAACAGTACGTCGAACTGCGATCCATCGGTCGCGAGATCGTCGAGGTTGAAGACGCCGCGAAACGTCTCCTGCACGTTCGCAACGCGCTGGCCAATTGCGACCTTGCCGCCCAGCTCGCTGCGGAGATACGGCGCCCCGGTCAGGTGATCGGCGTGCACATGCGTCTCGAGGATCCAGTCGACCGAGAGATCGTTGTCGTGAACGTGAGCGATCACCGCATCCGCGGACTTAGTCGAGGTCCGTCCCGACGCCGGGTCGTAGTCGAGCACAGGGTCGATGATCGCGGCGCGGCCGGCTGCTGAATCGGCAACGACATAGGTGACGGTGAAGGTCGCCTTGTCAAAGAAGGCGGTTACGTTGGGAGCTGGCATGCGCGTATTCTAGCGGCAGCGCCTGACGCGCTGCATACCTGAATATACGGATATCGCTCATGCGGACCCTGTTCACATACATATTGTTGATGACGCTAGGCGTCACCCACGGTGGATACGCCGATACGCTGTTCCAGTCGGAGTCCCTGCCGGCGCTGCCGATTCCCGTATCGAATAATGCGGTGGTCGCCGTGACGACCGAAGAAGGGGTTTTTCTGGCCAGCTTCGCAGGCCTCGCGGAGGGCAAGACCCACTCCGACACCCTCGACCGAAGCTTCGTCTATAGCGTCGGCGATCAGGAGTGGCACGAAGCAGAACCTGTGCCGGGCAATGTCGGGCGGCTGGCGGCGGTGGCCGTGTCCGCCGGCGGGCGTGCCTTTGTTTTCGGTGGCTACACGGTGGCCGAGGATGGCACCGAGGTATCCACGCCTTTCGTTCACGCATTCGATCCGGCGACGGGCGTCTATGAACGTCGAGCAGATATGCCGGTGCCCGTTGACGATGCTGTCGCCGTCACCTTCGAGAATCGCTACATATACCTCGTCAGCGGCTGGCACGATCTTGGCAACGTTAACCTCGTGCAGCGATACGACACGGTGACCGACACGTGGGCGCAAGCGACGCCGACACCGGGCCCGGCCGTCTTCGGACATGCCGGCGGAATCAGCGGCAATACCATTGTCTACTGTGACGGCGTCGCCGTCGTTGCCAACAAGGACCGGCGACGGGACTTTGCCGCCGTGGATCGCTGTTTTCAGGGGATTATCGATCCAGACGACAACCGCAGGATCGACTGGCGGTCAGTGCCGCCGCATCCGGGAGCTTCGCGATACCGTATGGCCGCTGCCGGCCACGAGCGCGGCGTACTGTTTCTCGGAGGCAGCGCGAATCCCTATAACTACGACGGCATCGGTTATAACGGCAAGGAGTCTGAACCGGCGGCGGGTGCATTCGAATTTGATGTTGTTGCAAATCGGTGGCGTGAAATCGGCATCGACGGGACGCCCACGATGGACCACCGCGGCCTTGTCCGGCTGGGCGATGCCTGGCTGACGATTGGCGGCATGCTCGGAGAGCAGCGTGTGACCTCGCGCGTTTACTCCTACCGACCACAGGAATAAAAAAGACGGGTCTCCGGAGAGACCCGCCAAGCGATATGCCGATAGGGCACTCTGTGCTCAGGCATCGGCTTCAGGGGGATTCGTTCAGGCGGTGCCGGCGCGGCTGCAGATAGAGTCGACGCGCTCGCTGTAGTTGCCCGAGCGCTTCAGGAGCTCGGTGACCATCGTCGCCAGCTCCCGGCACTCCGAGTCACCCAGCTTGCGCGGCAGTCCGCTGCGGCTGCGTGCCTTGTGTTCGTGAAACGCGTAGAACAGCGCGCGAAGCGCGTCCGCCATGTCCATCGCGGCGTCTTCATTGCCGAGCAGGCGTCCCATCGTGAGCTCGGAAACCTGCGCGTCCGCGTGAGCCCGCGCATAGCGCGCCTCGATGGTGACCCAGACCAAGTCAAGGTCTTCCTTCGAGTGCTCGTAGGCGTCTCTGAACACAACCGGAGCGATGATCCGCATGTTTTCATGGAGGCGGCCCGATACGCCCGATTCGCCGGCGAGACGCGTAAGCTGCGCCGCATTGGCAGCCGGGTTGGCGAGGTAGATGCCTGTCTCCGCTTCGGTGTCGATTTCGCGAACCAGGTTCTGGTAGCAATGCTCGATGGCGTCGTCGGCCTCGAAGACCAGCGCTACCTTCGCGAGGTTCTCTTCGCTGATTCGCCGCTCGGTCCAGCGGTCGAGATGCGCGAGCTCGCCGTTCTCCGCACTGAAGAGTTCGTACAGGTGTTTCGAGACGTCCGCAATCGTCTCGAGAGCGAGTTGCTCGCGTTTCGTTTCCAGGTTCAGGCCTTGCATCGTGTGGCGCTCCTCTCAAATCGTGGGAGCTACTCTACGGATGGGGCTGAATCGGCTCTTGTCCGTGGGCGGCGCGATTTATGCCCTATGCCTCAGGCGTCGTGCCAAATTGCCGCCGTGAGCAAAACGTGCATCTCTTGCAAGATCCTGGCGGGCGCGGCGGGAGCCAGCGTGGTCTCGCAAAACGACGACTGAATCGCGTTCGTGGATCTCACGTGCATTTCCACGTTTTGCCGCGCGCGGTCGGCGATGGTTTCGGATGGAAGCACTGGCGCGTCGGGAGGCACTCGATTCGGCAGCACGAGTGCTGAGAGAGCGGTTAATCACCTAAATGGCGCGACCACTTGTCGTACGGCCGCCCCCGGGTTTAAGTTAGGGTGTCATGCTCAACGAACCGTCATCGCTCGCCAACGTCGTCTACCTGATCGGGGACACCCTGAACGGGGAGTACGGCGTCGATCCGGTGCCGGTTTACAGGCAACTCGGCATCGATCCGGAGCGGCCGGCGGACGCCGGCGCTCGGCAGTCGAACAGCGTCGTGCGGCAAATGTGGGACCTGGCGTTCGAGGCCAGCGGCGGCGATCCGGCGTTCGGTATCAAAGTGGGCCGCAGGTCGGGGCCCGGCAAGTACTTCGTGCTCGGGCACGCGTGGATGGCGAGCCCGACGCTGGCCGATGCGATCAATTCTTTGATCCGTTACGAGGACATCATCGACTCCGGGATTACGGATATCCAGTTCGAAAACCTGGGCGATATCTACGTTCTCAGCGAGACTTATCCGAACCCGGCCGACCATCCTGGCCAGCTCTCCATCGAGTCATCGATCGCGACCCTCGACATCATGTGCCGGGTCGCGCTCGGCCGGCCGGTGATGCCGGTCAAATTCGAGCTGATGTGGTCGGGCGATCATCCGGACATTTACGCGGGTCTCGTCGGCGGCCCGATTGACTTCAACGCGGAACGCAACGCAATTCACTACCGCGCCGAGGATCTGGAGGCGCCGCTCGCGGGCTCCATTCCGGACGTCGTCGACGCAACGACGCAAATCGCCGAGCGCTACAGGGACAGCCTCGACACGAGCAAGATCGCACACCAGGTTCGCGAGATCCTTGTGCAGAAGCTGCCGTCAGGGTCTGTCGATCAGGATATTGTCGCCTCGATGCTGCATCGCAGTTCGAGCACCCTGCAGCGCCAGCTGAGTGCTGAGGGCACGAGCTACCGGGACGTGCTGGAAAACACGCGGCGAACGCTGGCGGAGGCTTACCTGGCGGAACAGAAGCACACGCAGGCGCAAATCGCGTTCCTGGTCGGTTTCTCCGACCAGAGCAACTTCGCGCGCGCGTTCAAGCGATGGACCGGAACGTCTCCGGGACAGTTTCAGAAGTCGGCGGCCGCTGGCGGCTGATGGCGTCGGCCATGACCTGGCCGAAGATCTGGTAGCTGGATTCCGAAGGATGAAAACCATCGTCCGCGAACCGCTCCGGCAGCGTCTCGAAGTCGACAGGGACGTGAATCGCATTGTCATGCTTCTCGACGACCTCGCGGCCGATCGCGTCGAAGACTTCACCACGCGATGCTATCAGGGTTCTGAGCGGCTCGGGCAGGAGCGGAAACCCGGCGAGCGGCGGTACGCCGGCAAGCGCCACGAGGGTATCGGGGTAGCGTTCGGCGAGTTCGGCAAACAAGGTGGAGAGATGCCGCCGCCACTGGCGCGTCGTCTTGAGCGAGGTAACGTCGTTGACGCCCAGCGAGACTACGACATAGTCGGGCTGTTCGTCCGGCAGCTTCGACAGGTAGCGCTCCAGGAAGGACTGTGCGTTGAT
This sequence comes from Woeseiaceae bacterium, assembly GCA_030066625.1. Classification (GTDB taxonomy): domain Bacteria; phylum Pseudomonadota; class Gammaproteobacteria; order Steroidobacterales; family Woeseiaceae; genus UBA1847. The sequence goes on from JASJBG010000106.1 coordinate 10,074, forward strand.
GCCGATCTTGCCGATCGCGCGCCAATGCACCTCGACGTCGTAGCGCTCGGAGAGCGACAGTGCGGTCTGGCCGACGAGGGCGTGGGTCAGTTCGCGGGCACCGACACCCGCAACGATCGAGTCGCCGATGGCGAGCAGGCGCACGCGGCTACCCGCACCGATCCGACCTTCGTCGGGGCCGGACGCGGCAGCAAATCTCGGTGCAGTTCGACGGACCCGGATGGCCTGGGGCAGAACGAACGGCAGCGAAAGCCAAAAGAACGCACTTCTCATACGAGAAGCTTGCCGCCGACAGTGCCAGCTGTCTGTAACCATTTGTTTCGGGAACGTCGGGTCCTGCCCATGGTCTCGATAAGCTGAAGAAGACAAGGACAACCCGATGCCAAATACGGCGCTACGCCTGCTCATTCTCCTCGTTTCGGTCCCGGCCTCTCTCGCCCATGCCGACGACATCCTGTCAGCGGAGGACGCGATTGCGGACATAACGCTTGCGCGTGCGGCACTCGAACAGATTCATCCGGGTTACGAACGCTACACGCCGCGCGAGAAGCTGGATGCCTACTGGGCGGAGCTTGCGTCGCGTGCAGCAGACGGGATCGACCGGGGCGAGCTGTACCTGCACCTGTCGGAGATCCTGGCCGCGATACGCTGCGATCACACCAAGGCGGAGCTGCCGTCTGACCTCGAGGAGCGGCGCAAGAGTGAGCCCGTGTACCTGCCGTTCAGCTTCCGGCTGTTCGACGGCCGGATGTATGTCGACCGGGTAGCGAAAGGGCTCGATCTCGACCGCGGCGACGAAATCACTGCCATCGACAACCGGCCGGTCGGCCGATGGATTACCGCGGTCGAAAAGTACATCCCGGTCGATGGTGAAACGGACCATGTGAAGCCCAATGAAATCGAATCGTCGACCGAGTTTATGGGGCCCGCGCTCGAGCACTTCGCCCCGTACCTGTATGACATCTACGAGCAGGCGTCGCTGCAGGTCGCGACCGCCGATGGTAAAGAGGAGGTCATGCTCGTCGACCGGGTCGGCTACACCGAGTACGAGGCGATCATCGGTCAGAAACGCTACTCGCGAAACTTCGTGGATTCTGTCCGTTACAAAGCGCTCGGCCGCGACGGCGCGTACCTCGCCGTCGACACCTTCGTTAACTACCGCGAGCCCGTCGACGCCATGGCGCATCTCGCGCCTTACTTCGAGAAGCTCAAACGCCAGGGGCGCGACAAGCTGATCCTGGACCTGCGCCAGAACGGTGGAGGTTCGGACGATGCGCAAACGGCATTGCTGCGTCACATCATTACGGAGCCGCTGCTGCAGGCCGAGGCGAAGCTGACGCGTTACAGGTCGCTCGACCCGGCGATCAAGCCGCGCTTAAGTACATGGCAGCAGGAAGCACTGGACCCGGACCCCGAGTGGTTCGAGGATGCCGGTGACGGTTTCTACCGGATCGTTGCAGCGGAGGCGGGGGCGCCGGCGGGGCCAGTCGAGCCGGCCGAACACGCGTTTGACGGCCAACTGGTACTGCTGACGAGTTCGAGCAACGCGTCAGGCCTCACGCACCTGATCGCCAACCTGGAGACGGCCGGCCGGGCAACCTTCGTTGGCGAGAAGACCGGCGGCGCTCCGACAGGGGCGACGGCCGGCATCATATTCTTCCTCGAGCTGCCGGCGAGCGGCATCAAGGTCCGGGTGCCGGCGCAGCGTACGGTGATCGCGAATGCCGGTTCACTGCCAGACCGTGACGGCATCGAGCCGGACGTCGCCGCGCCGGAAACCGCCGAGTCGTGGCTCGAGGGCCGCGACCCGGCGCTCGAGGCCGCGAAGCGCTACCTCGATCTCTAGTCCTCTTCCTGGTCGTCGTAGCGGGCGAACCACGCAAGGATGTTGTCGACCTTGGCGATCAGGTGCGAAGGCCGTGCCGCGATACCGTGCGATGCTTCGGGCACGCGGATCAGCGCCGTATCGATTTTCCTGAGCTTCAAAGCCTGGTAGTACTGCTCGGATTCGGAAATCGGCGTCCGCCAGTCGGCCTCACCCGTCAGCAGCGCGGTCGGCGTCGTTACGTTGCCGACGAGCGATAGCGGCGAGCGGTTCCAGTAGGCCTCCGGATCGTCCCACGGCATGTCGGCAAACCAGTAGCGCGCAAAGAAATGCGAGCCGTCGGCGGTGAGCACGAAGCTCGTCCAGTTGATGACCGGTTTGGCGACGACGGCAGCACGGAAGCGGTCCGTCTTGCCGACGATCCAAGAGGTCAGCACGCCGCCACCCGAGCCGCCCGTTACGAAGAGCCGATCGGGGTCGACGTAGCCGAGGTCGATGACGGCATCGATGCCCGACATCAGGTCGTCGTAGTCCTCGCTGGGGTAGTTATGGTGGATCTCATGCGCGAACGCGTCGCCGTAGCTCGTCGAGCCGCGGGGGTTCACATAGAACACGACGTAGCCTGCCGCGGCGAACAGCTGGATCTCGGCCGCGAACTGCGGGCCGTACGTGGCGAAGGGGCCGCCGTGGATCTCGAGGATCAACGGATACTGTTTGTCGGGATCGAAGTTCGGCGGTTTCGCGAGCCAGCCCTGGATCTCGTAGTCGCCTACCGATGACTGCCACGTGATCTCCTCGATGTCGCTGAGTTCGCGATGGCCGAGGGCGTCTTCGTTGAGATCGGTGATGCGCTGTGTTGCACGCGCGCCGCGGCCGACGCCGACGTCGGCAGGCCGGGTAGGCTGTCCCGCCGTGTAGGCGAATGCACCGTTGCCGGCGACCGAGAAACCGCCGCTCGTATAAGGCCGGCCGAGCGACAGGCCGCCGACATCGTCCGCTATCGAGTTTACGTTGCCGTTCAACGAAAGCGTGGCGAGATGCTTCTTGCCGCGATCGTCGTAGGACACCAGCAGCGAATTGCGGCCGGCCCACTGGACGTCATCGATGTCGCGATCGAAATCCGCTGTGAGATTGCGGATGGAGCCGTTGCCGCGTTCCATGACGTACACGTCCGATGAGTGATAGCCGAGCTTCTGATCATCGAAGCCCATGTAGACGATCCTCGAACCGTCGGCGGAGATCGACGGATTGAAATCCGGGCCGTTGCGGTCGGTCAGCTGCGTCATTTCGCCGCTGGCGATATCGACGGACCAGAGCTCCGACTCGACCGGGTCGTGGTCGGCGTCTTCCTGACGGTTGGCGGCTATGACGATGCTCTTGCCGTCCGGCGCCCAGGCGATACCGCCGTTGTGGTCGTAATCGCCGCTCGTCAGCTGGCGCGGCGTGCCACCCTCGGCGGACACGATAAAGATGTGCGAGTAGCCGACGTCGAGGTAGCCTGCGCCGTCGCCGCGGTAGGGCATTTCCTCGATCACCTTGACCGGTGGCGCCCACTTCGCGCCTTCGGGCTTCGACGGCGGTTTCGCCAGCGGCCTCGGTGTTTTCTCGACGAACATACTGAAGGCGATACTGCGGCCGTCCGGCGACCACGCCATCGATGACGGCGACTGGCGAACGTTCGTCAGCATGGCGGTCTGTCCCGTGTCCATCCAGCGGACATGAATCTGCGAGCCGCGACCGTCCACACCGGTGACGAAGGCCAGCCGATCGCCGGAGGGCGACCAGCGCGGCGAACTGAAGGACCGCGCGCCGGACTCCAGCGGGCGGTGATTGCCGCCGTTCGCATCGATGATCCAGAGGTTCGAGACGGGCCGATCCGACATGATGTCCATCGAGCGGCGAACGTAGACGATTTGCGATCCGTCAGGCGAGATCTGCGGGTCGGCGGCGACCTCCAGTTGAAAGACGTCGACATTTTTGAGGACAGTGGGGTCCCCGTGGTCGGCTGCCAGCGCAACGGCGGGCAGCAGCAGGAAAGCTGCGATGAGGCGCATGATGAATCTCTTACTTTTGCGGGCAGGGAGGAGCGCGGCATCATCGCAGCGCACGCCCGCGAGAGCAAACCGCGGCAGAGCCGCGCCTCCGGTCGCCGTGCTTGCCGTCGCGATGACGGCCGCGAACTAAACGACCTCGAGTTCCTCCTGCTGCTTGCCATTCGCGAACAGATCCTCGCGGGCGCGATTGGTGATCGCCACCACCGCGTCGTGCTTCAGCCGCCGCTCTGGGGAAATCGCATAGAAGCTCTCGCGGACCTCGCTCGTGCGGCCAATGACGCCCATGCGGTACATGCGGCAGACCTCGTTTTCGATGACGGTGGGCGCCGCGAACAGGCCCGTCCCCGCTTCGCCGAAGGCCTTCATGAGCGCGCTGTCGTCGAATTCACCGACGATCTCGGGCGAGAGCTCACCACGCTCGAACCACTCGTCGAGCTGTCGCCTGAGCGCCGAGTTCTTCGACGGCAACAGCATGGGCGCGTTGTCGAGGCTCTGCGGGAAGTTGCGCTTCAGCGTTGCGGCCTTGAGTTTCTGGGCGAAGAACGACAGGCCGCTCTCACCCAGGCGGTGGTTGTAGGCCTTGAGGCCGAGGCCGTTCGGCATCGGCTGGTCGGACAGGACGAGATCGAGGCGGTGAATCGACAGGTCTGCCAGCAGCTGCTCGAGCGACGACTCGGAACAGCGCACACGTATAGGGGAGTCGCTCTCCCGGCCGGCCATCATTGCGGGCGCGACGATACGCTCGGCAATCAGTTTCGGCATCGAGTTGACGATACCGACGTTGAGCACGGACGGCCCGCCTATGCGGCGCCCGCGCACGACATTGGACAGCTCCGCGCCAATGGAGAAGATCTCGTCCGCGTACTCGAATACGACGCGGCCCATCTCGGACAGCACTAGGCGCCGGCCTGACCGGTTGAAAAGCGGCTGGCCAACGGCTTCGTCGAGCAGCTTGAGCTGGCCGCTGATCGTCTGCGGCGTAATGTGCAGCACCTCCGATGCCTTGACGATGCTGCCCTCGCGCGCGACGGCCCAGAAGTACTGAAGGTGACTGTAGTTCAGGTGGCGCATATCGGTTCTCCTGGCTGGTGTCGTGCCGCGTTGCGCGCTCGCTTGCCCCTCGATGCGAAGGGAATTCTTGCGGCCCAAATCGGCGATCCCGAAATTCTACAAAACCGAACTATTCGCGTAATTCGTATTAAATGAAGAATTACAACGAATTTACCGAACTATTGATAATTCGGCCATGCCGATGTTTCGCATCGGACAGAACGTCTGCGCCGATGTATCAGCGGCACTACTATCAACCTAGAAAAATCGATACAAGACGCCAGCAAGGAGCACGCTATGAACATCCGCATCCAGGTACAAGGTTTCAGTCTGACGCCGTCGATCTCGGCGCGCGTCCACCAGAGATTCAATAAAGCACTTGAACGATTCGCCGACGAGCTTGTCGACGTCGACGTTTTCCTGAAAGACATCAACGGCCCAAAGGGCGGTAACGACAAGTTGGCCCTCGCGCGCGTCAGGCTGCGCTTCCGGCCCCCGGTCATGGTCGAGACCTCCCGCGACGACCTGTACGTCGCAATCGACCAGACCGCGCGGCGCATGCGACGGGCCGTGAAGCGATCCCTGCGACGCAACCAGCAGCTGCTTCGGAATGGTTCGCGTCGCCTGCGGCAGGCACGAGCGCTACCCGCGAGCTAGGTTCCCGTTTAGATCGCGCCTCCCCGGATGATCCAGAGCCGACCCATTTCGGTGCCATTGCCGCCAGATCCCGCTGCGACCGAAGTTCGCGACGTTCGCGGAACACTCCGCTCGTTCATCGAGTCGCCGTGGACGAGTGCGTTCATCATGGCCGTGATCGTGCTGAACGCGGTGACGCTGGGCCTCGAAACCTGGCCGGCGGCGATGGCCACAGCAGGGCCGGCACTCATGGTTCTCGATCGCGCGGCACTCTGGGTTTTCACGATCGAGCTGGCGATCAAGCTGTTCGTCTACCGGGGCAAGTTCTTCCGCGGCGGCTGGAACGTCTTCGACCTGACGATCGTGACGATCGCCTGGATACCGACGGCCGGGCCGCTATCCGTGCTCCGCGCGCTCCGAATCCTGCGCGCCCTGAGGTTGGTATCGGTCGTGCCGCAAATGCGCGCCGTCGTCGGCGCACTCTTCAGTGCGCTGCCGGGCATGGGCTCGATTGTCGCGGTGCTGCTCCTCGTGTTCTACGTCGCCTCGGTTATGACGACGAAGCTGTTCGGCGAGGCGTTCCCGCAGTGGTTCGGCACGGTGGGCGAATCGATGTACAGCCTGTTCCAGATCATGACGCTGGAGAGCTGGTCGATGGGAATCGTCCGGCCGGTCATGGACGTCTATCCATTCGCCTGGCTGTTCTTCGTACCGTTCGTCGTGATCACCAGCTTTGCTGTGCTTAACCTCTTCATCGCGCTGATCGTCAACTCCATGCAGACAATCCACGCGCAGGAGCGCGATGAGGCCCGCGCCGCGGAGGGCATCGCGCATGACGAGCGGGAGATCCTGCTTGCCGAGATTCGGGCGCTGCGCGCCGAGGTCACCAGCCTGCGCCGACAGTGACCTGTATCGTGGCGTTCCGGTCGTCGGCTGCTTAAGCTCTTCGCTTTCAGCCGGGGCCGCCCGGATGCTGGATCTGTTGATTATCTTCTACGAAGCTGTCGCGCGGGCGTTCGGCAAGAACATGCTCGCGCTGTGGGCCATATTCCTTGTATTCGTGCTGCTTCTTCTGGCCTTTCTATTCTCTATCCGGGTCGGTTAGACCGCGCAGAAAATATCGTGCAGCAGGTGAATGATCCGGTCCGCTGGTCCTGGCGCGAGCGAGTAGTAGATAGTTTGTGATTCGCGGCGCGTGCTGACGAGGCCTTCGTGGCGCAGTCGTGCGAGCTGCTGTGACAGCGCCGACTGTGACAGCGGGACCATTTCGTTCAGCTCGCCTACCGAGCGCTCGCCCTCGGCGAGATTGCAGAGAATGATCAGGCGTGCCTCATGGCCGAGCGCTTTCATGAGCCCGGCCGCCTCGGCGGCGTGGGCGCGCATCTCGGCATAGCTTCGTGTCATGCAGGTGCTGTCGGCTTGTCTCTCGGTCGCCATGCTTGCCTCCGCGACTGCGGTGATTCCGGATATAAATTCCCTCTAATATAGAGAAAACTAAATTAGATTTCTAGATATTAGACTAGACTAATTTAGAGAAAACTCATATTATTCGTGTGGCTCGCGGGGGCGAGTCAACCGGAGGAGAGAAAAATGGCCAGAATCGTTGTCATGGGCGCCGGCATTGGCGGTATTTCCCAGGCCTACGAGCTCAGGAAAGAACTGGGCAAGGAACACGAGATCGTCGTCGTCAGCGACAGCGACCGCTTCGAATTCACGCCGTCCAACCCGTGGGTGGCCGTCGGAACCCGCAAGGAAGAGCAGATCGTCGTCGACCTGCCGGACCTGATGAAGAAATACGGTATCGGCTTCGACTCCCAGGGCGTCAAGCGACTGCACCCGGGCGACGACCGCCTCGAACTCAACGACGGCAGCTACCTCGACTACGACTATCTCGTCATCGCGACCGGGCCGCGGCTCGCGTTCGAAGAAGTGCCCGGACTTGGACCTCACGGCGGCTACACGCAGTCGATCTGCAAGACCGGCCACGCGACGATGTCGTTTGAGAGCTTCGAGGCGCTTTGTGAAAACCCGGGACCCGTCGTCATCGGTGCCGCGCCCGCGGCCTCCTGCTTCGGCCCGGCGTACGAGTACGCGTTCATCCTCGATACCGAGCTCAAGAAGCGCAAGATTCGCGACAAGGTGCCCATGCACTTCGTAAC
>JASJBG010000107.1 GCA_030066625.1 Woeseiaceae bacterium
TGCGCGATGCGCAGCCGCTCGCGCGCGGCGTTGAAGCCGATGCCGCACTTGAAGTTGAGCCAGTGGGCGCAGGACCGGAAACCCTGATCTTCCCAATAGTGTTGGTCGTCGAACTCGCGCAGCAACTCGAGAAACTCGGCCTGCGCGACGTTGAGGTAGGCATTCAGCTCGGAGATACGCTCTCCGAGCTGCTCACCTTCGGTCAGCTCCGTGTGGGCGTTGAAAGGAATGACGGCGGCCATGACTCCCTCCATGGAATAATACTGTTTTAATATACAGTAGTATAGCTGTAAGCCACTGAAAAAGCGAAGAAAAAGTCGATCAGAAACTCGGCTTATTGTCTCTTTTCGACGGCCCGAAACGTCGCGGTAACGAGCAACGCGACTCCGCCGAACACCAGCAGCCCGGTTGTTCGACCAAGCTGCATCATCGCGAACATCAGCATGGCAAGAATGAGTACGAGTGCGACGACGCTGAACAGCAACCCTGTCACCTGGTGATCCGTTCGCCAGTCATCGAGGAACTGCCGCAGTGCTTTCAGGATTGGCTGACGCTGCCACAGCACAAAGGCCGTGATTAAGGCGAACGGGACCCATACGTCGAACAGGATCACGGTTGCGAAAGTATTGGTCATGGCGTGCGCGACCATGGACGGAATCACCGAGCCGGTCAGCTGGGCAACGTAGGCCCAGGCGATCGAGCTGATGATCAGTATGGCCATGAATGCGATGAGCAACGGATCGGTCGAGATGAACTTGCCGTGGGCAAGGGCGAAGACGAGCCCGGTCAGGACCACGCCGCCGATCGCGCCGTTGCTTTCCACAAGGCGCACTCGCATGTAGCCGCGCGCCATGATTTCCTCCATGAGCGGCGGAATGATGATGCTGGTGGCCAGCATATTCACGAAGAAGGCGGTGTCGAGCGACGCATCGCGAACCTCGTCCCAGGCGGGCAGCCCTTCGCCGAGCGGCACGATCGCGTGCACGGCGAAGACCAGTCCGATCAGGAACGACGAGAATCCGCCGAGCACGATGCCAATGCCGATCAGGTGCTCGAGCGGTTGGCCGGCTCTTGTCAGACCCGCGTCGCGAGGCGTGAGGCCGCGCCGAAACCAGAGCAATGCCAGCCCGAACGCGGCGACGAAACCGATGCGCAGGAAAATGCGCAGGCCTTCATAGAGCGCCACTAAGGCCCCGTCTTCGGCCAATTCGGCCGGCACGATTGCCTCGTAGGCAGCGACGCCGACGATATTGCCGAGCGCGAGAACGAGAATAATCTCGGCGAGCGCGGCAAGGCGCGCGAATCGTGAGCGTGCTAACTGGCTCGGCATACCAGCTTATAGGCGCCGTCCCGGGCGGTTGGTTACAGCCTACGCCGCCCGCTTTTTCACCAGCGGCTTCAGGTACTCGCCCGTGAAGGAGCCCTTGGTCTTGGCGATATCCTCCGGCGTGCCGGTCGCGACAATCGTGCCGCCGCCGTCGCCGCCTTCGGGGCCCAGGTCGACGATCCAGTCCGCTGTTTTGATGACGTCGAGGTTGTGCTCGATCACGACGACCGTGTTGCCGCGGTCGCGCAGCCGGTGCAGAACGCCGAGCAGCTGCTCGATGTCGTGGAAGTGCAGGCCGGTGGTCGGCTCGTCGAGGATATAAAGTGTCTTGCCGGTGTCCCGCTTCGACAGTTCCTTCGCGAGCTTGACGCGCTGCGCCTCGCCGCCCGATAGCGTCGTCGCGTTCTGGCCCAATCGGATGTAGGTCAGGCCGACGTCCATCAGGGTCTGCAGCTTCTTGGCCACGACCGGCACGTTCTTGAAGAACTCGAACGCGTCCTCGACCGTCATTTCGAGGACCTCGGTGATGTTCTTGCCCTTGTAGCGAATCTCCAGCGTCTCGCGGTTGTAGCGCTGGCCGCGGCAGACATCGCAGGGCACGTACACGTCCGGCAGGAAGTGCATCTCGACCTTGATGACGCCGTCGCCCTGGCAGGCCTCGCAGCGGCCACCCTTGACGTTGAAGCTGAAGCGGCCCGGCATGTAGCCGCGCGATCGCGCCTCCTGCGTGCCCGCGAACAGTTCACGAATGGGCGTGAACAAGCCGCTGTAGGTTGCCGGGTTCGACCGCGGTGTACGGCCAATCGGCGATTGCGAAATGTCGATAACGCGATCGATGTTCTCGAGACCGGTAATGGTCTGGTGCGGCGCCGGGTTGCGGTTGGTGCGATTCAGCAGATCCGCGACCGCCTTGTACAAGGTGTCGTTCACGAGCGTGGACTTGCCCGAACCCGACACGCCCGTGACGCAGGTCATCAGTCCGACCGGGATCGACGCCTCGACCTCCTTCAGGTTGTTGCCGGTCGCGCCGACGATCGTGATCTGGCGGTCCGGGTCCGGCGGCGTGCGCTCGGTCGGCACGGCGATCGAGCGCTTGCCGGACAGGTACTGGCCGGTCAGCGAGCTCGGGTCCTTCTGGACCTCGGTCGGCGTTCCCGCCGCAACCACCTTGCCGCCGTGCACGCCGGCGCCGGGGCCCAGGTCGACGACATAGTCGGCAGCGAGGATCGCCTCCTCGTCGTGCTCGACGACGATGACGGTGTTGCCGATGTCGCGAAGGTGGATCAGCGTGCTCAGCAGGCGCTGGTTGTCGCGCTGGTGAAGACCGATCGACGGTTCATCGAGGATGTACATGACGCCGACGAGTCCCGAGCCGATCTGGCTCGCGAGCCGGATGCGCTGCGCCTCGCCGCCCGACAGCGTTTCCGCGCTGCGGCTCAGGCTCAGGTAGTCGAGGCCGACGTCCGACAGGAAGCCCAGCCGGTCGCCGATCTCCTTGACGATCTTGTCGGCAATCGTCGCGCGCCAGCCCTCGAGCTGCATCGTTTCAAAAAAGCGCACGGCTTCGCCGACCGACAACGCCGTGATCTCTGGCAAGGACCGGTCGACGATGAACACATGACGGGCAGCCTGGTTCAGGCGCGTGCCCTCGCAGTCCGGACAGCTCTGGCTGTTCAGGTACTTGGTCAGCTCCTCGCGCACGGCGCCCGACTCGGTCTCGCGGTAGCGGCGCTCGAGGTTCGGGATGACGCCCTCGAAGCGGTGCAGCTTCGTGACCTGCATGCCACGCGAGTTCGCGTAGTGGAATTCGATCTTCTGCTTGCCGCTGCCGAACAGGATCACATCGCGCAGTTTCTTCGGCAGCGACTCGAACGGCGCCTCGATATCGAAGTCGTAATGATCCGCGAGGCTCTGGATCATCTGGTAGTAGTAGGTCGTCTTGCGATCCCAGCCGCGAATCGCGCCGCCCGCGAGCGACAGCGACTTGTTGACGACCACACGCTCGGGATCGAAAAACTGCTTGACGCCGAGGCCGTCGCAGCTGGGGCAGGCGCCGGACGGGTTGTTGAACGAGAACAGCCGCGGCTCGAGCTCGGTGAGGCTGTAGCCGCAGATGTTGCAGGCAAAGCGGTCGGAGAAGACGAGTTCCTCTTTGTCGGGCTCGTCCATCCACGCGATGCGGGCAACGCCGTCGGCGAGCCGCAGTGCGGTCTCGAAGGATTCGGCGAGCCGGAGGCGCAGGTCTTCCTTGACGCGGAAGCGGTCGATGATCGCCTCGATCGTGTGCTTCTTGCGCAGGTCGAGCTCCGGCGGCTGGTCGAGCTCGTAGACCTCGCCGTCGATGCGCGCGCGGATAAAACCCTGCGCGAGCAGGTCCTGCATGAGCTGCACGTGCTCGCCCTTGCGGTCGTCAACGACGGGCGCGAGCAGCATGAGCTTCGAGCCCTCGGGCATCGCGAGTACCTGGTCGACCATCTGGCTGACGGTCTGCGCCTCGAGCGTCGTATCGTGGTCCGGGCAGCGCGGCGTGCCGGCGCGCGCGTACAGGAGGCGCAGATAGTCGTAGATCTCCGTGACCGTGCCGACGGTCGAGCGCGGGTTGTGCGAGGTCGACTTTTGTTCGATCGAAATCGCGGGCGACAGGCCGTCGATGTGGTCGACATCCGGCTTTTCCATCATCGACAGGAACTGCCGCGCGTAGGCCGACAGCGACTCGACATAGCGGCGCTGGCCCTCGGCGTAGATGGTGTCGAAGGCGAGCGACGATTTCCCCGACCCGGAAAGGCCAGTGAAAACAATGAGCTTGTCGCGCGGCAGGCTCAGGTCGAGGTTGCAGAGGTTGTGCGTCCTCGCGCCGCGGATGTCGATGGTTTTCATGAACGGATACAGTGGCAGGCGACCAACCTGTTAATATACGCCGCCGCTGTCCCGCACCGCAAAGCCGTTACAACCGGAAACAGCCGAACCCGCCCGCGCAGGTTTTTCTTCACTCGAATGAACATGGACAAGCTACTGATTCCTGACCGCATTGCCGCCGGGGAGCGAGATCTTGGCTGATCAATCCGGCGGATTCTTCACCGGCTTCAACGCCTCCGAGAAGCGCGTCGTCATCTCGGCTGCGCTGGTCGCGATGCTACGCATGTTCGGCGTTTTCGCGCTTCTGCCGGTGCTGGCGCTCTACGCGTCATCGTTCGACGGCGCGACGCCTGTACTGATTGGCCTTGCCGTCGGCGGCTACGGCCTTACGCAGGCACTGATGCAGATTCCACTCGGGATTCTGTCGGATCGCGTAGGCCGCGTGCCCGTCATCGTTGCGGCGCTGCTCCTGCTGGCGGCCGGCAGCGTGATGGCGGCGACTGCCGACACGATCTACGGCGTCATCGCAGGGCGCTTCCTGCAGGGCGCGGGTGCGATCTCCGCCGCTCTGGTCGCCTTTATCGCCGACGCCACTCGCGACACGATTCGGACGCGTTCCATGGCGATCTACGGTATCGGCTTCGGCGTCGCCTTCATGGTCGCGGTCATCGTCGGTCCTGCAATCGCAGCCAGCGCCGGCGTCGAGGGCGTCTTCTGGGCCGCGGCTGGCGCCGCGCTCCTCGCCGTCGCACTCGTCCTGACGATGCCGCGTGTCGAGCGTCCCACCCGGCAGGCGACTTTCTCACTGCTTCCCGCGTTCCGGCCGGAACTCCTGAGGCTCGACCTGTACGTGTTCATTCTGCACGCGACGCTGACCGCCAGTTTCGTCGCTCTGCCGTTCGTCTTCAGCGACCGTCTGGATTTGCCGCTGACGAGTCACTGGATGATATACCTTGGCGCGCTCGCTGTTTCGCTCGCGATCACCGTGCCGCTCCTGATCCGCGACGACCGGCAGGGCAAGGCGGGGAATCTCAGGTTCGCGCTCGTGCTGCTGGTGATAGCCGAACTGGGCTTCGCATTCGCGAGCTTCTCGATCGTGACCGTGGGCCTGGGGCTCGCGCTGTTTTTCGGCGGCTTCAACTTCCTCGAGGCCACTCTGCCGTCGCGTCTGTCGAAGAAGGCCGATGAGTCCTCACGCGGCGCGTCGATCGGCGTCTTCGCGACGGCGCAGTTCTTAGGCATATTTGCCGGCGGCCTGCTCGGAGGGTTCCTCCTGGCTGCAGGCACGCCCGCCGTGTTCTTCGCCTGCGCGCTGCTCAGCGGGATCTGGCTGGCGGTGCATGGTTTGACCCGGAAACTCGGTACGGAAGACCAGGGCGTCCGCCAACGCGACGCAGGCTAGTGCGAAACCCGGATATTCAGCGAAAATAGCGGCAATCTCCCGTAATTCGGGCTGGCTTTTGGGTTGCCAGCCTCTACAATAAGCGACCCTCGAAGCCCGGCGGCACGGTCTTCGAGTCTCAAAGCCAGAACAACAGGGGAACCAACATGGCCGCCCGCGGAATCAACAAAGTCATCCTCATCGGCAATCTCGGGCAGGATCCTGAAACGCGCTACATGCCTTCGGGCGGCGCCGTCACGAACCTGCGCCTCGCCACCAACGAGTCGTGGAAGGACAAGCAGACCGGTGAGCAGAAAGAGCGCACCGAGTGGCACAGCGTGGCGATGTTCGGCCGGCTGGCCGAAATTGCGGCCGAGTACCTGCGCAAGGGCTCGCAGGTGTACGTCGAGGGCCGGCTGCAAACCCGCAAATGGCAGGACCGCGACGGCAACGATCGCTACACGACCGAGGTCGTGGCCAACGAGATGCAGATGCTCGGCGGTCGCGGCGGCGGTGGCGGCATGGGCGGTGGCTCGTACGGTGGCGGTTCCGGCGGCGGCCAGGGTGGCCAAGGCGGCGGCCAGGGTGGCCAAGGCGGTGGCCAGGGTCCGTCGACGCCTCCCCCCGCGGACGATTTCGACGACGATATTCCGTTCTAGCTCGCCGACTCGATCACAAGATTCAGCGTGACACGGAGCGTCGCTTGCGACGCTCTGTTTCATTACGCTCCACCACTTTTTACAGAATACTCAACGAAAGGACACTCATGGGCGCGTTCAAGGAGCCGCACGGCGGCGAACTCAAGAACCTGTATCTCGACGAGGCGGCAGCCGAGACGGAAAAGCAGGCGGCAAAGGAATATCCGTCCTGGGACCTCACCGAGCGCCAGCTCTGTGACATCGAACTGACGCTGAACGGTGCGTTCTCGCCGCTCGAGGGCTTCCTCAACAAGGACGACTACGATTCGGTCGTCGATACGATGCGGCTCAAATCCGGCGTGCTGTGGCCGATGCCGATCACACTAGACGTCAGCGAGGAGTTTTCGAAGGACCTGAAGCAGGGCGACAAGATCGCGCTGCGCGACCTGGAAGGCGTCGTCATCGCGACGCTCGAGGTCGGCGACGTCTGGACCGCGGACAAGAAGCGCGAAGCCGAGGGCGTCTACGGCACTACCGATGAGGCTCATCCGGCCGTCCACTACCTGATGAACGTCGCCAATCCCGTGTACGTCGGCGGCAAGCTGTCGGGCGTCGAGTCGCCCACGCACTACGACTTCAAGCACCTGCGCGATACGCCGGCGGAGCTCCGCGAGCGCTTCCGCAAGCTGGGCTGGCGCAAGGTCGTCGCGTTCCAGACGCGCAACCCGATGCACCGAGCCCACCAGGAGCTGACGCTGCGCGCCGCGCACGACGTCGAAGCCAACCTGCTGATCCACCCGGTCGTCGGCATGACCAAACCGGGCGACGTCGACCACTTCACGCGCGTGCGCTGCTACGAGCACCTGCTGAACCGCTACCCCGAGCAGACGACCATGCTCAGCCTCTTGCCGCTCGCGATGCGCATGGGCGGTCCGCGCGAGGCAATGTGGCACGCCATCATTCGCAAGAACTTCGGCTGCACGCACCTGATCGTCGGCCGCGACCACGCCGGTCCCGGCAAGGACTCGAAGGGCGAGGATTTCTACGGGCCGTACGACGCACAGGAGCTGCTCAAGGAGCACGCCGATGAGCTCGACATCACGATGGTGCCGTTCCGGCTCATGGTGTACGCGGAGAACCGTGCGCAGTACATCCCGATCGACGAGTCGACGGAAGACGATAACGTGCTCAACATTTCTGGCACCGAACTGCGCCGGCGCCTGGCCGAGGGCCTCGATATCCCGGAGTGGTTCTCGTTCCCGGACGTCGTCGAAGAGCTGCGCCGCACGCACCCGCCGCGGCACAAGCAGGGCTTCACGGTGTTCTTCACGGGCCTGTCGGGCTCCGGCAAGTCGACGATCGCGAACGCGCTCATGACCAAGCTCATGGAGACGGGCGGCCGGCCGGTGAGCCTGCTGGACGGCGACATCGTCCGCAAGAACCTGTCGAGCGAGCTCGGCTTCTCGAAAGAGCACCGCGACCTGAACATCACCCGCATCGGCTACGTGGCGAGCGAGATCACCAAGAACGGCGGCATCGCTATCTGTGCACCGATCGCACCATACGCTGCGACCCGGCGTACCGTTCGCAACATGATCTCGGGTGTCGGCGGCTTCGTAGAGATTCACGTTGCGACGCCGCTCGAGGTCTGCGAGGAGCGCGACCGCAAGGGCCTGTATGCCAAGGCGCGCGCCGGCATCATCAAGGAATTCACGGGCATCTCCGACCCGTACGAGGTGCCCGAGAAGCCGGAGATGGCCATCGACACTGTCGGCATCACGCCGGATCTCGCCGCGCACCGCGTACTCGTCAAGCTCGAGTCCCTGGGATACATCCGCTAGGGCCTCAAGTCCTGGGGTAAAATCACGCGATGACCAAGAAGCTCTACATCAAGACGATGGGCTGCCAGATGAACGAGTACGACTCGGAGAAGATGGCGGACGTCCTGCGCGAGTCGCACGGCTATGAGCTGACTACCCAGGTCGACGAAGCCGACCTGCTGCTGGTCAATACCTGTTCCATTCGCGAGAAGGCGCAGGAAAAGGTGTTCTCGGAGCTGGGTCGCTGGCGGCCGCTGAAAGAAAACAAGGACGTACTGATCGGTGTCGGTGGCTGCGTCGCGAGCCAGGAAGGCGAGGGCATCACGAAGCGCGCGCCGTTCGTCGACGTCGTCTTCGGTCCGCAGACGCTGCACCGGCTGCCGGAGCTGATCGACAGAGCGCAGGCGAAGCAGCAATCCGTTGTCGACGTTTCGTTCCCCGAGATCGAAAAGTTCGACAAGCTGCCGGAGCCGCGTGCCGAGGGTCCGACGGCGTTCGTGTCGTGCATGGAGGGCTGCAGCAAGTACTGCAGCTTCTGCGTCGTGCCGTACACGCGCGGCGAAGAAATCAGCCGGCCGCTCGACGACGTCATCATGGAGGTCGTTCAGCTCAGCGAGCAGGGCGTGCGTGAAATCAACCTGCTGGGCCAGAACGTCAACGCCTACCGCGGTCCCATGCACGACGGTGGCATCGCTGACCTCGCGACTCTTATCTATTATGTGGCCGCGGTCGACGGTATCGAGCGGATTCGTTTCACGACCTCGCATCCTGTCGAGTTTACGGACAGCCTGATCCAGGCCTTCGCCGAGGTGCCGAAACTCGCAAACTATCTGCACCTGCCGGTGCAGCACGGTTCGGATCGCATCCTCGCCGCGATGAAGCGCGGCCACACCGCGCTCGAGTACAAGAGCAAGATCCGCAAGCTGCGCAAGGTACGCCCGGACATCTCGCTGTCGTCGGATTTCATCGTCGGCTTCCCGGGCGAAACCGACGCCGACTTTGAGGCGCTGATGAATCTCGTCGCCGAGGTTGGATTCGACCAGTCATTCTCGTTCATCTACAGCGCGCGTCCGGGTACGCCAGCTGCAAGCCTCGATGACGAGACGCCGCTCGAGGTCAAGAAACAGCGCCTTATGATCCTGCAGGAGCGCATCAACCAGCAGGCGATGGCAATCAGCCGGGCAATGGTAGGCACGACGCAGCGCGTGCTGGTCGAGAAGGTGTCCAAGAAGAGCGACCGCCAGGTCTCCGGCCGCACCGAGAACATGCGCTGGGTGAATTTCGACGGCGACCCGTCGCTGATCGGTGGATTTGTCGACGTCGTGATTACCGAAGCGTTGCCGAACTCGCTGCGCGGCCGCGTCATCGATGAGCGTGCGGCTTAAGCCCCCCTATAACCGCCCGCTATTTCCACCGAAGTTGCAACGCGGTAACCTGTAGCCAACTTGAACGCCATTCGCATCAGCCGGGACATCGTCCTCGAGCCCGCCGACAACGACCGACTCGCCAATCTCTGTGGCCAGTTCGACGAACACCTGCGGCAAATCGAACGTCGCCTCAATGTCGAGATCGCCAGCCGTGGCAATCGCTTTCGCGTTACGGGTAAACCCGGCGCGGCGGAGGTCGGCGGCGACGTTATCGAGTCACTGTTCGAGCTCGCCGGGCACGAGCGGCTCGATGCCGAACGCGTGCACATCCACCTGCAGGAATCCGTCATGAACCATGAGGCCGAAGAGCCTGCGCGCGACATCGACCCCGACGAGGTCGCCATCCAGACGCGTCGCAAACTGGTCAAGCCGCGCGGCGCCAACCAGACGGCATACCTGAAGAGCATCCGCGACCACGATCTCGCGTTCGGTATCGGTCCTGCCGGCACGGGCAAGACCTATCTCGGCGTTGCGGCCGCCGTCGAAGCTCTCGATAACGAACAGGTACGCCGCATCGTGCTGGTACGGCCGGCCGTCGAGGCGGGCGAGCGCCTGGGCTTCCTGCCCGGCGACATGTCGCAGAAGGTCGATCCTTACCTGCGGCCGATGTACGACGCCCTTTACGACATGCTTGGTGCCGAGACCGTGACGCGCCTGATCGAACGCAACGTCATCGAGGTCGCGCCGCTGGCGTTCATGCGCGGTCGTTCTCTGAACGAGTCGTTCGTCATTCTCGACGAGGCCCAGAACACGAGCGTCGAGCAGATGAAGATGTTCCTGACGCGCATCGGCTTCGGTTCGCGCGCCGTGGTGACCGGCGACGTTACGCAGATCGACCTGCCGAACGGCCAGCGCTCCGGCCTGCGTAACGCGACTGAGATCCTCGATGGGGTCAAGGGCATCGCATTCACCTGGTTCACGCCGAAGGACGTCGTCCGGCATCCGCTCGTGCAGCGCATCGTCAAAGCCTACGAAGCCGACGATAGCTAGACCGTGAGCGTCGCGGTCGATATCCAGGTGGCAAGCGATTCCGCCGACCTGCCCGACGAGCAGGTCATCGAGCGCTGGATCGTGGCCGCGCTGGACGCGGCGAAGCCGCAGGCGCGGGATATCGAGGTCTCGGTGCGGATCGTGGATCCTGACGAGATGCGCCTGCTCAATCGCGACTACCGCGACAAGGACAAGCCGACCAACGTGCTGTCCTTCCCCGCGGGTGATATCGAGGGGCTGCCGGCCGATGCGCCCGCGGCGCTGGGCGATATCGTCGTGTGCGCCGCCGTGGTCGCCGACGAGGCCCGCGAGCAGGGCAAGAGCGCCGCCGATCACTGGGCGCATATGCTGGTGCACGGGACCTTGCACCTGCTGGGCTACGACCATATTTCCGACGCTGACGCCCGGGCGATGGAGGGGCTCGAAGTGAGCATTCTGTCCGCGCAGGGCGTCGCCGATCCTTATAGTCTGCGGTGAAAACCGCCAATTTGCAGGTGTTACAATAATCGCCTGGTCGGCCCGGCGTCGGGCGGACCGCGATCTTTCAACCAGGTTCGATGAACGACAAACCGCCAAGTACCAGCGGCACAGGAAACACCAGTCTGCTCGCGCGCATCCGTCGCGCGATCAAAGGTGAGCCCTGGAGCCGCGACGAAATCCAAGAACTCATTCAGCAATCCGCGATGGATCTCGATGCCGAGGAGATGAGCATGCTCTCCGGTGTGCTCGAGGTATCGGAGACCCAGGTGCGTGACGTCATGGTCCCGCGCTCGCAGATGGTCGTCATCGATATCGAGGAAGACTTCGACGACATCCTGAAGCTCATCGTGGAATCCGGGCACTCGCGTTTCCCGGTCATCGGCGAGGACCGCGACGAGGTCCTCGGCGTGCTGCTCGCAAAAGACCTGCTGCGCTACTTCGGCCGTGACGAGGCTAAGGATCTGCCGCTCCGCAAACTGCTGCGCCCGGCTGCCGTGATCCCGGAATCGAAGCGCCTCAACGCGCTGCTCAGGGAGTTCCGAGCCTCCCATAACCACATGGCCATCGTTGTCGACGAGTACGGCGGCGTGGCGGGGCTCCTGACCATCGAGGACGTGCTCGAGGAGATCGTCGGCGAGATCGACGACGAGCACGATCAGGAAGAGGACGAGTTCATTCGCCCCGATGCCGATCGCAACGGCAAGCCGTGCTTTGCCGTGCGCGCGCTGACGCGCATCGAGGATTTCAACGAGTACTTCGAGTGCGAGCTCGACGACGAGGAATACGACACCATCGGCGGCCTCGTCATGCACGAGCTCGGGCGCCTGCCGCGACGCGGTGAACGAGTCGAGTTCGGCGGCTTCGAGTTTGCGGTCACGAAAGCGGACAAACGCCGCATTGACCTGCTGCAGGTCCAGAGGGACAGCAGCTGACGTATGGCCTACGCCCCGAAGCTCCTCACATTCACCGCTGACCAACCCCGCCTGAGCAGACTCATTTGCTTCGTGCTGGGTGCGGCAACGACGCTGTCGTTCGCGCCGTTCGGGCTTTCCTACCTGACGCTGCTCGTGTTGCTGCCTATCCTGTTCGTCTGCGTGACAACGGCGCCGCGCGACGCCGCCTGGCACCTGTTCTGGTACGGCCTCGGGCTGTTCCTCAGCGGTACCTACTGGATCTACATCTCGGTCGTCGTATTCGGGGAGGCGCCGACCTGGATCGCGCTGTTCCTGATGGTCGGGCTGGCGTTGATCATGAGCCTGTGGCTGTTCCTGACGGGCTACCTGATCAGCAGGCTCGCCGCCGGCGAGCCTTGGCTGCTGCTAATCGTTGCACCTGCCGCCTGGGTACTCGTCGAGTGGGCGCGCGGCTGGGTGCTGTCGGGTTTCCCGTGGCTTGCGTTCGGTTACGCGCACGTCGATTCGGCGTTCGGCGGCTGGGCACCCGTCGTCGGCATTTACGGTGTCTCGTTCATGGTCGTTCTGAGCGCGTCGGCGCTGCTGGTCGCGATCATGCGCGGCGGGCGACAGCGTCTCATCGCCGTCGCGGTGGTCCTGGCTCCATGGCTGATGGGCAGCGGTCTCGGGCTGGTGGACTGGACCCGTCCAGATGGCGAGCCGCTCCGGGCGACGCTGCTGCAGTTCGGCATCTCGCAGGACAAGAAGTGGGACCGCGAAAGCCGCCAGCCGACGCTTGACTACTATCGCGATTCGACCCGGGTTGCGCGCGACAGTGACATCGTCATCTGGCCGGAGGTCGCCGTACCGTCGCTGACGAGCTACGAGGCTGCGTACATCGGGCAGCTGCAGTCGGATGCGCGCGAAAGCGGCCAGACGATCCTGTTCGGCATCCTCGAGGACGAAGTCGTTCGCGGCAAGGAGAAGATCTACAACAGCGTACTGCTGCTCGACGGCAGGCGCCTGCAGGTCTATCGCAAGCGCCACCTGGTGCCGTTCGGCGAGTACTTCCCGGTCCCTGATACCGTGCGCGAATGGATGAAGATGTTGAGCCTGCCGCACAGCGACCTGTCACCGGGCGCCGATCGGCAGCCGCTGCTCACGACCCGGAGCGGCGTCGCCCTTGGCACGGCGATCTGCTACGAGGATGCTTACGGCGCCGAACAGCGCTACGCGCTGCCCGCCGCCGGCGTTCTCATCAACGTATCGAACGACGCCTGGTTCGGTGACAGCATCGCACCCCACCAGCACCTGCAGATCGCGCGGATGCGCTCACTCGAATTCGGCCGACCGACGCTCCGTGCGACCAACACCGGTATCAGCGCATTCATTGATCACCGGGGCAAGCTGACTCGCACCGGGCCGCAGCATGAGGAGACGAAGCTGACGGATATGGTCCAGCCGCGAACGGGCGCCACGCCGTACGTCGCGACCGGCAACACGCCCATCCTGATCCTGTGCATCCTGATGCTCGGCGCCACCTGGTTGAACCGGCGCCGCTGACCGCAAGGCCTAGTGCCAAATCTGTGCGGGTTGCGGTAGGCTTGCGCCTCTTCAAGCACCACTAGACTGAACCGCGCCATGAGCACCGCCTACGAGCCCGAGAAGATCGAGAAAGCCGCCCAGGAACAGTGGACGGACTCGCGCTGCTTCGAGGTGTCCGAAGACCCGGACAAGGAAAAATTCTACTGCCTTACGATGTTCCCGTACCCGAGCGGGAAGCTGCACATGGGACACGTCCGCGTATTCACGATCTCCGACGTCATCGCCCGTTACCAGCGCATGCAGGGCAAGCACGTTCTGCAGCCGATGGGCTGGGATGCGTTCGGCATGCCGGCCGAGAACGCTGCGATCCAGCGCGGCATTCCACCGGCGCGCTGGACCTACGACAACATCGACGATATGCGCGACCAGATGAAGAGGCTCGGCTACGCCTACGACTGGACCCGCGAAGTCACGACCTGCAGGCCCGAGTACTACCGCTGGGAACAGTGGCTGTTCACGAAGATGTTCGAGAAGGGTCTCGTGTACCGAAAGAACTCGGTCGTCAACTGGGACCCGGTCGACCAGACCGTGCTCGCCGACGAGCAGGTCATCGACGGGCGCGGCTGGCGCTCCGACGCGCTCGTCGAGCGCCGTGAGATCCCGCAGTGGTTCATGAAGATCACGGCCTATGCCGACGAGCTGCTCGACGAACTGGACCGAATGCCGGGCTGGCCCGACTCGGTCAAGACGATGCAGCGAAACTGGATTGGCCGCTCCGAGGGCGTCGAGCTTTCGTTCGACGTCGCCGGCGAAGACGAGCCGCTGACGGTGTACACGACGCGCCCCGACACGCTGCTGGGTGTGACCTACATGGCGGTCGCCGCGGAGCATCCGCTGGCCAAGCGTGCGGCGGCCGGCAATGCCGAGATCGCTGCTTTCATCGAGGAATGCAAGAAGACCGATGCTGCCGAGGCGACGCTCGAGACGATGGAGAAGAAGGGAATGCCGCTGGGCATCTCCGCGATTCATCCGCTCACGGGCGACGAGGTGCCGCTGTGGGTCGCGAACTTCGTGCTGATGAGCTACGGCACCGGCGCGGTCATGGCCGTACCCGGACACGACGCGCGCGACTGGGAGTTCGCCAGGAAACACGACCTGCCGATCAAGCAGGTCATCGCTCCGGAGGACGGCTCCGAGATCGACATCGACGAGGCGGTCTACGTCGACCGCGGTGTGCTCGTGAACTCGGGTGAGTACGACGGGCTCGACTACGACGCGGCCTTCAACGCGATCGCCGATCGCTTCGAGGAAACCGGCCGCGGCAGGCGCACGGTGAACTACCGGCTGCGCGACTGGGGCGTGTCCCGACAGCGTTACTGGGGCGCGCCGATCCCGATCATCTACTGCGACGACTGCGGCGCAGTGCCGGTCCCGGAAGACCAGCTGCCCGTCGTACTGCCGGAGGACGTCGAGTTGACGGGCGTGGGCTCGCCGCTGAAGGAAATGCCCGAGTTTTACGAGACGACCTGTCCGATCTGTGGCAAGCCGGCGCGTCGCGAGACCGACACGTTCGATACCTTCGTCGAGTCATCCTGGTATTTCGCACGCTACGCGTGCCCGGATTCGCGCAGCGTTATGCTGGACGATCGCGCCGGTTACTGGCTGCCGGTCGACCAGTACACGGGCGGTGTCGAGCACGCGATCCTGCACCTCCTGTACTCCCGGTTCTTCCAGCGCGTCATGCGCGACGAGGGCCTGAGCGACGCATCCGAGCCGTTCACCAACCTGCTGACGCAGGGCATGGTGCTGAAGGACGGCGCGAAGATGTCCAAGGCGAAGGGCAACACGGTCGACCCCCAGGGGCTCATCGACAAATACGGCGCCGACACCGTGCGCCTGTTCATGATGGCCACCGCGCCGCCGGAGCAGGCGCTCGAGTGGTCGGACGACGGCGTGCAGGGCGCGTTCCGCTTCCTCAAGCGCCTGTGGCACGCGGTCGACGGCCACTGCGAGGGCGGGTCGGTCGCGGCGGTCGACGCGTACGACGACGCGCAGGCGGGGCTGCGCCGCAAGACGCATCAGACGATCGCCAAGGTGAGCGACGACATCGGCCGGCGTTACAAATTCAACACCGCGGTCGCGGCCACGATGGAGCTGATGAACGCGATCCAGCGCTTCGACGATCGGTCGGACGGCGGCCGCGCCGTGGTCCAGGAAGCGCTCGAGGCGATCGTCAAGCTGCTCGCGCCGATCGTGCCGCACGTCTGCCACGAGCTCTGGCGCCAGCTCGGCCACGAGGACGCGCTGGTGTACGCGCGCTGGCCGGACGTGGATCAGGCGGCGCTCGAGCAGGACACGATCGAGCTGGTGGTGCAGGTGAATGGCAAGCTGCGTGGCCGCATCAACGTGGCGGCCGACGCCGACCGGTCGAGCATCGAGGCGCTGGCGCTCGCCGACGACAACGTGCAGCGTTTCGTGGCGGAGCAGCCGGTCAAAAAAGTCATCGTGGTGCCCGGACGCCTGGTTAATGTCGTGGTCTAGGCTGTTCGCCGCCGGCGCGGCCCTGCTGGTGATCGCGGCCTGCGGCTTCCAGATGCGCGGCCAGCCGGCGCTGCCGGCCGAGATGGCCAGCACCTACATCGCCGCCGACGACCGACGCAGCCTGTTCTACCGGCGCCTGCGCAGCGAGCTCATGGAGAACGGCGTTACCGTCGTCGACACGCCCGTCGAGGCCACCGCGGTGTTGAACATCCTCGACGACCGGACCGGGCAGCGCGTGCTGTCCGTGTCGGCCCGGAATCTGCCGCGCGAGTTCGAGGTGTTCTATCGGGTGACGTACAGCCTGGAGAACGACGAGCGCACGCTGCTCGAGCCGCAGGAACGCACCGTCACGCGCAACTACACCTGGGACGAGACGCTGGTGCTCGGTAAAGCGCGTGAGGGCGAACTGCTCACGGAGGCGATCGCCGACGACCTCGTGCGGATCGTCCTGTTCCAGCTCGCAGCGCTGTGACCGCTGCCGTTCTGACCGTCGCCGACGACACCGAAGGTGCGACAGCCGCGCTGCTGGCCCGCTACGGTATCGACGTCACCGTCGTGCCGGACGGCGCCGACATCCCCGGCAGCTACTGGGGCGCGCCCGAAGCCGGCGTCCGCGGCCGGCGGGTCTATGTCCGCGCCGATACGCCCATCCACTCCTTGCTCCACGAAGCGTCACACGTCGTCTGCATGAGCGCGGAGCGCCGCGCCGCGCTGGATACCGACGCGGGCGGAGACGACCTCGAGGAGGCGGCCGTGTGCTACCTGCAGATCGTGCTTGCGGACGAGCTGGGCTTCGTCGGCAGGCGGCGACTGATGCTCGACATGGATCGCTGGGGTTACAGCTTCAGGCTGGGCAGCACCAACCGCTGGTTCAGCGAGGACGCCGAGGACGCACGCGGCTGGCTCGAATCTCAGGGCCTGCTCGGCGCCCGTGGCGAGCCGCGCTGGGTCCTGCGCCGCTGAACATCTGGTAGTCTCACGGTACCCGGTCTCCGGGCGGAATGCGTCAATGGCCCTGATCCGCTACGTCATTTATTTTGTCGGCATGGCTGCCTGCACCTGGCTGCTGGCGTGGACGGAAATTTCGACGCCTGGTTCTCTCAGGCTGCACGTTATCGAGTCCACGACCGACGTCTACGGCACCAGCGAACACTCGCCGGTCGAGATGATCCAGCCGGCGATGCTCGCGATCTGCGTGCTGCTGTTCGCCTGGGTGGCGCGCGACTGTCCGTCGCAGCGTCCGATCGCGTTCCTGTTCGGCGGGCTCGCGCTGGCGTTCATATTCCGTGAGCTCCACTACTTCTTCGATCGCGCGGTCGCCGACAACTTCTGGCAGGTCGTTGCCGCCGTGATCCTGGCGCTGCTGATCGTCTACACCTACCGGCACCGGCGCCGCTTCCGCGTCGCCTGGCTGAGGCTGTGGCCGTCGCCGGGGCTGACGCTCCTGTTTGCCGGCGCGTCAGTCCACTTCGTGTTCGCGCAGATCATCGGTCACGAACCGCTGTGGCAGGCTCTGATGGGCGACGACTACCAGCGCATCGTCAAGCTCGCGGTCGAGGAGTTCATCGAGCTGATGGGTTATTACCTGTGGCTGATCGGCACGCTCGAGTACACCTACCAGGCACGCGCGATCGCGGTCCGCGAACCGCAGCCGGCCGCGAGCCGGCGTCGTGAAGGCCGCAAGCCGAAATCGGCGGGTCGATTCTAGCCGGCGCGCGGCTGCTCAGAGGATCGTCGGATTCGGCGCGTCGCCGTAGACTTCCTGCGGATCGAACACCTTCTCGGTATCCGTAAATTGCAGGTCCACGCTGGCGTCGGTGCCGCGTTCCGCGAGCGCGGCGCCCGCCGGGATCTCGCGATAGAAGCAGGAGCGGTAGCCGACGTGGCAGCTCGCGCCGCCGGCAACGTCGACGCGCAGCCAGATACAGTCCTGGTCGTCGTCGATCATCAGCTGCACGACGCGCTGCACGAGCCCGCTGGTGGCGCCCTTGTGCCACAGGGTCTGACGGCTGCGGCTGTAGTAGTGTGCTTCGCCGGTCTCGATCGTCAACCTGAGCGCCTCTTCGTTCATGTAGCCCTGCATCAGCAGCTCGCCGCTGGCGGCGTCGGTGGTGACCGCAACGATGAGCCCGCGCTCGTCGAACTTCGGAGCGAGATCGGTGCCTTCCTCGACCTGCTCGATCGTGCGTCGCGGCTGGAACTGGATGTTCGACATGGCGTCTCCTGGATCGTGGCGCCTCGATTCGGGGCGCCGATTATAGTCCAAGGTCCACGCCGATGTGCCGCCCGACGGGCGAAATATTTTGCCGGTCGTCGCGGTCGAACTTGTTATCATCGCGATTTTGCCGACCCGGCGATGCTTAGCCGCCGACCGACGCCATGACACTCTACCTGCACGACACGATGAGGGGCGAGAAGGTCCCGTTCGAGCCGCTCGTCCCGGGCAAGGTGACGATGTACGTGTGCGGGCCGACGGTCTACAACTACGCGCACATCGGCAACGCGCGG
>JASJBG010000110.1 GCA_030066625.1 Woeseiaceae bacterium
ATGACGATCAGAAGGCCCAGGAATGCGCCCACGCCGTACAGCACTCTTTGCAAAGGATTTGCTCCTCGTTGGCAACCGGGGCGGATTATTCCACAGTTTGCGACGTACAATGCGCGCATGAATTCCGAGCTTGCCAGGTCGCTGCCGATCGGAGTGTTCGATTCCGGCGTCGGTGGCCTCACCGTGCTCAAGGCGCTCCGGGAGGCCCTGCCCGCCGAGGATCTCGTGTACCTCGGCGATACGGCGCGGCTCCCCTACGGCACCAAGAGCCCGAAATCCATCGAACGCTACGCCTGCCAGGCGACCCGGCTGCTGCAGGAGCAGGGGATCAAGCTGCTCGTGGTCGCGTGTAACACGGCTTCGGCAGTCGCGCTCGATGCCCTCAAGGCGCAGATGTCGCCGCTGCCTGTCATCGGCGTCGTCGAGCCCGGCGCCAGCGCCGCGGTGCAGGCGAAGCCCGGCGGGAGCCACCTGGTACTGGCGACAGAGGCAACCGTGAGGCTTGGTGCGTACCGGCGCGCTATCGAGCACCTGGACGCCGCCGCATCGGTACGAGAACACGCCTGCGAAATGCTCGTGTCGCTTGCCGAGGAAGGCTGGACGGATGGCGAGATCGCAACCGCGATCATCCGCCGCTACCTGGACGATGCGTCGGCGTCCGCGAGCAGCCCGGACAGCGTGATTCTCGGCTGCACGCACTTCCCTCTGCTTCGCGATGCGATCGAACGCTGCCTCGAGCCGGGTACGACCGTGGTCGACTCCGCGACCACGACGGCGGCGGTGGCGAGCCGCATGCTCGACGAGACGGGGCTCCGCTCCGATGGCGACACCGCCGGGGCCATCGAACTGCTCGCGACGGATGGTGCCACCCGCTTCGCGAGGGTCGGCGGCGCTTTCCTCGGCGGCAAACTCGACGCTTCGGACATCCGTCTCGTCGACCTCTAGAAGCCTGCCGCTGTGCAATAATCACCCGCAAATCTCCAGGGGGACCCATCGTGATCAGTCTCAAATCCATGCGCCTGACGGGCGCCGTCATCGCTGTTGCCGCCGTCGCGGCCTGCGCCAAGGAGCAGCCGCCCGAGACCGATATTCGGTCGCTGACGGGCGAGCCGCGCCCCGAGATCTACGCGGAGTTCGCGCTCACCGCCGATCTTTCCGGGCTGAGCGACAACCAGCGGGAGATGATCCGCCTGCTGATCGAGGCCTCGGAGATCATGGATGACCTGTTCTGGCGGCAGGCGTATGGCGACGACTACGTCGACTGGCTGGACAGCCTCGGCGTGGGGCCCCAGCGGACGTTCGCCGAACTCAATTACGGCCCGTGGGACCGACTGGACGACGAGCGGCCGTTTGTCGCCGGCGCCGGCCCCAAGCCGCTCGGCGCGAATTTCTACCCGGCGGACATGAGCAAGGAAGAATTCGACGAGGCCTACCTGCCTGGCAAGAACGGGCTGTACTCGCTGATCCGCCGCAACGCGGCTGGCGAACTGGTGCTGATCCCGTACAGCGTCGCCTACGCCGACGAGCTGCAGCAGGCCGCCGAGCTGCTGCGCGAGGCGGCCGACCTCGCCGAGAGCATCCAGTTCAAGAACTACCTGAAGCTGCGCGCGGCCGCGCTGATCAGCGACGAGTTCCAGCTGAGCGACATGACCTGGATGGACATGAAGGACAACGAGATCGACGTCGTCATCGGCCCGATCGAGACGTACGAGGACCGCCTGTTCGGTTTCCGCACAGGCTACGAGTCCTACGTACTCCTCAAGGATCTCGAGTGGAGCGATCGGCTGAGCCGCTATGCCGCGTTCCTGCCAGAGCTGCAGGAGGGGCTGCCAGTACCGGACGAGTACAAGCAGGAGACGCCGGGCACGGACTCCGACCTCAATGCCTACGACGTCATCTACTACGCCGGGCACTCCAATGCCGGTTCCAAGACGATCGCGATCAACCTGCCGAACGACGAGGAAGTGCAGCTCGTCAAGGGCACGCGGCGACTGCAGTTGAAGAACGCGATGCGCGCGAAGTTCGACAAGATCCTCGAGCCGATCGCGGATGTGCTCGTCGATGACTCGCAGCGTCAGCATGTGACCTTCGATGCCTTCTTCGCCAACACGATGTTCCACGAGGTGGCGCACGGTCTCGGCATCAAGAACACGATCGACGGCCGCGGCACGGTTCGCGAGGCGCTGCTCGACGTGGCGTCGAGCATGGAAGAGGGCAAGGCCGACGTACTCGGGCTGTACATGATCACGCGCCTGCACGAGCAGGGCGAGCTGGGCGACGTCGACCTGATGGACTATTACGTGACCTTCATGGCGGGCATCTTCCGCTCGACACGCTTCGGCGCGAGCAGTGCTCACGGCAAGGCCAACATGGTCCGCTTCGACTTCTTCAAGGAAGCCGGTGCGTTCGTCCGTGATGCCGAGACGGGCAAGTACCGCGTCGACAAGGAGGCGATGACGAAGGCTATGGAGGACCTGTCACGGTTGTTGCTCACGCTGCAGGGTGACGGCGACTACGAAGGCGCGCTCGAGCTGACAAACATTAAGGGCGTCATCGGCGCGCAGCTTCAGGCTGACCTCGACCGGCTGACAGAGGCCGATATCCCGGTCGACATCGTCTTTCGCCAGGGACTCGCCGAGCTCGGCCTCGAGTAGCTACATCGATTTGCACTCGCGCAGCTGACGCGTGAGTTCGCGCAGCTGCTCGCGGTAGCGCTCGCCCTGCTCGGAGTCGTAGCCGCGGCGCATTGCCGCGTCGATTGCGTCGATGCGGTCGCGGGTAGACTTCTCACAGGCCGCGCGCCGCGCCGACACCTGTTCGTCGGCGCCGCCCGAACGGGGTCGGCTCGTTGCCGCCTCGCCACTCTCGACCGCCGGAACCGTCTCGCTGAACGTCGAAACCGGGGCCTCGTCCGGATCGGCTTCCGCAAGCGCGCCGGTCTCCGGGTCGCAGCCGCCAAGCGGCTCCGTGTAACTCAGCGGCAGCGCATCGCAGCTCACGTCGCCGAGCGAGCCGGCCTCGCACTTCGCCTCGGTCAGTGAGGCAATGCGCTCTGCGCTCACGTCCGAGTTGGTGCGAAAGGTGTACACGTAGTTGATCAGGCCAAGCGTGCCCTTCGAAAGCGAGTCGAGGCCGCCGTACTGGGTGAACAGTTGATCCGACGACAGCCCGCCGTGCATGTAACGCGCAGCCCGGAACGCGAACCGGTTGGCCAGACGGCAGTCCACTTCGCTGTCGCTGCTATTGCCGGCATCGATCTGGGTCGACGGTTTGTCGGGGCAGGGGGTCTGCGAGTAGGCGAGCGTGCCATCGTCCTGCTCGCATTTGTAGATCTGCGCGCCTGCCATGGCGGGTAGCAGGCCCAGCGCAGCAAGCACAAGCAAGGTTTTTCGCTGAAACGCCATTGGAGCGCTCCGTCGTCAAGGTTACGCGGAGTTTACAGCGAGCAGTCGATCGCGCCATCGACTGGTTGGCAATATTCGCCCCAGCCGTAGCTCTGCCAGAATGCGTCGAGGCCCAGTGACTCGACGAGCCCGACGAACTCCGGCTGCCGCCGGATGTCGGCGGTAACCGGCAGCCAGAAGGCCCAGAGGTCGGGCGAGCGCTCGAGCGCCTGCAGCGCAAGGTCGGTTTCACCGAGGTAGCTTGCCCACAGTACGACGTAGTAGTCGGTGGAGCGAGAGTCTGCGAAGGCGGCTTCAAGTACCCCGATCGACGCCTCACGGTCACCGAGGCGTTCGTACATCTTCGTATGCAGCCCGCGCGCGCCCGGCAATTCGTAGTCGACGGCACGCCTGAGCCAGTACTCGAGCTGCGCCTCGTCGCCGGCCGACATGGCGACCGCAATGCCCTCGGCAGCGAGCTGCGGCCGGTAGCCGTTTGCCTGCCAGCCGCGTTCGAGTTCCGCGAAGGCATCGTCGAGTCGACCGCTCATGGTGTACAGGTGGGCCAGGTACATGGCCGAGCCCGCGTGCAGTGGATCCACCCAGCGGCTGCGCTCGTTGGTCTCGATTGCCTCCCCGGTTTTGCCCATCTTGATCAGGAGGTCCGTGTACACACCGGAACTCAGCACGTATTCATTCGACTTGATATCTGCGACACGCTCCAGGATTCGCATCGCGTCGACCCAGTTGCCGTTGTCGATCTCCACAAAGGCGGCTGACGTCAGCACGTGCGGTGAGGTCGGCGCGAGCCGTAGCGCCTCGGCTATGGCGTCGTCGGACTTCATACGCCAGTCGTTCTGGTCGTCGGTGCCGAACACGAGCCAGGCGTTGCGGTAGACGCTCGCAAGCTGTTGCCACGCGATCGCGAAACCGGGGTCGAGTTCCACGGCGCGCTGGTAGTGGTCGATGGCTCGCAGCATGCCGCCAGCGTCGAATGCCTTGCCGGCTGCATTTGCCAGCAGGACCTCTTCGAAGGCGTCGACGTTGGTTGTACCGCCCTCGATCCGGCCGAGCTCGCCCACGCTGAGGCGGATACTCAGGGCGTTTGCGACGGCGTCGGCGATTTCGTCCTGGATGACGAAGACGTCCGCCTGGGTCCGCTCATAGGTCTCGGACCAGAGATGAAAGCCATCACGAACGTCGACGAGCTGCGCCGTGATTCGCAGCGCGTCACCCGACTTGCGGACGCTGCCTTCGAGGACATGATCGACGGACAGGCGCTGGCCGATCGTCTGCAAGGCCTCGTCGCTTTCCTTGAAGTAGAACGAGGAGTTTCTGCCGGTCACACGCAGTCCGTCGAGACGCGTCAAGCGGTTGATCAGTTCCTCGGACAGGCCGTCGGCAAAATAGCCCTGGTCCTGGCCCGGGCTCATATCGACGAAGGGCAGCACGGCGATGGTCTGCGTCGCCGCTGGTAATTGAACCGTGCTCGTATCGCCAGGCGGCGCGACGAAGCCGAAAAACGCAATCGCGGCGACGAACGCGAACACCGAGACCGTGACCAGCCATGTCGGCGTCGGGCGCTCACGCGGTCGGCTGATCGGGTCGAGCGCCTGGATGTCCGGCAGAAGCCGGAAGCCGACTTTCGGAATCGTTTCGATGACGCTCGGCGATTTCGCCGAGTCGCCGAAGGCCTTGCGCAGTTCGACGATGCAGCGGGTCAGCACGTCGTCAGTGACGATGCTGCCGGGCCAGATCTCGGCAAACAGCTCGTCGCGTGTTACGACGTTTCCCGCCGCACGCGCGAGCACGCCGAGCACGGCCATGGATTTCGGTTTCACATGAAATTGCTCGGCCCCGCGTTCAATCAACGAACGTCGGGGTCGAACAATCCAGTCTCCGAGCCTGTAATCGCCGTCCGCCATGGTGGTTTGGACCACCGTCGGACGACAAAATTCGCGGCGTCAGCCGCAAACGTAGAAGTCGCCGGGGTTGGGGATGCCGTCGCGGCCGAGCGTCTGCCGCGCGTTGATCAGCATGCGGCCGCCGCGCGCATGGCACAGCGTGCGTGCCTCTATGAAGCGATTCTCGAAATCGGCGCGCCGGTAGTCCCGATACTCCCGCTCCGTCTCGCTCATTGCGGCACAGCCGCTCAAAAGCGTCAGCAGCGTCACCAGCAGCGCCGTTCGGGCGCCCTCTGAAGTCGTTGTCATCTTGCCTGCCTCCTCGTTGATACGGGGAGTCAGGCTGCCTCTAGCGGCTCGAAAACACCGGAACGAAACCCGACCGAAAGCCGAGCAAGGTTCGCGAGCACACGCTTCGTCGCGGCTTTAGCTCGCCTTGCCGATCATGCGCAGGAATTCGGCACGCGTACGTGCGTCCTTGCGAAAGGTGCCCAGCATCGTGCTGGTGACCATCGACACGTTCGTCTTGTGGATGCCGCGCGTGGTCATGCACTGGTGGGCAGCTTCGATGACGACGCCGACGCCCTTGGGGTTCAGGACGTCCGAGATACAGTTGGCGATCTGCGCGGTCATCTTCTCCTGCACCTGCAGGCGCCGCGCGAATGCCTCGACGACGCGAGCGAGCTTGCTGATACCCACGACCTTGTTACGCGGCAGGTAGCCTACGTGCGCGTGGCCGATGATCGGCGCCATGTGATGTTCACAGTGCGACTCGAACTCGATGTCGCGCAGGACGATCATCTCGTCATAGCCTTCGACTTCCTCGAAGGTCCGCTTCAGGAACGCAACGGGGTCGTCCTTGTAACCGCTGAACCAGTCCTCGTAGGCTGCAGCCACGCGCTTTGGCGTGTCGATGAGTCCTTCGCGGCGGGTATCGTCACCGGCCCACAGGAGCAAGGTGCGGACCGCATCTTCGGCCTGCTTGCGACTCGGCTTGCGGGGTTTCCGTTCCTTTTTGGATGTCTTGGACACTTACTTTTCCAGTCCGTGATTTGCGGGAAACCCGCGAGTCTACAGTTCGTCGAGTGTCTTAGGCCAGTCTTCCTTCAACAGGCGCGACAGCGACCGGTCCTTCAGGATGCGCGATTCGGTCTGGCAGGCAGCGCAGTAATCGGTCTCGTTGCTCTTGTAGCGTATGCGCTGAATCGGCTGGCCGCATTCGGGGCAGGGTTTGCCGTACTTGCCGTGTACACGCATTTCCGGGCGGAAAGCAGTGACTTTCTTCGGGAGTTCGTCGCCGGCTTCGGCGAGCAACCGCCCGCGCCAGTCCTCGAGCGTCGAACGCGTGGCGTCGAAGAGGCACTCTACTTCGTCGTCACTGAGCTGCTGACTGAGACGTACCGGTGACAGCCTGGCGACATGCAGGATCTCGTCCGAGTAGGCGTTGCCGATGCCGCTCACGAGTCTCGGGTCCGTCAGCGTGCGCTTCAGCGTGTGGTTTTCGGCGCGCACCGCCTGTGCGAATTCCTCGATCGTGCACTCGAGCGGCTCGAGGCCGCCGCGATCGTGCGCGGCCAGACCTTCATCGCCGGCGACGATGTGCAGCGATGCGCGTTTCCTGGTCCCGGCTTCCGTGACGAGCAGCGACCCGTCTTCGAAGTCGAGCGCGAGGACGCGGTTCTTCGCGGCAACGGAGGGCGGTGACGAATGCCACTGCAGGCGGCCCGCAATCATCAGGTGCAGCACCAGCCACAGGTCCCGGTCCAGCCCGATGGCAAGGCGTTTGCCGAGCCGGCGGACACCGGTCACGCGGCCGCCGATACAGTCTTGAGGTTTCGGTTCGACGCTGCGAAGGACGAAGGGGCTGCCGAGTCGCAGATCGGTCAGTTGGTGGCCGTCGAGTTTGCGTGCCAGGACGTCCACGTAGACGTCGATGTCCGGCAGCTCCGGCACGCGATCAGGCGGTCTCCCGCTCCAGGTCGACACCGATCGGACAGCTGACACCCGTGCCGCCGATGCCACAGTAGCCGCCGGGGTTCTTGGCAAGATACTGCTGGTGGTAGTCCTCGGCGTAGTAAAACGTGTCGAGCGGCAGGATCTCGGTTGTCACGGGACCGTAGCCGGCGCCACGTAGCGCCGCCTCGTAAGCGTCGCGCGAACGGCGCGCGGCTACCTGCTGCGCATCGTCCTGTGTGTAGACAGCGGACCGGTACTGCGTGCCGACATCATTGCCCTGGCGCATGCCCTGGGTCGGGTTGTGCGCTTCCCAGAAGACCTGCAGCAGCTCATCGTAACTAACGATCGCCGGATCGAAGACGACCAGAACAACTTCAGTGTGACCAGTCCGGCCGGAGCACACCTCCTCGTAGCTCGGATTCGGCGTGATGCCGCCCGCGTAGCCGACGGCGGTCGTGTAGACGCCGTCAGTCTCCCAGAAACGCCGCTCCGCACCCCAGAAGCAGCCAAGTCCGAATACGGCCTGCTGGAGGTGATCGGGGAACGGGCCCTCGAGCGGCTGTCCGTTGACGAAGTGCGTCTCGGGTACTGGAATTCTTTCGTCGCGGCCGGGCAGGGCCTGGTCCGCGGTGACCATGTCGGTTTTCTTTTTCAGGAACATATTAGTGTGCTGCCTGGTGGCGTCCGCCGTTACGAGGCCGGCTTATGACGCCGTCGGCACTCTGGAAGCGGATAGGAATCGATTGTGTCTCGCCCCACGTGCTGGCGCGATACACGGCGAAATGGAGATGCGGCAGAGCCGTATGGCCGGTGTTGCCCGAGAGGCCGATCTTCTGGCCGCGCGTGACCATGTCACCGACTTCGACGAGTGCGCCATCCTGTTTCAGGTGGTAATACTCGCCGGTCGTGCCGTCGCTGTGCAGGACAACGATGTAATTCGCATACTGGCCACAGCCCTTCGCCCAGCAGCCCTTGTTGTGGCGCTCCTCGACGCGCGCGACAATGCCGGCTCGCGCCGCATGTACCGGCGTTCCTTCCCTCATGTCGAAGTCGATGGCGAACTCCTCGAGGCCGCGATGGCTGAACCGCGAGCCGTAACCCTGGAGGATGCGGTACGAACGACCCGGCGCATACGGAAAGGCGTACACATGGTCGTCGTCATGGTTTGCATCGAAATCGCCGATCGTCCATTCGAAATAGGTGCGGTAGTCGGAGCGCACGTAGCCTTCGCGGGGGTGCAGGCGCATCGCCGTCGCCGACTCGCGGGGCGCAAGCGTACGCGTAATCGTCTTCGGCCCGTCGACCGAGTACGCCTGCGTGCGGACCTTCAGCGTGTACGTGACCGGAAAGTCTTTGAGGTTGCGTGCGAGCAGTTCGATCGCCGTGCCTTTACGCACTTCCTCGATGCAGAGGGCGTCGTCCTTGCACGCGGTTGTCGTCACGGCATTACTCAGGCCTGCAAGCGCCAGCATTGCGATAGCCACACCGATGGCCATCCCGATCGTGATCGGCTGGGATGCGCGATTGCGGAGTTTCGTGTTCAACGTTCGTCGCGACCGACGGCTTCAGCTTGTAGTTCCTCGAGCTCTTCCTGTCGGTAGTAGAACGTGTGTGTGAATACCTGGTCCGGAGTGACCTGCGCGTTGGCCTCTTCGTAGCGCGGCCGGTAAATCCGGGTGCGCAGCTCACGCTGGACCATTCGCTGCATGTCCGCAAATTCGGCAGGTTCGGCCTCGACGATCTTCAGCGATTGCACGCGGCCGCGCGAATTGACGTCGTATGACGCCACGATCCGGCCTTCGCGAATATTCGGGTCCGCGAGCTGGCGGTCGTTGACGGTCGCGCCACCGACATACACGGGCAGCGCTTCGCCGTTTAGCACCACCGGCTTCTCGAGCGAAGTGCGGCGCAGGTCGAGACGATCGTCGTTCTGCGACAGGAGGCCCCAGACGTCCTTGTAGTTCTTGCGGGCACGGCCGATATCGGTCCGGAAGTTGTAGTAGTCGCCCAGCGCGAGCTTGGTTTCGGCAATCAGGTGCCAGCTCGATTCGGGATTGTCCTCCGCGATTCGGACAGCCCGCTTGAAGTACATTTCGCCGCTCGCAATCGTCGTCGCCTGGAAATTCATCGACTCGGAGACGTCCACGAAGAAGTAGGACTCGCCCAGCTTGAGGAGCGGTTCCACGAGCAGCAGGTCGTCCTTGCCGTTGGTCGTTTCGATGATGCGCAGGATGCGTCGATAGGTCGCACGTTCGTCGAGAATGTAGCCGGTACGCCGCTGCCATTGCGCGCGGCGCAGCAGCGACGGGACGATTTCCATCGCGTTGCCATTGTAATAGCGCAGGTTCAGCGCGTAGATCATGTCATGGCTGTTGCGCGCCTCTTCGAGGTCGCCGAGGCGAAGATGGGTTTCGGCGAGGCCCTCCAGCAGCTGGATCTGTTCGAGGTTGTGCGGGCCCTCGTTGACGTGGCTGATATGCACGGCGCGACCGTAAGTGCGCGCTGCGAGGTCGGGCCGGCCACTCTCGAGCTGCGCCGCGGCGAGGCCGCGCAGCGGGTTGATGAGCATTTTGTTGAGGCGGTCTTCGTTGTCCTCGATGATCTCGATGGCCGCCTCGAAGTTCTGCTGCGCCGCTTCGTAATTGCGGGTTGCGTGCTGCACGATTGCGAGGTTGTTAAGCGCCAGCGCGGTGTCGTTCGACGTCGGTCCAGAGAGGCGGATTGACGCCTCAATCACCTGCTTGGCGACGTTCTCGGCCTCGTCATAGACGCCGCCGTCTTTCAGGTCTTTGTAGCGCGCAAACAGCGCGCGCAGTTCGGCGCGCTCATCGACTTCGGACGGTTCCGGCGCGACGGCCGCCTCCGTCTCGTCGCTTGGCGGCCCCGATTCGGCGGCCTCGTCCGCGACCTCGACGACCTGGTCGAGGATAGTAATCGCGGGGTCGGTCTCAGCGCCGGTTTCCTGCGCACTCGCCGCCGGGACGGCAATGCCCGGTACAAGCAATGTAATTGACAGGAAACGTATAAAACTCATGCGCTTAAGGGTGTGTCTATAGGGTGCGGCGGCCAGTTCGTTTGGACTGGTTTTCGGCGCCTTAGTTCGCGCGCGCCGAGCCGCGTCGTTACGAACTACTATACCGCTTGGTGCGCGGGCAGTGTAGAGACAGACCGGGTCCCGGCAGCCGTTGTTACAAGCAGATACTTGAGTCGCCGGCGCGCGCGAAAAGGCGACTAGAATCCAAAACCAAGCTGCTTGTCGCCTGGACGTTCGAACAGGCTGCAGTCGAGCCGGTCCCGGTAACGCTCGCGCTCGAGTCCGAAGCGACGGCACGCATTCCGGAAGCGTTTTGACAAAATATCGGCGTACGGTCCCTGGCCGGTCTGCCGCACACCGAAACGCGAGTCGTAAGCCTTGCCGCCGCTCGCCTGACTGACGAGGCTTAATACGTGCGCCGCCCGGTCCGGGAAGTGCGTATCGAGCCACTCCGTGAACAGGTCCTTCACCTCGTGGGGAAGGCGTAGAAAGATGTAGTGCGCCTGGTTTGCGCCGGCGTCCGCCGAGGCTTCGACGATCGCCTCGATTTCCCGGTCATTGATGGCCGGGATCAGCGGTGCGACGAGCACGCTCGTCGGGATTCCCGCATTACTCAATTGGCGCACCGTGTCGAGCCTGGACGCGGCCGATGGCACCCGCGGCTCGAGAATGCGTTTGAGCGGCGCGTCCATCGTCGGGACGCTGATCGCGACGGAACAGAGCTTCTGGCGGGCGAGATCGGCCAGCAGGTCGAGGTCGCGCAGAATGAGATTGCTCTTCGTTATCAGGTTGACCGGATGCCGGTAGCGATGGAAGTGCTCCAGCAGGCTGCGAGTGACCCGGCTGGTTTTTTCGGCCGGCTGGTACGGGTCCGTATTGGCGCCAATGGTGATCGGTTCGCATTCGTAGGACGGTCTCTGCCATTCGGCGAGCAGCCGCTCCGCGGCATTCGGCTTGTAGAAGATGCGGGTCTCGAAGTCGAGTCCGGGCGACAGGTCGAGGTAGCTGTGGCTCGGCCGCGCGTAGCAATAGATACAGCCGTGCTCACAGCCCTGGTACGGGTTGATCGAACGGTTGAACGGGATGTCGGGCGAGCCGTTGGTCGCAATGATGCGTCCCGATCGCATCGCCGTCAGGACCGTCTCCGGCGCCTTCGAGGCGCGCTCGTGCGCTTCTTCGTCGTCGTAGACGACCGGACGTGTCTCGAATCGGCCGTCCCGATCCGAGACGGCACCTCGCCCCTTGTGATGGTGAACCCTACCCATGCCGCCTCCGGTACTGTATGCATATACAGTACCGGTGCCGGCAGGGCCGGGTCAAACGCGCCTATTCGGACTTGTTGTACAGGTGCACGTCCTGCTGCGGGAACGGGAACGAAATGCCTTCCTGGTCGAAGCGCTTCTTGATCGTCTCAGTCAGGTCGAACATCACGCCCCAGTAGTCGCTGGTCTTGACCCAGGGTCGCACGACGAAGTTGACACTCGAGTCGCCGAGCTGGCTGACGGCAATCGTGCAGGCCGGCTCGTCCAGTACCCGGTCCTCGGCGGCGATGATCTCGTTCAGGGTGGCGCGCACCTTGTCGAGGTCGTCGTCGTAGCTGACGCCGACCGTCATGTCGACGCGGCGGGTGTCGTTGGCCGAGTAGTTGGTAATGATGCTGCCCATGATCTGGCCGTTCGGCACGATGACCTGCTTGTTGTCGCCGGTCTTCAGGACCGTAGTCAGGATTTCGACCTTTTCGACGCTGCCCGAGACGCCCGCAGCTTCGACCCAGTCGCCGACCTTGTAGGGTCGGAACAGCACGATCAGTACGCCAGCCGCGAAGTTCGACAGCGAGCCCTGCAGCGCGAGGCCGACGGCGAGACCGGCAGCACCGAAGATCGCGACGAACGAGGCAATGGGGACGTCGAGCGTGCCCAAAGCAGCGATGATCACGACGAGCAGCAGCGTCACGCGAACGAGATTGCAAATGAAGGTCTCGAGGATCTTGTCGACCTCGGCCTTCTGCATCGCCGCACGTAAGGCGCGGACGATAATCCCGGTGATCATCCGGCCAATGAAGAATACGAGCAATGCGGCCACGAGCTTCATCGCGAAGTCCATACCGTGCGTCTGCATCCACGTGGTGGCGACCTCCGCTGCTTCGGTCACTGACTCTAAGTCCGTTGGTATCGGGTTCGTGTTATCAGTCATCGCGATTTCCTCTCATTATTGTCGGATGATGTGGTTGTTGCTGCGAGCGATCAGCGCGTGGCGGCTTCCTCGGCGACCGATTCCGCGGCATCCTTTGCGAACGGGCGAAAGCGGAAAATCCGGTACGGCTGCTGGGCGCGGATGTGTTCCGGCGATTTCAGCAGGAGCTCCGACAGCGCGCTGTCGGCTACGTACAGCCAGCCATCCGGCCCGAATGCCATGGCTTCAGGCCAGCGCAGGTCGGCTGACTGTACGAGCGTCTTTGCTTCCCGCTTGCCGTCAATCACGAACACGGAATTGTGCTCGATGCCGGTGACGTAGAGGAGGCCGTTGTTGTCGATCGCCATGCCATTGGCAAGCGGCTTGGTGGCGTAACGTTCGACCCGGCCGGACAGCTGCGCTTCCGGCAGGCGGCGCTCCTTCAAATCGGAAAGCCGCACGCGGTACAGACCCGATCCGCTGATCGCACCGAAGTAGAGCCACTCGGGACCCAGCGCTATCGCGTCGACGCCGCCGCGCAGGCTGACGATTCCGCCCAGGAAGCTCATCTTTCGGTCACCGGTCTGGATCAGGTAATTCTCGGCGACAACGGACGGGTCGCGCTCGAGAACCCGACGCGTCGAGCCGGAATCGATGTCGTAGACGATCAGCGCCGGTGACTTGCGCCAGAAACTCGCGTCGGCAATCACGATGGTTTTGCCATCGACGCTGACGCGAAGATCCTGCAGGTACGAGCCGGCGGGTGCGATATGCGGGGGGAACGCCTCGTCGTGGATGAGCTGGCCCGTTTCGATGTCGAAGCCGAGGAGCCTCGGGACGCGCAGACCGTGATTGCCATGATCGAGCGTCCAGAGACGGCCGAAGCCATCCGCGTGGATACCGAGCGGCGTGTCGAAGTATTCGAGCTGCAGCTCCATGTTCGGGAATGGCTCGGCGGCGCCGTTGACGTACTCGAGGACGCGATTGCCCTGCGGGCGTGACTCGGGATGCACCGTGAAGAACACGCGGCCGTCCAGGCTGACGGCTACGTTGCCGATCGGTTCGGGGTAGCTTAAGAACTCCTCGACGCTCGCGCTGCTCATGAGCGGCGGCGTGGACAGGTTCGGGTACGGCTTGCCGCCGCCGTAGCGTATCCAAGCCACGGCGGTCAGTCCGATCGCACACAGAACGAAGAACAGCAGGACTTTTTTCATTTTGGCTGGCTGCTGTGCCTTTCTCTTTCCCCGCGCGGAATATTACATGAATGACTGCGCGTTTGACGCCGAAAAACCCGCTACCCAGGCCACGGCGACAAGGCCGACGGCGGCAATACCGAGCAGCCACTGGAGCCGATCGGAGCTCAGCCGGTCCGAGATTATGGTGAGCAGCATGCCGCCGCCGAATCCGGCCACGAAGCCCATCAGGTGGGCGCCGACATCCGTGTTCTCGTCGCCGGTACCGGTGTACATCAGGAGCGCGAGTCCGCCGATGATCGGTCCCAGTCGGTACGGCCACCGCTCCTGCGACATGAGTTTGGCTCGCCAGACGTAGCCGGCAACGAGCCCGAGCGCGGCAAACACGGCGGTAGAGGCACCAATCGATTTGTGTGTCGATTCGAGCAGCAAGGTGTTGAGCAGGTTGCCGCCCGCCGCCGTGACAACGATGGCAAACCACCCGGCACCCGAGCCGAGCAGGCGGCCGGCGAAGAACCCGAAGAACGAGCCGAACACCAGGTTGGCCGAAAGATGCGCCGCATCGGCGTGCAGGGTCAGTGCGGTGAACAGCCGCCACCACTCACCGTCGCGAATCAGTGCGCCGTCCACGCGCCCGGTGGCGCGCCAGATGTCCCCGAGGGCGGCATTCGCATCAAGCCAGGCGACGATGCAGACGACCATGACATAGCCGAAGATTCCCGGCATGGCTTCATGCTGCGGAATGGCGACCGGTGGCTTCGACACGACGGGCGGGTTCTCCTCGTCGTAAAGCCTGAGCTCGCGGACGGCGTCACCGGAAAACTCCGCTGGCACGACCAGCGCGCAGCCGACGCCGTCGTGCACGATCTGAAACGGGATGTCGATCGAGGCGAGCACGAGGCCGCGCTCGGAACACGCCGCGCGGTTGCCGCT
Organism: Woeseiaceae bacterium; assembly: GCA_030066625.1. Classification (GTDB taxonomy): domain Bacteria; phylum Pseudomonadota; class Gammaproteobacteria; order Steroidobacterales; family Woeseiaceae; genus UBA1847. The sequence continues at coordinate 14,576 of JASJBG010000110.1, forward strand.
CTCGAAGACGACGCGCCAGTCGGGTACGTCGTCGTTCACGGCCTAGAGACCGGCTGCGTCCTCCGCGTCGGGAAGACTCTGTAGTGCGTGCTCGAGCACATCGCCGCAATCTCCTCCGAGCTTCAGCGTGGCAAGGTCGTCGCCGCGCGTGCGGCCCTGATTGACGATGGCGACGGGTTTCCGCAATTCAACCGCCAGACGCACGAAGCGCAGGCCGGAGAACACCATCAGCGAGGAGCCGACCACCAGGAGGCCGCCGCTGCGGGCGACTGAGTCCTTGGCATCGGCAACCCGCTCGCCCGGCACCGATTCACCGAAGAAAACGACGTCCGGCTTCATGATGCCGCCGCAGCGTTCGCAGGCGGGTACCTCGAAGCCGTCGTAGTCGCGCGGGTCCAGCTCGGCATCGCCGTCCGGCTTGATGCTGGTCACCTTGCCGTGCCATTCCGGATTCGTCTCGGCCAGTCGTCCCTGCCAGTCGCGGCGTGCGACGCTGGTCTCGCACTCGAGGCAGCGGACGGCATCGAGCCGGCCGTGCAGGTCGATGGTCTTCTTGCTGCCGGCCGCGGAATGCAGGCCGTCGACGTTTTGCGTGACCAGCGTATCGACATGGCCGCGCTCTTCGAGCGCGACAAGCGCCGTGTGCGCATTGTTCGGCGCGGCAGCCGAGAATCGCTGCCAGCCAACGAAGCTGCGTGCCCAGTAGCGCCGCCGCCATGCCGCGCTGCCGACGAAATCGGCGTACTGCACCGGTTTCGCGTGTTTCCAGTCGCCGTTTTCGTCGCGATAACCGGGAATGCCGGAGCGCGTGCTGACGCCGGCCCCGGTCAGCACGGTTACGGTCCCAGCCTCATCGAGGAAACTGGCGAGTGTCTTGCCGTGTTCGTCCATGCGCACAGTATAGCGTTCACCCGGGCGCTTCAGTCGCTGTTCAGCCGGGCGGATGCACTCTGTTACCAACACCTGGCACCGTATTCAAAGGCATAACCGATGGCACTCTGGAAACGCATGTACTTCGCAGCGGCAATCGCCTCCGCCGTGTTTTTGTACGTAACCCTCTTCTAGCGGCGGATCGGGTAAGCTAGCGCCTCCAATTTCCCGGAGGCTCGACAATGACGCGAATCGCCGCGCTGGCGCTTACGACGCTGCTCCCGTTTTCGGCTCACGCGACCGTGGCCAATGCCGGTCCGGGCGGGTTCGTGGTCGAACACGAAGTCACGATCGACGCAGAGCGTGGCCGCGTCTGGCAGGCCGCGGTCGACGAAATCGGCCAGTGGTGGAACAGCGACCACACGGTTGCCGGTGACGCGGGCCGGCTGTCTATCGATGCGCGGCCGATGGGCTGCTTCTGCGAAAACCTCGCTGGCGACAACGGCGTCGTGCATCTCGTCGTGACCTCTGTCAGCGCCAATATCATGCTGCGCATGACGGGCGGTCTCGGCCCGCTGGGGCTCATGGGCGTCAACGGCAACATGACCTGGGAATTCTTCGATGCGGAGGACGGCGCCGGGACGCGCGTCCGCTTCACCTATGCCGTCGGCGGCTACCGGCCGGGCGGTCTCGATACGCTGGCACAGCCGGTTGACGGTGTCATTGGCGAGGCGCTGTCACTGTTGAAGGCACACGTCGAAGCCGGCGATGCCGACTGAGGTTCCGCCGGCGCGGCCATCGTCAACGGTCGTGCTCGTCCGCGACGCGGACGTCGACGCTCCCGAGTTCTTCATGGTCCGGCGTCCCGAGCGAGCCTCATTCGGTGCCGCGTACGTGTTCCCGGGCGGCGTCGTCGATGCGACCGACGCTGACGCTTGTCGCTTTTGCCGCGGCGTCGACGCCGCGGAAGCGGATCGACGGCTCCGCGTCGACTCGGGCGGACTCGACTACTACGTGGCTGCGATCCGCGAATTGTTCGAGGAGACCGGAGTACTCATGGCGGATACGCAGCTCGGCGAACACGATCTCGCGGCCTGCCGGCAGCAGTTGAACGACACGACGCTGTCGTGGTCGGCGTTCATTACAGATGCCGCCGCCGTGCTCGGTGCGGACCGGCTGCGTTACTTCAGCCACTGGATCACGCCCGATGCGCTGCCGAAGCGTTACAGCACGCGTTTCTTCCTCGCTGAGCTGCCGGCGGGGCAGCACGCCGAGCACGACCCGGGCGAACTGACCGATTCGCGCTGGATGTCTGCGAATACCGCGCTACAGGCGGGCCGCGATGGCGACATCCAGCTGCGCTACCCGACCCGCAAGACGCTCGAGCTGCTGGCCGAGCACGACTCTGCTGAGTCACTGATGAACTGGGCCAGGGAGCGCGAAACGCGCGGCGTCGAGACGATCTATCCGTCGTCCATCCCGAGGTCGGCCTGATGACGTCGTTCGGGCCGGACATGCCGGCATTCGCCGAGCTCGCACCGGGCATCCGCCGCATCGTCGCGCCTAACCCGTCCATGATGACCGGGCCCGGCACGAACACTTATCTGTTCGGCAAGAAAGCCATTGCCGTGCTCGACCCGGGACCGCGACTTCGGCCGCACATTGAAGATATCGTCGACAAGGCCGCCGCGCCGATCCGCTGGATTCTTGCGACACACACGCATCCCGACCACTCGCCCGGCGTCCGCCTGCTTGCGGAGCTGACGGACGCCGAGGTGCTCGGTATGCAGGCGCCGGACGGCGACCACCAGGACCAGAGCTTTGCGCCGACCTGTGTGCTCGGTCACGGCGACGTCCTCGAGACGGACGAGTTTACGCTCGAGGCCGTGCACACTCCGGGACACGCCTCCAATCACCTGTGTTTTCGGCACGTTGCGAGCAACTGGGTGGTGACCGGCGACCACGTGATCGACGGTTCGACGGTCGTGATCAACCCGCCCGACGGCAATATGAAGCAGTACATCGAGTCGCTGAAGCGTGTGAAGGACCTGCGGCCGGACGCCCTGCTGCCCGGGCACGGGGAGAAAATCGATGAGCCCGACCGGGTCATTGACTGGATCATCGACCATCGGCTCGCGCGCGAGGCGAAGGTCAGCGATGCACTTGCGGGTCATCCCGGGGTTACGTCTCGCGACCTCGTGCCGCACGTGTACAAGGACGTCCCGGAGCGCCTGTACGCGTGGGCAGAGCGATCGCTGCTCGCGCATCTCATAAAGCTCGAGGAAGACGGCAAGGCCGTGCAGAACGACGGCCACTGGTCGCCGCAATGAGCTCGCCGCTCAGGTAAGCTCATCGCATGCAGCGTATCGCGGCACTCATCGCGCTCGTCGTCACGGTTATCGTCATCGCCGCCTGGATCGCGCGTGACCGAGGCGCCGAGCCCGTCGAAGCTATCGAGTCGGTGGTCGATGCGCCCGTCGACCCGGCCCCGCGAACGAAATCGCCGGGCATCGATTTTCCTGCGCTTAGTCGCGAGACCGGGCCGCTTGCCGAGCGATTGCCAGAGGGGCAGCAGTCAAAGCGCGAGTGCACCGACAGGGAACTGGTGGCCGCGTTCGAGGAACGACTGGACAGCGATAAAAGCCGCGCACGACATGCGGCGCTGGCGTCAACGCTGACCGAATCCGGCAACACCGAACTCGTGCTCGCCGGCGCCATGCTGTCGGGCGCCGAGTCACCCTTTGACGCGATCGAGCGGACACAGCTGGCAATGCAGCTCGGCCCGCAGCATCCGCTGGTCCTCTGGCAGGCGGCGGAGCTGTGCAGCCGCGAACAGCAGGGCGAGTTCTGCGGCGATCCGACCCTGCGTTTGAACTCCGAGCAGATACTCGGTCGCAACGGCGCCTACTGGTCGAAGATCGCGGCCGGGCGTATTCAACGCGGCGAGAAAGAGGCGGCACTGGCGGCGCTCAAGCGCGCGGCCGTCGAGCCGCAATGGGACGACTACTGGATCGAACGGGTAATGCTTCTCGAGCGCGCCCTGGCCGTCGGCTCCGACGTCAGCTATGCGCTCAGGATTACCGAGGCTATGACCGTTACTGCGGGCGACGACGGTCTCGAACTGTCGCTCATGACGCGGGCCTGCAGACGTTTCATTGCGGAAGGCGAGGAATGGCTGGGCGCCTGTACAGGCTTTGGCAATCGGCTCGTAGCCAGCCGGGGTCTGTTGCATCAGGTGCAGGGGTACGAACTGCTCAGGAATATCTACAAGCGGCAGGGCGATGACTACAAACTTGCAGAAGTTAGCGCAGACCTCGATGAGCTGAAGATCGCTCTCGAGGAAATCGAGGAAGCTGATTTCACCGGCTTGATGACCGACGACCGGATCGCAGCCTTGTTCATTGACGAGCACGCCGCGAACGGGGAGCTCGCTGCGATTCGACAGATGGCGGAAGAGACCCGGCGGATTAAGTCCGATCCCGACTACGATTC
>JASJBG010000111.1 GCA_030066625.1 Woeseiaceae bacterium
CTCGAGGCGGCGCGCAGCCGCAACGTAGGCGAGCTGGAACTGCGATGTCGTCTTCGGATCAGAACCGGCGGGCAGCGTTTCGACGGCGCGCAGGTTGAAGCCCTGCGCATTGCCGAGAGCGGTGACGGATTCCGGCCCCACCTGCACGAGCTGCGCCCGGTAGTTGCCCGGCGGGTACAGCGCGCCCTGCGGATCGCCGTACCACGGCGGACGGAAGCCGGGCTCATCGATGCTGACCGCGTCCGGCGGCGCGCCACGCAGGTCCCAGGCTACGCGATGCGTACCGTCTTCCGCCGGCACCGACAGGCGGCGGACCGCTTTGCCGCTCGAGTCCATGACATCAACGTAGTAACGCGTCTCGCCGGCACGACGTTCTGACTGCAGTTCATCCCAGCCCGGGAACGGCACGTTGGCACCCCGCTCGTCGATCTCGCGCTCACGTTCGCGGCGCGTATCTTTCGGGCTCTTGGGCACGTCGGCCAGGTGCACTGTAAATACGGCGCCGTGCGGCGGGTTTTCGCCGCTCCAGACTCCGCGGCCCTGCGATGGCAGGCCCGGGGCCTGACCCGGCACGCCGGGGATGTACCACCACGCGTCGCGCAGGCCGAACAGCGTCGATGCGTTCTCGATCGAGCCGTTTTCACGTGTGGCGGCCGCAAGTTCACGAAGCGGCGTGTAGTCGTCAAGGATGTACACGCCGCGGCCGAAGGTGCCGCCCACGACGTCGAGGTCGCGCCGCTGCAGCTTCACGTCGCGGAACGAGATAATCGGCGCGCCCGAGAGCTTGTCCCAACGCTCGCCGCCGTTGAGGCTGACGTAAAGGCCGTCTTCCGCGCCCAGGAACAGGAGTCCGGGCTCGACAGCATCCTGCTGGATTGCCCAGCCGATGACGTCATCGGCCAGGTTGCCGCTAATGCTTCGCCAGCTGCGCCCACCATTGTCAGTAGCGAAGATGTAGGGCTTGAAATCGCCGGTCTTGTGGTTGTCGGCGACGACGAAGGCTGCATCGACGGAATGCTGCGAGGCCTCGATGTCATTGATGAACGCACGCTCCGGCAGGCCGCGAATGCTCAGACGCTGCCAGTTCTCGCCGCCGTCGGCGGTGGTGTGCACGAGGCCATCGTCGCTGCCGGTCCAGACGCGGTTGCTGTCGATGACGGACTCGGAGATGCCGGTCAGGGTCGCGTAGCGCGACATGGCGTTGAGGTCCAGCAGCGAGTCCACGCTCCGCACCCGGCCTGCCATGGGTAGCGTAAAGCGATTGGTGTCCGTGGTCAGGTCGCCGCTGATCGCGGTCCAGCTGTCGCCGCGGTCGTCTGAACGCCAGACACGCTGCGAACCGTAGTAGATCCGGCCCTCCTCGGTCGTGCTCACCTCGAGCGGTGCATCCCAGTTCCAGCGCTCGGCCGGGTCGTTCGGGCCGGGCTGCGGTTTGATGTAGACGTTTTCGTAGGCTGCGTTGTGGAAGCGCGCGACGTTTCCGTTTTGCCACATGTGATAGAAGATGTCGTCGTCCCACGGGTCGAAGGCGACCCCATAGCCGTCGGCGCCCAGCGGCACGTCCCAGTCACGGTTACGCACGCCTTCGATGTTCGTCGTGCGCGACTTGCCGCGCAGCGTGCCCAGGTCCTGCGCGCCGGCAAGCACTTCGTAGTAAGGCTCGTGGTAAGACGCCGCAACCTTGTAGAACTGCGCGATAGGCAGGTTGGGGAAGAAACGCCAGGTCTCGCCCCTATCGAAGCTCTCGTAAAGGCCGCCGTCATTGCCGACGATCAGATGCCTGTCGTCCTCGGGGTCGATCCAGAACGCGTGGTTGTCCGTGTGTGCAGACACGCCGTCGCCGAGCATCGCGATGTTCTCGCCGCCATCGCTCGTGGTGTTCAGGAAGACATCCATCTGGTAGACGCGATCGGCGTCGCTCGGCGAGGCGAAAATCTCCTGGTAGTAGTGCGGCCCGGTGCCATTGGAGATGTAGTCGTTCCTCTTCTCGAAGCGCTCGCCGCGATCCCGGCTTACGTAGAAACCCTGCTCGTCGTCGCTGGCCTCGATAGTGGCGTACACGCGATCCGGATCGGCGGGCGTAACCGCAAGCCCGATCTTGCCGATGGCGATCTCGTCGTTCGAGCTCGGCAGGCCATTGGTGATCTCGCGCCAGGTACGGCCGCCGTCTGTCGACTTGTAAATGCCCGAGCCGGGACCGCCGGCGAGGAACGACCAGACCGTGCGGCGACGTTCGTAGGTCGCTGCGTACACAACGTCCGGATCCGTGGGATGGAAGCGGACATCGGTGGCGCCCGTAGCGTCGTCAACGTAGAGCACGCGCTCCCAGGTCTCGCCGCCGTCCTCGGTCATGTACACACCGCGATCACCGCCCTCGGACCAGAGCGGTCCCTCGGCCGCGACGAGGACGGTGTTTGAATCATCGGGATGCACAATGATGCGTGAGATGTGCTGGGAATCGCCGAGCCCCATGTTGGTCCAGCTCTGCCCGCCGTCGCGGCTAAGGTAGATGCCGTCACCCCAGCCGACGTGGCGCCCGCTGACGTTCTCACCGGTGCCGACCCAAACCGTTTCAGGATTGCTGGGATCGATCGTGATGGTACCGATCGAATAAGAGCCCTGGTCGTCGAATATGGGCTCGAAGGTCGTGCCCGCGTTGGTGGTCTTCCAGACACCGCCGGAGCCGACGGCCACGTACCAGGTACGCGGGTCTTCAGGGTGCACCTCAATGTGGGAGATCCGGCCGCCCATGAAAGCGGGGCCGATTGCACGCATAGGCAAGCCCTTGATGACCGAGGCGATTGGGTCGGCGTCGTCTGCGGCCGTTGCCGTCGTAGCGAGGAGCGGCAGTAGGGCGGCTATGGCGGCGATGAGCAGGCTGCGCGCCTGTCCGGGAAACGTCAAAACAGTGTGGGTCATGAGCAATCCGAGTCCTGAAGGGATGTGTTCGAGGTGCGTCGACGCAGGGGCACCCGTTGAGCCTGTTCGTTGTTGTTGTCTGCGGCGATTCGGGAAAATCGAATCCGAGTATACGCGCTACCGCTGTCGCAGCGGGCGCTGCCGTAGAACACGGCGGTGTTCGGACCTGCGTTTACTCCTGCGAAACGGTCAGGTCTTCGAGCTCTAGATCGGGCATCCGCTCGGCAAGCAACTCGGTGGATTCCTTCGCTGTCTTCTCGCAGGGATTGCCACCGCGCGTCATCCGATCCCATGCCGCCTTCGCGAGAATCGAGAGGCCGCCGGTCGCAACGGCCGCGCCGCCCGTGATCAGAACGCCCTGTTCATCGACGGCGAGCGTCGGCCTGGAGAGCTCGCCCACGACCTTGACGTAGGGATTGAACAGCTCGGCCGTACTGATGCTGATGCCCTTGCGCGGCATCGTGCGGAAGGTCATCTGGAGCTTCTCGGTCGCGAGATCGATCTCCGCTTTCGCGGCTATCGTCATCCTGGTCGTCCGAATCGCAGCGTTCGGCTGCGCGGTCAGTACGCCGTCGTCGAGCGCGAGCGGCAACACGACGCAGTCGAGCTCCGTGACCTGCTGCGTCCTTGCGAACGGATTGATGACGCCGATGATCTCCTGGAGCATGTCGCCGTACAGGGCCTGCATGATTCGATTGTTGCGGAGTTCGCCACCGTTCGTATCGAGGCGCACGACGCCGTTCGCATTGGCAGCGAGCGTGCGAAGGTCGTTGCCGGAGGACTCAAGCTTGATGTCGATATCGCCGGTCATCTTCAGACCCTGGTTCGTCTCTGCCGCGCCGAATGCGAAGTCCCGGGCGACGAGCTCGACGTCGGCGTAGCCAACGCCGTCGTCAGGATCGAGCACGGCCCGCGCTCGCAGGCGGCCCGCACGCGCATCGAAACTCACGTCCGCGACATTGAGAATGCCCTCGTTGAGCGATGCCGCGATCCTGACGTTGCGCAGGTACAGGCTGTCCCTTTCCAGCTCGCCGACATCGATGTCGACCGACGCGTCCAACGATCCCATCGCCTCCCACGGCACCGGCAGGTCAGCGATCATCCGGCCGTCTTTGAACTCGGGTTCCGGATCGTAATCGTGCTCACGCAGTTCCATCAGCGGTACGAAAACGATCGAATTCGAGCTGACGTTAATGTCGAGCGACGGCACGTCGCCGCTGACGTCATAGAGCACCGAACCATTGATATCACTGTCGCCGAGTTTCAGGTCGATATCGTCGATCCTGAGCTCGCCCTGCCCTCCGCTGACGGTGAGATCCCAGTCGAGTGGCTGTGGGCGCATCCGATAGTCGTTGATCGTGCCGACGGACGACAGGGACGGTATCGAGCCGCTGAAGACAAAGCGCGTTCGCGACGCGTCGCGGCCGAAGTCAAGCTGCCCCTTGGCGCTCGCGGTTGCATCGCCGATCGCGACGTCGAATCGATCGAATTCCACCAGGCTGCCTCGCCACTCGCCGCTCGTCCTGAGATCGTAGGGCGCCTCATCGGCCTCGAAGCCCTCGACGCCGCTCAGCAGCGCACGGACGTCTTTACCACTGCCGCCGAGCTTGAAGTCGGCGCGCCGCGCGGAGACCGGCAAACCCAGATCGAGATCGAGTTCGAGATCGCCGCGCTCGCGTACGAGTTCCAGCCCGTCGATCGACAGTGCGCCTGCTTCGAAGCCTATTCGGCCCGATAGCTCGTACCAGCCATTGCGGACTTCGAGATTGCCGATCTCATCGATGATCTCCTCGAACGCGGGCCCTTCTGCCTGGACATCGAACCGAGAACCGGCGATACGGGCACTTGTCGTCAACAGGCCGTCGGCCTTTACCGTGGAGGTACCAATCTCACCTTCGACATTGCGGAATCGAAATCCGTCGCCCCCTACTTCGAGGATGCCCGCTACAGAATAGGGCTCATCGGGTATGGCCGCGACGTCCGCGAACGCATTGACCAGCTGCGACAGGTTTGGACCATTGACTCCGAACGACAGGCGGCTGCCGACGACCCCGGACGTCAGCGCAACAAGGCCTTCCACGCTTGCCGTGACGTCGTAGGAATCGAGCAGCAGCGGCCCCACGGTGCGAATGCCCTCCTCGTCCAGCCTCGCGCTGCCGCGGATATCGATCGGGACCTCCGGAAGCTTGTCGAGACCGTAGGCGCCACCGAGCCGGGCGAGGTTCTCGCTCTCCACCAGAAAATCGAGCGTCGTGCCGACGTACCTCGGTGCTTCGCCGAGGACACCATCGGCCCGCAGGTGACCCAACGAGGTCGTCAGGTCGAGGTTGGCAACCTCTACCCCGTCATCGCGGACGCCGAGTTCGAAGCCCAGCTTGAATGCGCCAGTCGCGACGCCCGGCAGCCGCATAACATAGCGGAAGCGTCCGATATCCGGACCTTCGATGTTGAGCCGGATTCGGGCGTCGTCAACGGTCGGAAACGCCGGCAGTTCGGCCGACAGGTCGAACTCGGCCTCGCCGAACACCATGTCCGCCTGTTCGATGACGAACATCGGCCCGCTGCGGCGCGCGTTGACGTCGATCATGAACGGCGCTTCGCGAACCTGGTGAATGCCGGCCAGTCCGAGGATGCGGCCGAGATCCGGGCCGGACGCGAGCAGGTCTATGTCGACGTCCTGCAGGTGCTGAAGGTCCGAGAATCGTCCACGCGCCTCGACGGTCGTTTGACCAATGTTGCCGGCGACGTCGAGTTCCAATGGCCCGTCGGTCAACGGCAGCAGGGAGCCCTCCAGGCCGATGTCGCCCTCGCCTTCCTCGCCGATACCCAGCAGCCGGGTCAGGTCGTCGATGGCAGGACCGTTGACGGCAAACTCGATGCTCGGGCGACTCGGCACAATGAGATCATCAATGTGTCCGCTGCTGGTCCACGTGATCGTGTCAAACTGGCCCTCAAGATCGTATCGGACATCGGTACCAACCAGTAACGCCGACCAGGTGCCGAGCTGCCCGCGCGCGCTTAGTGACTGACCGCCGAATGTACCGTCGAGTCCGAGCTCGAGGTACTCATTATCGTTCAGGACCTGGTCGAAACGCTCCAACACCAGTTCGAGCGGCCTCGAGCGCTCGTGGCTCATGTGCACGACGCTGACGCGATCGACGTCAACGCGCCTGAACAACACCTCGAAGCCCTCGTAGCCGCTCCCAGCGTCGTCTGCGTCAGGCGCACTCGCTATCGTCCAGCTGCTGACACCGTCGGCCCGTCGCTCCAGATGCACGCTGGCGTCGTTGATGTCGAGCAGATCGATGACGATGGGTCCACGAAACAGCGAGCGCAGGTCGACGTGCAGTTCGAGGTAGCCGATCTCGACCATAGTGTCGTCGTCCGCCCAATCGGCATTCGCAAAACGGACGTCTTCGGCGACGACGATGCTGGTCGCCGCGAGGTCGACACTCAGGCGGCCGATCGCGAGCTTGCGGCCGGTCTTGTCCGCCACCCAGCTCTCGATTTGCGGACGCATTAGACCTAGGTCCGCGGTCCACAGCCACGTCAGGACGAGCACGACGAACGACACGAGACCCAGCCCGGTCCAGAAGGCGATGCGCCGCCAGCGGCCAGGATGAGCGCGCGCTTCAGCCATACGCGATCTTGAGAAACTGATTTACCTTATTTTCAGCCATTTATAGTGTTTTTCTAAGATGGAATCTTATTCTGGGATTACGTGGCGAGCCGAAGGTGAGCTGCGGCCTCACCCGAACTACCGGACGCCGAACGCGTCAGAACACTGGACAATAATAGCGCGGCCTTGCCTGAGCGTCTGGAAAACGTACCATTGACGGTTTCGCGTGCAACAGACGGCGCCGACCCGCGGGCTGCGCGACCACTTTTCGACCAGGACACAGCAAATGAAACCACGAATTTTGCTCGCTGCGGGCATAGCAGCAGCAACCATGACCGCCTGCGGCGGCGGCGAACAGGCCTCGCAGGTCACGGCCGATACCGCGACCGAACCGACCGAGATCGTCATCACCGATGCCGAGCTCGAAGGCAACCCGTTCCGCGACGACTGGGACACGCCGTTCGGCGTGCAGCCGTTCGAGAGCATCCAGGATGAGCACTTCATGCCGGCGTTCAAGAAAGGCGTTCTCGAGATGCGCGCGGAGATTGACGCGATCACGAACAGCCCTGCTGCGCCGACCTTCGAGAACACGATCCTCGCCATGGAAAAAGCCGGCGACAGCATTACCCGCGTTCTCTACACTTTCTCGAGCCTGACCGGCACCGAGCTCAACGACAACCTGAAGCAGCTGCAGACGGAAATCTGGCCAATGTGGTCGCGCGAGACCGACGCGATCACGCTCAACCAGAAGCTGTTTGACCGCGTCGTCGCCGTCTACGATCAGCGTGACAGCCTCGACCTCGGTGAACAGGAGGCTCGCCTGCTGGAACTGACGCACCGCCGCTTCGTACGTGCCGGCGCCGCATTGACGCCGGAGGTCAAGGCTCAGGTCAGCGAGATCAACGCTGAGCTATCCACGCTGACGACGAAGTTCGCACAGAACCTGCTCGCGGCGACGAAGGCGTTCACGATCGAACTCACCGATGAGGCGGACACGGTCGGACTTGCCGACGACTTCAAGGCGAACATCTGGAACGAAGACAAGAGCGCCTGGGTACTTACGCTGGACCGCTCCGTGTACGAGACCTTCATGACGCAGTCCGAGAACCGCGACCTGCGCAAGCAGATGTTCGACGGCTATACGAATCGCGCGAACTCCGGCGGACTCGACAACGGCCCGACGCTGATCAAGATTGCGCAGCTGCGCGCGCAACGCGCGGAACTGATGGGCTACGAATCGCATGCCCACTACCAGCTCGAAACGCGCATGGCAAAGACGCCACAGGGCGCAGAGGACTTTCTGCTGCAGGTCTGGCGGCCGGGCATCGAGCGCGCCAAGCAGGAGCGTACAGACATGCAGGCCATGATCGGCGACGAATTCACGTTCGAGGCGCATGACTGGTGGCACTATTCGGAGAAGATTCGTAAGGCCCGCTTCGATCTCGACGAGAACGAGCTGAAGCCGTACTTCGATCTCAACGCCGTTCGCAACGGCGCTTTCGTGATGGCTAACAGGCTATTCGGCCTGAAATTCCAGCAGGTGAATGTCCCGGTCTGGAACGATGTCGTCACCGCCTACGAGGTTCGCGACGATGACGGTTCGCACCTCGGCATCTTCTTCATGGACATGTACGCGCGCGAGTCGAAGCGCGGCGGCGCCTGGATGAACAGCTACCGCGCGGCCTCGAATATCGGGGGCAACGAAATCCGCCCGCTGGTCACCAACAACATGAACCTCGCGACGCCGCCGGAAGGCGAGCCGACGTTGATGCGCTTCTCGGAAGTCGAGACGCTGTTCCACGAGTTCGGCCACGGGCTGCACGGCATCATGACCAAGATCGACTATCCGACGTTCTCTGGCGTCGACGGGCCGCGTGACTACACGGAGTTCCCGGCGCAGATTCTCGAGCACTGGACATCCCAGCCCGAGATGCTCGAACTCTATGCCAAGCACTACGAGACGGGCGAAGTTATTCCCGAAGACCTCGTCGAGCGGCTGCTCGCCGCCGCAAACCACAACCAGGGTTTCGCCACGACCGAGTACATCGCGGCATCACTGCTCGATCTGCGCTGGCATATGCTGAGCTCTGCTGAAGCGGCGGAGATCACAGACGCGGATGCGTTCGAACGCGAGATCCTCGAGGGCTACGGCCTGATCCCGGAGATCGAGCCACGCTACCGGTCGCAGTACTTCAGCCACACGTTTGCGGGCGGCTACTCGGCCGGTTACTACGCGTACCTGTGGTCGGAGATTCTCGATGCCGACGGCTTCAACGCGTTCAAGGAAGCCGAGGACATCTTCGACCCCGCGACGGCCGCGCGACTCAAGAAGTGGGTTTACCAGGCCGGTGGCCTGAAGGAAGCGGACGAACTGTATCGCAACTTCCGCGGCGCGGACCCGAGCATCGAGCCGCTGCTCGAAGGCCGCGGCTTCGCGGTTGAAACGACCGGCGGACCGTAACCCGACGCTCCCTGAGCCCGGCTCGGCTGGCGGCAACGTTCAGCCGAGCTGGGCAATTATTCGCGACAGCGTCCAGTATGCGCCGATCGCGCCAATAGCGAGCGAAATCGGCACCACCACGAAGCGTCGGTAGTCGGCCTCACGGGTCGCTGGCTGCATGCGCGAGCGCAGCCCCCTTGCCAGCACGAACGCGAGCAGCACGACGCTGAGCTGGCCGATCTCGACGCCGACGTTGAAGCCGATCAGCGCGCTCCAGAACTGCCCGGGCGGCAGCCCGAGCTCGCCGAAGAAACCGGCGAAGCCGAGCCCGTGCACGAGCCCGAAGGCGAACACGACCAGCGGTCGCCAGGTCGGCATATCCTTTACCCAGACATTCTCGATCGCGACGAAGGCGATCGTCGCAGCGATCAGCGGCTCGACAATGCCCGCCGGCGGTGAGATCACCCCGGCAGCGGCCAGGCCCAGCGTCGCCGTATGCGCGACCGTAAATGCCGATATCTGGATGACCAGCGGCCGCAGCCGGGTCGAGGTCAGGAACAGCGCCAGCACGAAAAGGATGTGATCGAGACCGGCGGGCAGGATATGGTCGATCCCGATGCCGACGTAAAGCGTGGCCGTCGACCAGAAGCCGCGTACGTTGCCCTCCTCGTCGAGGATGGGGCGCAGGCGGGCGTTTTCGTCTGCGCTGTCGAGCGCCGCAAGTGCTTCGCAGAGCGCGGGATCGAGCGAACCCTCGCCGGGGACGCAGAATTCGTCTTCGGGATGTGCAACGGCTGCCGCGCTCAGCAACACGCACGCCGCGGCAACGAGCAGCGCCAGCAGGCAGTGTCGCAGGTCAGGCATCGCGGGGAATTTACGCAAATTTGGCCACCTCGGCAACGCGGTATGGCCTAGAATGCTGGCATGGCTTCAGCATTCCTGCGCACGGGCTTGATCGTCGCAATTGCATTGCTGACGCTGCCGCGCGCGTACGGGCACGGTGGCGTTGTTGAGGAATACGACCTGTGCGTCATCAACATCGGCTACCTGAAAGCCCACTTCAAGATCTACGTGCCGCAAGAGTCCGGCCACGAGCAGTACTGCGAGGACATCCCCGTGCGTGGCGAGAGCATCTTCGTTATGGAGTACCTGCACGAGGGCCTGAGCGAAGCAGCCATCGATTTCCGGATCATCGAAAACACCACGGGCAAGGGAACGTTCGCGCGGCTCGCCGACGTCGAAGCCATCGAGGACCTCGACGCCATTACCGTGCGCTACGAACCGCCGAGCACGGTCCCGGAGGTCTTTACGTTATTGCAGGGCTTCGAGGCTGACGGCGAGTACATCGGTATCGTCACAGCGGCAACGGCGGACGGCGGCAAACGCTACACGGCCGTCTTCCCGTTCGAGGTCGGCTATACGGGCATCGGCTACTGGCCGTGGATCGTTGCCGCCGTCCTCGTGCTGCAGCTCAACTACTGGCTGATGAGCAGGCGGCGTGCCCGCCGGGCCGGCGCCGCCGTCGCCCTGCTCGCCGGCGTCGCCCTCGTCCACGGCGCTTCGGCAAGTGAACTGGCCGACGCGGAATGGACGTCACGCGACGGGCGCTTCGTCGTGCAGGTCGAGCCGGAGCTCGAGCCCCTGGTCATCAACCGCATTCATGCCTGGACATTGCGACTGAAGACCGCGGACGGAGCTCCGGTTACCGACGCGACGCTGTCGATCGAGGGCGGCATGCCCGAGCACGATCACGGCCTGCCGACGGCGCCGAGGGTCGTGAGTACGGATGGCGAAGGCGGTTACCGGATCGAGGGCATGCGCTTTCACATGCGCGGCGCCTGGGAAGTCGACGTGTCGATCGACGGTGGCGGCCCGAGCGATGTCGTGACCATCGAATTCACTCTTTAGGACGGGACGATCGCGAGGCTACGTAGATACCTGCTGCTCGCCGCGATCGCGTTTCTCGCCTACGGCACCTGGAACGTGTGGCAATGGCTTACACCGCCGACGCCCTGGGACGAGGCGGAACTTGGTGCGATCGCATCGCTGTCGATCGATGCCCTGCCGCCGTTGCCTCCGGACCCGACCAACGCCGTAGCGGATGACCTCGCGGCTGCCGAGTTTGGCCATGCGCTGTTCTTCGAGCCGCGTCTGAGCGACAACGGCATGATCTCGTGTTCGACCTGTCACCAACCGATTCGCTACTTCACCGATGGCCTGCCACGCGGGGTCGCGCTCGGCATGTCGAAACGCAATACGCCGACCATCGTCGGTAGCGCTTACAGTCCGTGGATGTATTGGGATGGCCGCAGGGACAGCCAGTGGTCGCAGGCGCTGGCACCGCTGGAGGACCCCAACGAACACGGTACGAGCCGCATGCGGGTGCTCAGCCTGGTGGCATCGGAACCCGCCTACCGGGAACGCTACGAGGCGCTGTTCGGCGGACCGCCCAGCCTGCTCGAGCCCGCCGAGATCGACCGCGCGTTTGCCAACATCGGCAAGGCCATCGCCGCCTACGAGCGGCTGCTGATGCCGGGCCGCTCAAAGTTTGACGACTATGCGGCGCATCTCGCGGCCGGCGGCGACTATCGTGAGCAGGCCTACCTCGACGACGACGAGCTGCATGGGCTGCGCCTGTTCATGGGCAAGGGCCGCTGCACCGAGTGTCACAACGGCCCGCTGTTCACGAACAACGAGTTCCACAACACGGGGCTGCTGTCGCTGCCCGGTGAGCTGCCGGACCGTGGCCGAAGCGACGGCCGCCGGCTGGTCGAGGCCGACCCGTTCAACTGCCTCGGCGCGTTCAACGACGACCCCGGGCGAGCCTGCCCGGAGCTGCGCTACGTGCGCACGGGTGTGGAGCTCATCGGTGCGACGCGGACGCCGTCGTTGCGAAATATCGCGCATACGGCCCCATATCAGAGCAAGGGACAGCATGCGACCCTTGCCGAGGTGATCCAGCACTACGATGTCGCACCGCTGGCGATGATCGGCCACAACGAAGCGGAGCCGCTCGGCCTCAAGCCGTGGGAACGCGACCGTATCGAGGCGTTTCTGGACACGCTCTCGGCGCCGCCTGCCACCGATCCCGGCTGGCTGCAGGCACCGCCGGCGGAGCGCTGGCGACGCTGAACCTGTGACGCCCGTCACACGCCCCGGCTACCGATCGCCGGTGGACGACCAAATGTGACCTGGCTCACAGCGCGTTATGCAAAGGCCTTGCATCTTGTCCGTCTGGAAAAGCGCTTTTCGAAAGCAAAAAGAGAGCTGAATTATGTGGTTGCCGACTTCGGTCTATGAATGGTTGCCGACGAGCTACGTCATCATTGGCGTACTGTTCGTCGTCGGCGCGCTCTACATCGGCTTTTCAGCGCCGTTCGCCCCGATCTACGTAGGGCTCGGCGTCAGCTCGATCCTCGTTGGATTCCTCGTCCAGTACAAGCGCTACCAGTTCCGCAAGGAAAATCGCAGCGGCGCACAGTCGACCGCAAAGACGTCAACAACGACGACTAGCGCGTAAGCTCCCGCGCCGCGGCCGCAAGGTCAGCCTCCGTATCGACTCCCCTGCCCGGCCGCTGTGACGGCTGGCCTACGCGAATGCGTACCCCCATCGACAAGGCCCTGAGCTGTTCGAGCTGCTCGACGAGCTCGAGCTCCGACGGCTCGGCGGCTACCAGTGCACGCAGCACGCCGCAGCGGTACGCATAGATGCCATGATGATGTAGCGCTATCGCATGCGCCTCGACGTTTCCCTCGTTACGGGGATACGGGATAGTCGCACGGCTGAAGTAGATCGCGTCGCCTTGCTGGTCGAGCACGACCTTGACGACATTCGGGTCCTCGAAATCCTCCCGACTGGCAAACGGCGACGCCAGCGTCGCCATGTCGGCCGATGCGTCGTCGAGCAGCGCGGCACATTCGTCGATGAGCGCCGGCGGCATCGCCGGCTCGTCGCCCTGCAGGTTAACCACGGTGACGGAATCGTCCCAATCGAGCAGGTCTGCGACCTCGGCAATTCGCTCGGTGCCCGAGCGATGCTGATCCCCCGTCATGCAGACCGTCGCTCCGAAACCATCGGCGGCATCCGCGATGCGCGAGTCGTCGGTAGCGATGACGACTTCACGTGCGCCGCTTTCCGTTGCACGCGTGTGCACGTGTTCGATCATCGGCTTGCCGAGGATCTCCCTGAGCGGCTTGCCGGGCAGACGCGTCGACGCGTATCGCGCCGGAATGACAACCACAAAGTCCGTCATGAGCGTTGTTGTTCGTCTTTCATACGGGATTCGATCTGTTCGAGCCATGGACCTGCGTCCAGCGGATCGATCTCGAGATCGACGGGAACGTACCAGAAGCGATCGCTGACACCTTGTCCCAGCTTCACCGCGTCCTTCTCTGTCACGAGGATATCGAAGTCATCGCTGAATGCCAGTGACCGAGCGTCGATGTGGGCGTGGTCGGGGTACGCGTGCTCGATCACCTGGATACCGTGGCCGCGCAGCATGTCGAAGTAGCGCATCGGGTTGCCGATAGCCGCCACGGCGTGCACGGTCTTGCCGGCAAAGCGATCGATCGGCCGCGTGAGTGAGCCGTTCAGGCGGCTGACCTCGCGCGCAACAAGCTCGAAGACGATCGCGTTCTGCTCGTTGGCGGTCGTTAGCTCGCAGCTCGGCCGGCCGTTGACCAGCAGCTGGTCGACGTTCTGGATGCGCGACACGGGTTCCCGCAGCGGCCCCGCCGGCAGCAGCGTTCGATTGCCGAACCAGCGGCGGCCGTCGACGACACAGATCTCGTAGGCGCGCGCGAGCCTCAGGTGTTGCAGGCCATCGTCGGCGATAATGAGGTCCGCGCCGTCTTCGACCAGCATACGCGCGGCACGAACGCGATCCCGATCGACGGTCACCGGGCAGCCGCTGCGGCGCGCAAGCAGAACGGGCTCGTCGCCGACTACGGCCGGGTCGCTGTCCGCATCGACGCGCATCGGCGATGCCGATTTACTGCCGCCGTAGCCGCGACTGACGATTCCCGGCGAGAAGCCGCGCTCAGCCAGGGAGCGCGCAAGCCACACCGTTGTTGGTGTCTTGCCGGTACCGCCCGCGGTGATGTTGCCGACGACGACCACCGGCGCCCCGGCGGTTTCGGTGCGCAGCACATTGAACCGATACAGCGTGCGCCGCAGCTTTACGACGAGCCAGTAGAGGGCGGACAGCGGCAACAGCACGACGTGGCCTTTGCCGCCGCCGTACCACAATCGGTGCACCCATTGGTAAAGCGCCTGCCGCATCACCCGTCCGCGAACTGCATCCTGTAGAGCGCCGCGTAGTGACCGCCTGCGGCGAGAAGGTCATTGTGCGTCCCGGACTCGACGATCCGTCCGTCGTCGAGCACGACGATCCGGTCGGCGTTCTCGACGGTCGAGAGTCGATGAGCAATCACGAGCGTTGTCCGGTCTTTCATCAGGACATTGAGCGCCTGCTGGATTCGCCGTTCCGACTTGGTATCGAGCGACGACGTGGCCTCGTCAAGGATCAGGACCGGCGCATTCTTCAGAAGCGCGCGGCCGATCGCGATGCGCTGTCGCTGCCCGCCGGACAGGAGCACGCCGCGATCGCCCACGAAGGTATCGAAGCCGTCGGGCAGGTCCTTGACGAAGTCGGTCACGTGCGCCGCCTCGGCAGCTGCCAGCAGTTCCTCCTCGGAACGATCCTTGAGTTCGCCATATGCCAGGTTGTTGGCAATCGTGTCATTGAACAGCACGACGTCCTGGCTGACGAGGCTCAGGTTGTCGCGCAGGCTCGCCAGCGTGTAGTCGCGGATCGGCACGCCATCAATCCGAATCTCGCCGCGGCTGACTTCGTAGAAGCGAGGCAACAGCGTTGCGAGGGTAGTCTTGCCGCTGCCCGAATGGCCGACGATCGCAAGCGTCTTGCCCGCCTCGATGTGCAACGAGATGTCGTGGAGAACGCCATTGCCATCGCCGCCGTAGGAGAACGATACGTTGTCGAACTCGACGTCACCCCGCACCCGACCTGCCTCGACGGTACCGGTATCGACCTCGTCGTCCTCGTCGATGACCTTGAACAGGCTGTCTGCTCCCGCGACGCCGCGTTGCAGCGTCGCATTGACGTTGGTGATACGGCGTACCGGCTGCAGCATCAGCATCATTGCGCTAAAGAACGAGATGAACTGTCCGGGTGTCAGGTTGCCGGCGATAGACTCGCGGCTGGCAGCGTAAACCACGAGCGCCACGCCAAGTCCGAAGATGACCTGGGTAACGGCGACGCCAAGCGAACGAACGCGGATCAGCTTCAGGTTCTGTCGGCGATTTCGCTCGTCGGCATCGTCGAGACGACTCTGTTCGTAGTCGTAGCCGCTGAACGCCTTGACGACCCAGTTGCCACGGACGATTTCTTCCGTAACCTGCGTCACCTCGCCGACGGAATCCTGGATACGGTTACTGTAGCGCCGAAACGCGATACCGAGAACGCGAACCAGCGCGGCCACGACGGGGAACAGTATCCCGACAAACAGGGTCAGCTTCGGGCTCTGGTAAAGCATGACGCCGATGGCTGCGAACACGGTAAGCACGTCGCGGATCGCAATCGTCACGACGCTGGTCACGGATTCCGCCACCATCTCGACGTTGTAGGTCATGCGCGACAGCAATGGCCCGGTCGTCTGCTGGTCGAAGAAGCGCGTCGGCAGGGTGAGGAACTTGCGGAAGACGTCGCGGCGCAGTGAACTGATGACGGCACGCCCGATCCAGCCGAGCGACGCCTCGGTAGCGAACCCGGACAGGCCGCGCAGGAAGAAGATGCCAACGAAAATTATCGGCAGCCACTTCGCTGCCTGCAGGTTCTGCGCGACCAGTGCCTCGTCCATCAGCGGCTCGAGCAAAAGAACCAGGCTGCCCTCGATCAGCGCGGTGCCGGCCATGCCGATGACGGCCACGACGCCGATGAGCTTGTGCGGCGTTACGTATCGCCAGAGGCGGCCGTAGACTTCACTCGTCGTGTCGGGTTGCTGGCTCATTAGTGGGTCGGGCCGTCGCCCTACTCCGTCGTCGGGTCGTTGACGGTCGCAATGTTGATCTGCGTGAAACCGAGCCTGCCCGCGACGTCCATGGCGGTGACGACATACTGGTGGCGAGCGTTGGCGTCCGCGGAAATCGTCAGCGGCAACGAGCTGTTGCCCGACGATACCCTGCGCAGAGCGTTACGAATGGTCTCCGGGCGGTTGTTGATGAGCTCACGACCATTGACGAGAAAGGTGCCCGCCTCGGTGATCATGATGTCGATTTTTTCAGGAGGCTCCTCGGCAACGGTTGCACTGTCTGACTCTGGCAGGCGAATCGAAATCTGCGACTGCTTGACGAAACTCGTCGAGACCATGAAGAAGATGAGCAGAAGGAAGACGACGTCGATCAGGGACGTCAGGTTGACCTCGGGCTGGGACTTCGGACGCAGGTTAAGCCTCATGCACGCCCCTTGTCGCGCCGTCGATGCAGCGCCTCGACGAGCTTGATGGCTTCCTTCTCCATGTCCACGACCAGCGTGTCGACGCGATTGCGAAAATACCGATAGCCGATCAGCGCCGGAATCGCGACGGTGAGACCCGCGGCGGTCGTGATCAGCGCCTGGGCGATACCGCCGGCAAGAACGGTCGGGTTGCCGACGCCCTGCGACGTAATCGCCGTGAACACCTCGACCATACCGATGACCGTTCCGAGCAGCCCCAGCAGCGGCGAAATCGCCGCAACGGTACCGAGGGTCTCGAGGTAGCGTTCGAGTTCGTGGACGACGTGTCGACCGGTATCCTCGATGCTGTCCTTCATGACCGAGCGCTCCTGGTCACGATTGATCAGACCGGCGGCGAGAATCTGGCCGAGCGCGGAGCCCTGGTGGAGGCTCTGAATGCGCTTTTGGTCAAGCTGGTCTTTCTTGACCCAGCCCCATACCTTGGCCGTCAGGTCCTCGGGAATCACGCGCTTCTGCTGCAGGGTCCAGAAGCGCTCGAGGATGATGCCCATCGCGATGATCGCACAGAGGATGATCGGCGCCATGAGCCATCCGCCGGACTTGACTATTTCAACCATTCAATCGGTACCCGAGGAAAACACGGAATATACTAGAAGCGAGCTAAAAAATACCCGCTTCGAGTGCCGCATCCCGCAATCGCCGCCAGCGTCTACCTGCGCTCCGTGACGTTCGCATCGAGGCCACCGTCATCGTGCCAGCGCCGCGCCTTCGCCGCCCGGTAGCGACGCATTTGCAGATCGTCCCGGTCGGCACAGAACTCGATTGTCACGGCGCCTGCCTCGGCCGTATTGACGATGCGGGTCCCCGCCGCCTGCCAGCGTGCGACGACGTCGGCTTTCGGGAAGCCCCAGCGATTGCCCCAGGCCGCCGATACCACACTGACGTCCGCGTCGAGCGCGCGGATGAACGGCGTCGTCGACGAGGTTCGACTGCCGTGATGCGGCACGGTAACCACGTCCACCGGCGGAATCGACCGGCTCCTGACGAGATCCGCCTCTACCCCGGCCTCGATATCGCCCGTCAGCAGTACCCGCCGCTCGCCGGATTCGATCAGCAGGACACAGGACGCGTTATTCCCGGTCGGCGTATCGTCGAGCGGATGCAGCATGAAGAAGCGCACGCCGTCCCATTGCCAGGCAGCTGTGTCTCTGCACGAGCCGGCATCGCGTGACAGCAGAGGTTCGCCGGCAACGATTGACCGGACCCTGAGTCCGGCAGCAATCGATTCGAGACCGCCGGCATGATCCAGATCGGCATGCGAAACGATGACCCGGTCGAGCGAGCGGATCCCGCGGTAGGCCAGGAACGGCAGTACCACCGTATCGGCGGCCGCGCCGCCGCCGCGGTAGGCCGGTCCCGTGTCGTAGAGGAGCGCATGCCTGGCGGTTTGTACGGCTACGGACAGCCCCTGCCCCACGTCGAGCACATCGATTCGCGCGCAGCCATCGCGCGGTGGCGAGGGCCGCCATAGCAGCACGAGCAGAACGCCCAGCCACGCGAGGTGACGCGCTGGCATGCCGCGTGCGATCAGCACGCCGGCCAGCGGCAGCAGCAGCATGAGCGTGGCAGGTCCCGTGAAACCTGCGACCGGCCGATGGCTGGCATCGTGCGCTGCAGCGGCCGCGATGACTCGCTCCAGCCAGTCGATACTGAGACCGGCGAGCGCAATCAGTCCGTCGCCCACGGGTCCGACCATCACCAGGCCGGCGAGCGCCAGCGGCACCGTGATGAAACTGAAGACCGGTATCGCCAGCAGGTTGACGGCTGGTGCTGCCAGCGAGAGCTGCCCGAAAGTCGTGGCCGTGATCGGCAAAAGCCCGAGGAACAGCAGCGCCTGAACTCGTGCAAGGCGGCCGACGGCGAGCAGCGGCCGCACGCGCCAGTCGGCGGCGGTCGCAACGCGTTCGGCCGCGGCCCACAGGAGCAGCAAGACCGCCGTGAATGACAAGCGGAAGCCGGCCGACAGGGTGGAGCCGGCATCGCTAATACAGACGATGACCGCGACCAGCGCAAGGACGCGCAGGCCATTGACCTCCCGGCGGGCCAGCAGCAGCAAGGTACCTGCAAGCAACATCAGAGCCGCCCGTCGGGCCGGCAGCGCGAGGCCGGACACGAGCGCATACGCGCATGCGGCGGCAAGTGCGAGCATCAGCGCAACGTCGTGCAGGTTGCGGCGAACGCCGAGACAGCCGAGCAGCACGGTTGCCGTCAGATACGCCGCCAGTGCGGCCAGCCCGATGTGCAGGCCGGAGATTGCCATCAGGTGGCTGGTGCCCGTCGCGGCGTAGCGTTGCCACTGCTCGCGTGACAGACCGTGGCGTGCACCGACGGCAACGGCCGCCAGCACGGCGGCGCTGTCGCCGTCCAGGACGGC
>JASJBG010000108.1 GCA_030066625.1 Woeseiaceae bacterium
GGTTTGCGAAATTACTTGAAGTTGAAAATCCAACTCTCGAAAAAATCGACATGCCGCTTTGCAGCAAGAATTTTCAGTTTCGCCGATGCTTGACGTGTTCGGCGCAGTGAGTAGTCTCAAGCTTGAGGCGAAAGCCTCATGCGCCAACAAGTTCGCTTGTTGACAACCGCCCTGCTGAAAGAGATCCGAGTCTCAACAAGTGTCGGGGGCGGTGGACGCGAACGGCAGAACCTTGCGGGAACGGACGGCGGCGCAAGCCGTCGGAAGGGAACACAGGGAACGCCGCGGATGAACTCGGAACTCGCCGCAGCGTTATGCCAACAAGGTAGCCCGATACCAAGAGCGAGTCGGGACGAGTCCAAGAGGTCGGTCGCAAGGTCGGCAATCTGGGCACGGAGCGAAGCGCGACAAAGCAGATCCTACCTCAGCGTCCTCAAACAACAGCGGCCCGTCCATTGGACGGGCCGTTTTTGTTTCTGCGGCCTTGGACCGGGCTCGCCAGCTAAGCCTTTGATCTGTCGCAAGTTACCGACACCTTCTTTTGCCCGGAATTGGACCTGCGTCACGGTGCGGGCCGCAGCTGATGGCGAAGATTGTACCCACGCCCACAATTGGGGAGAGGGGTCATGAGAGCTTTGCTTGGCGCACTGCTGCTGGCGCTCGCGTTCACGGCGAGTGCCGATACCGTGGTTCCGGCCGAAAAGGTCGAAACCTTCGTCAATATTCGCCTGAGTCCTGAGTCCGGCACCGAGGTCGTCGGTCGACTCAGCCGCGGCGACGAGTATGTCTACGTCGGCACCGTCGATGGCTGGCACGAGGTCGAGCTGCCCGGCGGCGGCACGGGATTCGTCCACGCTGACTGGGCAGAGGTCGTATCAGCTGCGACCGCCGACGCGGCTGGCCAGGCTGATAACGCTGATGCCGACGCGGGCGAGAAGTCAGCTGACTCGGCCGAGCCTGTCGTCGAAGAGACCGAGGCGGCCGATGGCGGCGAGGCGACCGAGCCGGCGGCTGATGCCGCGGTCGAGGTGGCAGCCAGCGAGCCGGAACCGGCACCCGCGGCGGCGGAGGAATCGACGGTTTCGGCGAGTTCGGCAACCGGACCGCAGGGGCCCCAGGGCCCGCCGGGTCCGCCGGGTCCGCCGGGTCCGCAAGGACCGCCGGGCCCGCCCGGGCCTGCTGGCAGTGGCGGTGGCGCCTCCGCGGCAGGCGTTGCCTTAAAGGGCACACAGAATCACCTGATCCGGTTCAAGGACTCCGGGGTCGGCGTGAACTCGCAGATCTTCGACGATGGCAATTTCGTCGGCATCGGCACGACAGACCCGAAGCAGCGCCTCGAAGTCAACGGCAGCATCCAGATTCACGAGCAGAACTCGAGCGTGGCCGGCCTGATGATCACGCAGTCGTCGGGCGACACCGGCTATGTGCTGCACAACCGGGCCAGCACGCTGACCATCGGAGCGGGTTCGGTCGACCGGATCACCATCGATCGGCATGGCAACGTCGGTTTCAGCGTCGAACGGCCGTCGCATCCTGTGGAGATGGCAAGCGGCGCGCACGTCACGGCCGGCGGCGTCTGGACCAACAGCTCTTCACGCGAGCGCAAGCGCGACGTGGCGTCGCTCGACGTTGACGAGGCACTGGCGGCACTCGCAACGCTCGAGCCGGTAACGTTCCGCTACGTCAACGATGCCGACGAGATGTACGTGGGCTTCATCGCGGAGGATGTGCCGGAGCTGGTCGCGATGCGCGATCGCAGTTCGCTGAGCGCGATGGACGTCGTTGCGGTCCTGACGAAGGTCGTACAGGACCAGCAACAACGTATCGCCGAACTGGAAGCGCGCCTCGACGCGAGCGACTAGTCCGCTTAGGGCTGCGCGTCGGCGATGTACTGGTCGACGACGTTTGTCAGTACGTCGAGCGGCACGGCGCCGGCGGTCAGTATCGCGTCATGGAACGCGGCGAGATCGAAGTTTGCGCCCAGCGCCGTCTGCGCCCGCTCACGCTCGGCAAGGATCTGCAGGAAGCCGACCATGTAGCCGGTGGCCTGTCCCGGGATCACGCTGTAGCGCGCTGCCGCGCCTTGCGATGAACCCAACGAGAAGCCGACGTTGTCAACGTTGAACTGGGCCGCCTGGTCGAAGGTCCAGCCGAGATCATGGATACCGGTATCGATAACGAGCCGCGCGGCGCGCAGCGCCTCGTACTGCAGTCGGCCAAGGTCGCCGTAGATATCGCTGCTGTACCAGCCGAGCTCGAATGCCAGCCGTTCGGCGTATAGCGCCCAGCCTTCAACGAAGCCCGTGTTGCGCACGACCTTGCGGAAGGTCGGTACGTCCTGGTCCGCGGCGATCTGGATCTGCATGTGATGGCCCGGCACGGATTCGTGGTAGGTCAGCGACGGCATCAGGTAGCGCGGCTGGTCGTTCTGCGTACCGGCGTAGAACGCACCCGGGCGTGAGCCGTCCAGCGACGGGCCGATGTAGAAGCCACCGAACGGGTCGGGAAGCACGATCGGCGACGCGGACGGGAATACCGTGAACACCGGTGGCATTGCCGTCTGCAGGCTTGTTTCGGCAGCGCTGACCAGTGCCTCGAATTCGGCAAGGGCGTCGGCCGCGAGCACCGTGCCGCCGTCCGTTGCGACCTGTGCAAACAGGTCCGCCAGCGGCAGGCTGGTGTCATAGCCGAGCGTGCCGAACAGCACGTCCATCTCCGCGCGAATCCGCGTGAGTTCGTCGAGGCCCAGTTGATGAATCTCGGCGGCCGTCAGGCTCGTGGTCGTGTGGTGGCGAAGTTCGTACGCGTAGTACGCAGCGCCATTGGGGTACTGGCCGACGCCGATGTCGCTGGGCGCGCTGGCGATCAGTGTGGCCAGCGTGTTGCGCAGGCTCTGGTACGCCGGTAGCACGCTGCTGGTAACCGTGTTGCGTGCGATGTCGCGGAAGTTCGCGCGCTGTGCCGTGGACAGGCCCGGGATGAGCGGCAGCGTATCGGCATAGCGCGTGAAGATTGCGCTGTCTCCCGAAACGATGCTCAGGATGCCGTCAATCTGGTTGATTGCGACCTGCATCGTGATCGATGATTCCACGACGCCCGCTGCCTGCTGGCGCAAAAGCAATGCCTCGAGCTCCGATAGCTGATTGTCGACCGCGCTCAGTCGATCGATGTACGCCTGCGCGTCGTCGGCATCGTCAAGCGGGTGCAGGTCGGTGAAGAATCGCTGCAGGCTGCCAGGGATACCGAAGTTGCCGTACGTCGCGGGAAAACCGAACTCGGGGAACGATGCGCGTTCGATCTCGTCTTCGAGATACCACTCGTACACGTCGTAAGTGATCTGGTCTGCATTGCTCAATGCGCTGCGGTCGTAGCCCTGCAGCGCCGTGAGCGCGATATTGAACATCGCGGTCGTATCGCCAACGTAGGTCTGGTTTAGCGAATTAAGGTCGTTGACCGTGAGTCCGACCTCGGCCTCGAGGCCGAGCGATACAGCCGACTGCGGCGTGCGCTTGAGCAGGCCGAAATACGAGACTTCGTAGAAGTCCGTCAATGCCAGGCCCTGGATGCTCTGTTCGAAAGCCTCGACCGCTGAAGGCGGTGGTGGTGGAGGGGGAGGTGGTGGCGGTGGCGTTCCGCCGCCGCCCCCGCCGCCGCAGGCGGACATGAACAGGAAGGCGAATAAAGCCAGAGACTTTTTCATTATTTTTCCCCGCGAATTGAGAATCCCTGAGCGTATTAGTCAGCGCTCATGCAGAATAGTTCGTATGTTTCCGATCCGGGACGACAACCCGCACTTCCTTACGCCGTACGCAACGGCGGGCATCATAGCCCTTAACGTCATCGTATGGGTACTGGTACAGGGCATGGGCGCCGAGCCGCTCCTGTCCGGTTCCGTGTGCAGGCTGGGGCTCATCCCGCTGGAAGTGACCGGCGCCGTCCCCCCCGGCGCGAGCGTGCAGCTCGGGCCGCAGACCTTCTGTGCGCTGGGCGTCGGGCCCGCCTGGCCGAAGGCGCTGACCTCCATGTTCCTGCACGGCGGCTGGTTCCACATCATTGGCAACATGTGGTTCCTGTGGATCTTCGGCAACAACGTCGAGGATGCGATGGGCCACGTGCGGTTTGTCATATTCTATGTGCTGTGCGGGCTGGCCGCGGCCGCGCTGCAGGTTGCGACCAACCCCGATTCGCCGATTCCGATGGTGGGTGCCTCCGGCGCTATCGGCGGCGTCATGGGTGCCTACATCGTCCTGTATCCACGCGTGCACGTGCACATGCTCATTTTCCTGGGTTTCTTCGTAACGACGTTCGCGGTGCCGGCCGTCGTCATGCTCGGCTACTGGATCGTCGTGCAGCTGCTCGGCGGCTTCGGTTCGATCGGCGCGACCGGTGGCGGGGTTGCGTTCTGGGCGCACGTTGGCGGTTTCGCCGCCGGCGCGCTGCTGGTGTTCGTCTTCCGCGATCGCGAACTGCTCAGGCGACATCCGTATCACGGCTGGCGACAGCCGCCGCCGCCGACGCGGAGCTGGCGCAAGATCGATCGTCGCTAACCTGGTGCGCTAGGCCACGAAGTCGTAGAACTCGAGTTCCATGTCCGCGTCGAGACACTCCATGATCGGCGGCACCAGCCGGTCGTGGAACTCGGTTTCCATGTGCAGGTTAAAGGCGGCTTCATCCTTGAAGCGGGCATAGACGACGTAGACGCCCGGCTTCTCACGGTGGCGGATTACGTCGTAAACGAACGTGTCCGGCTCGTGCTTGTGTGTGAGTTCCGACAGCTCGGTCTGAAGCTTCTCGAAGTCGGCGGCTTTTTCGTCTTTGACTTTCAGCGTGGCAATAAAAGCGGTCACGTACGTCTCCTCATCCGAGACCGAGCTCGGCTACGATTTGTTCCTGGAGTTTAAACTTCTGGATCTTCGTCGATGACTGCGGCCATTCCGATACGGGACGCACATAGCGAGGAACCTTGAAGTTCGAAATCTTGCCTTTGCAGAACGCGATGAGTTCTTCCTCGCTCGCGTCGGCGCCCTCGTTGAATTCCACGAAGGCCGCCGGTACTTCCTGCAGGCGGGCATCCGGTACGCCGACGACCTGTGCCAGCTTGACGGCGTCGTGCTGCTGCAGGCAGGACTCTATCTCGACGGCCGCGACGTTTTCGCCACCGACCTTGAGCATGTCCTTGATACGGCCGTGGAACATGACCTGGCCGTTATCGTGGATCGAGCACATGTCGCCGGAATGAAACCAGCCGTCTTCGTCGAGCGCTTCAGCGGTCTTGTCGGGTGCCTTGTAATAGCGATCGAACAGGCTGTAGCCGCGAATCAGAGCCTCGCCTCGCTCACCGGCGGGCAGGGCGTTGCCGTCTTCGTCGATGACCTTGATCTCGAGCCCGGCAAGTGGAACACCGAGACGTGTGAAGCGGTCGTTGCGAGTATCGTCGACACGACTGGTCGTCACTGTGCCCGCGGTCTCGGTCATCCCGAAGGTGCCAACGTAGACGGTATCCGGCATCGCCGCCTCCATCTTCTCGCCGACGACGGCGGGCTGCACGGCGAAGTTCGCGTTCATCAGCCGGACGCGACTCAGGTCAGTCTTTTCGAAGTTCTCGTGATTGATCAGGTCGCCCATGATCGTCCAGAAACACGGATACGTGCAGGTGACCTTCTCTTTCTCCAGCGTCGCGAGCGCTTCCCCGGCCTTGAAGTGTGGCGTGGTGATGTACGTGCCGCCGCGTGACATCGAGGCGGCAAGCGGCAGGATCGCCGCGATGTGGAACATCGGCAGCGGCGACCAGAAACTGTCATCCGCCGTTAGTTCGTAACGGTCGGCGAGGGCCATGCTGTTTCGCACCATGGCTTCGTGGCTGATCATGCAGCCCTTCGGGTTCGCTGTCGTGCCGGAGGTGTAGAGAATCAACGCGGTGCTGCCGAGGCGGGTCTGCAGCCGGCGCAGGTGAACCTCGGCTTCGTCGGTATCGGCGGCGCGCGCCTCGAAGTCGGCCTGCGACAGCGTGCCGGGTGACTCCGTCGATCCGAAGACGACGATGTTGTTGAGCTTCGGCGCTTCATCGAGAGACAGTGCGGTCGCGTTGGCATCGCCCAGACCGGGCAGGGCGGCATGCAGGCGCTCGACGAAGTTGACAGCCTCGTCGAACTCGTCGGTCGTCAACACGGCGACGAGGTCGGCGTTCTCGATGACGTAGGCAAGCTCGGGTGGCTGATAGCGCGCGTTGATCGGGACCGTCACGGCGCCGAGCATGGCGATGGCGAACATGGACTCGACGAAGTCCATGCTCGTCGGCAGCAACAATCCGACGTGATCGCCGGGACCGACGCCGAGCGCGCGCAGGCTCTTCGCGCGATGCATCGCGCGGTCCACGAGTTCGCCGTAGCTGATGCGTTTGTCGGGCAGCACGACCGCGGCCGTATCCGAGTTCTGGTCGGCTGCCGTCAGCAGCAGGTCACCGAGCGTGGTGGCCTGGATCCGGACCTGCGAAAGATCGACGTTCATGCTTTCAGTCGAGCGAGTCGAGATAGGTACGCACGTAGGTGCCGTCGATGCACTCGATCAGCGCCGGCGCAATTTCGAGGAAGTGCGGCGTGTTCTGGTGCGCCTGCTCTGCCTCTTCGGAAGAGAACTTCTCGTAGACGGCGTAACCGCGTTCCTCGTCGCGCAGCTTGTAGAATTCGTAGGCGAGCGTCTCCGGCTCGTTGGCGTGGACGGCGTCGGTGAGCTTCTTCGCAAGCTCGACGAACTCGTCTTCGCAGCCTTCCTTGATCGTCATCTTCGCGAGAAATGTCATCATGGGCTTTCCCTCCGTATCCGCCGGCATGGTAGCATCGGCGTACAAAAATAAACAAGCATGACTGTTTTTTATTCTAGCCAGACCATCAATCCCACAGGGAGAATGCGGAAGTGAGTGAACTCGAATACGTCGACGTGGCCGGCATCGACGAGGTGCCGGAGAAGGGCTTCATCACGCGCAGCGTCGGCGACACCGGGGTCGTGCTCTGCCGCGTCAAGGATGCTCTGTATGCGGTCGAGAACCGCTGCTCGCATGCGTTCCAGACCTTCGATGGCGGCCGGCTTCGTGGCGTTCGGCTCATGTGCCCGCTGCACGGCGCCTGCTTCGACGTGCGCGACGGCAAGGCACTCGGCGCCCCGGCTTCAATGCCCATCCGGGCGTTCGAGCTGAAGGTCGAGAACAAGCGCGTGCTGGTGGCCGTCCACTCCGGCTAGACGCGAATCGGGTCCGTTCCGTCCCAGCCGACCGCAGCTTTCTGCATGTAGTCGAAGGCATTGCGCATGCCGCCGTCGGCCTCGATCAGCTCCAGCATCGTGCCGTTGTGCAGGATCGAATCCACGTACGCGAAGCGCTGGCCGGCGGCGGTCGTGCCATGCTGGATGAGCTTGCCCTCGAAGCCGCCTTCGGCGATGGCCTGGTCGAGGTCATCCACCAGCGTACCGACGTGCTGCAGCCCCGGTTCGTTGTGCTCGAGAAACTCAGTGTAGATCGACGGCGCGTCATTGTGTTGCTGGACGAGTTCGATCTGGTAGCCGCCCGTGTAGGCAATCGCGACGCTCATGTCGATGTCGACGGGCTCGCCGCGGAAAAAGCACTCGGCAAACTCGACGTGCTCGATGGCGAAGAACGGCCCCACGCCGAGCGTCTCAGCCCAGTGCAGTGCAGCCTCGCGCCAGTCACGCACCACGAAACCGTTCTGGATGATCGGGCCCATCAGGCGCGCTGGTTGAAGCGCCGGCCAACGAGTGCCGACGCGATGTTGATCTTCTGAATGTCGATGGAGCCACCGGCGATGCCCCAGCCCCAGCCGTCGCGCATGCGCCGCTCCATTGGGTATTCCTTCGAGTAGCCGTAGCCGCCGAGCAGCTGGACAGCCGTGCCCGTCACCGTGCGCGCGATTTCGTTTGCGAAGCACTTGGCGAGCGACGAGTCGAGCATCGATGGCATGCCCTGTTCGGCGTTGCAGGCCGCCCGGTAGATCAGCAGTCGCGCGGCCTCGACCTGCATCTTCATCTCGGCGAGTTTCAGCTGCACCGCCTGGAAGTCGACGATTGGCTTGCCGAACTGCTTGCGTTCCTGCACGTAGTCGATGGCGTCATCAAGTGCGCCGCTGGCCTGTGCGAGCCCCATGGTCGCGTTGCCGCAGCGCTCCAGGTCGAACGCGGTCATGAGTTTCTTGAAGCCGCCGGCAGGGACGACGACGTGATCGGCCGGCACGGTTACGTTGTCGAGATAGATGTCAGACGACGGGACGCCGCGAAAGCCCATCAGGCTTTCCTGCTCGCCGAAGCTCAATCCATCGACGTCCTTCTCGACGTAGACGGCACCGATCCCCTTCGCGCCGGGGTCGTCGGACAGCCGGCAGTAGACGAGGTAGCCGTCGGCGTGGCCACCGCCCGAGCACCAGCGCTTGTTGCCGTTCAGCGTGACCGAATCGCCGTCGATACTGGCGCGCGTCGTCAGGTCGGTGAGCGCCGAGCCGGCATTCGGCTCCGACATCGCAATGGCCACCACGATTTCGCCGCGGCAAACGGCGGGCACGACCGCGCTTGCCAGCGACTCCGTGCCGAAGCGTTCGATGGCGCGCACCGGCCCGACGCAGGACTCGAAGATAGGGAAGGCGACCGCTGCAGAAATCTTTGCGACCTCCTCGATGACGATCAGCGCTTCGAGATTGCCGAGTCCGAGGCCGCCAAGTTCTTCGGGGATGTTGATGCCGAGATAGCCCATGTCCGCGAACTCGGCGATGAGTTCCGCGCTGGGCGGTTCGCCGGTTCGCTCGATGTGTTCGGCAATGTCGGGCAGACGTTCGCGGGCATAGCGGCGAACGCTGTCCTGGAGTTCGGTTTGTTCGGGCGTGAGTTGAAAATCCATGGCCATTCGTGCCTTGTATCGGGAGGCTGACTCTTTATACTCGTCGCATGCCAGAAGAAAAAAATCAAGCCCGACTGTTTTTTTTAAGGGCCGGACCGGCATGAACGGGGTGCTCGACGGCCTTCGCGTCATCGACCTCGGCCGCTACGTGGCCGGGCCCTACTGCGCGACGCTGCTCGGCTACCTCGGCGCCGAGGTCATCCGCGTCGAACGTCCCGCCGGCGGTGAAGATCGCTACATTGCGCCGCTCGATGAGCTCGATGCAGGCGGCGTCATGATGCAGACGGGCTGCAACAAAAAAAGCCTGACGCTGAACCTGCGCCATCCCGACAGCCGCGAGATTCTCGACCGACTGGTCACGTCGGCGGATATCGTCGTGGCCAACCTGCCACCGGCCGCGCTCGCGAAGCTCGGTCTCGACTACGAGCGCATCAGCGGGCTCAATCCGCGCATCATCCTGACGACGCTGACGGCATTCGGGCAGAGCGGGCCGTGGGCGGAACGCGGCGGTTTTGACGGCGTCGGC
This sequence comes from Woeseiaceae bacterium, assembly GCA_030066625.1. Classification (GTDB taxonomy): domain Bacteria; phylum Pseudomonadota; class Gammaproteobacteria; order Steroidobacterales; family Woeseiaceae; genus UBA1847. Next base: position 9,423 of record JASJBG010000108.1, read on the forward strand.
CAGGCAATGTCCGGTGCCATGTACATGACGGGCACGCCCGGCCGGCCCGTGAAGGCGGCGGCGCCGTACGTCGACTATTCGACGGCCACCCTGGCGACGGTCGGTACTCTCGCCGCGGTCATCGAGCGCGAGACGTCGGGGCGCGGCCAGCACGTCGAAGGCTCGCTGCTCGGCACCGCACTCGCCGTGTTCAATTCCCACCTGGCCGAGGAGGGCGCACTGGGCCTGGGCCGGGAGCCGACCGGCAACCGGGTGCAGACCTCGGCGCCGTCGGACGTCTTCGCAACCCGCGACGGTCATGTGCTGATTCACGTCATCGGCAACGCGATCTTCGGTCGGCTGGCCGAACTGATCGGTGCCGACGATTGGCGCGACGACCCGGGTCTCACGACCGACCAGGCGCGCGGCGATCGCCGCGACGAACTCTGCGATCGGGTCGCAGCCTGGTGCGAGACGCGCACGACGGACGATGCGATCGAGGCATTCGCCGAGGCCGGCATTCCGGCGGGTCCGGTACTGTCGCTCGACGGGGCGCTCCAGCACCCGCAGGCGGCCGCCCTCGGCATCCTGCAGTCGGTGAAGTACCCCGGACGCGAGACCGCGGTCCCCGTCGTGGACCTGCCGGTCACGCTATCACGGACCCCGGGCGGCATTCGCACGCCGCCGCCCGTTACCTCGGCGGATACCGACGCCGTGCTCGAGGATCTTGGCTACACCACAGAGGCAATTTCGGCCCTGCACGCCGACGGCGTGGTCTGACGATTCCCGATGTCGATCAGGTATTTAGGCCCGATATTCGCAAGCGTCATTAAAAAAAACAGTCATGATTGTTTCTTTTTAGGTCGGGAATACCTATACTGACTGCGGGTCAAAACGTCGAGCAGCCATGGACGCCGCATTCATAGACCGCGTTAAGTCGAACGTCGAATACCAGCGCACGCGCAAGTCGCCGCCTGAAGGATTCCCAGCCTTTCCGCCGATTCCGGGCGGCCGCTATACCGATCCGGAGTTCCTCGCCGTCGAGGAAGAGCGCCTCTGGAAGCGTGCGTGGCTGTACGCCTGTCACGTCGACGAACTGCCGGAGCCCGGATCGTTCATGCTCTGGAAGAAGTCGGGTTCACCCATCCTGATCGTGCACGGCAAGGACGGCGAGATTCGCGCGTTCTACAACACCTGCCGCCATCGCGGCGGTCCGCTGGTGAAGGAAACGACCGGCACCGCCCGCGGCTTCGTCTGTGGCTACCACGGCTGGACCTACGACCTCGAAGGCAATCTCGTCAACCTGCGCGATCCGCGCGACTTCGTCGATCTCGACAAAAGCTGCCACGGCCTGGTGACCGTGCGCGCCGAGCGTCTCGGCAACTGGGTGTTCATCAACGAGGACCCCGATGCGGAGCCGCTGCTGGATCATCTGGGCGTCATCCCCGAGCACCTGGCGCAGTTCGATCTCGACACGACCCGGCACGTTCACTCGAAGAGTTACGACGTCGCCTGCAACGTCAAGGTGCTGCTCGACGCGTTCCTCGAGGTGTATCACCTGAAGTCGATTCACAAGGACACGGTCGACCGTTTCCTCGACCATCGCGGCACCGACATAGTCCTGTGGCCCAACGGCCACTCACTGATGATCACGCCGAACAGACGCGATGGCTGGGTCGACCCCGGTACCGTCGGCATGCCCGAGTTTCCGTCGGTTACCGAGCTGCCCGCGACCTACAACCTGTCTTACAACATGTACCCGAACCTGGTCACACCGGTGGCGCCGACCGGCATGCCGTTCCTGGTGTTCTGGCCGGTTAGCGCGAACACGATGCGCATCGATTGCCACTGGTTTGCGCCGGACTGGGGGGACGGTGGGCGTGATCCACTCTGGGACACGCGCATCGACAACTTCGAACGCATCCTGTTCGAGGACACGCAGTTCGCGCCGCAGATCCAGGAGTCGGTCGAGTCCCCGGGTTTTCGCGGCATCTCGCTGAACTACCAGGAACGTCGCATCTACCACTGGCACGAGGAACTCGACCGCCGCATCGGCCCCGACCGCATCACGCCCGAATACCAGGTCGAGCAAACGCTCGGTGATTTCGTGGAGCGAGCATGAGCCGCGACGACGTCGGCATTCTCGCGTGCGGCGCATACGTGCCGCGTGCCCGGCTGCCAGCCACGCTGGTCGGCGGGGCGCACGGCTGGTTTTCGCCTTCGCTAAAGAAAGCGGGCGACGGCCGACGCAGTTTCTGCAACTGGGATGAAGACTCCGTGACGATGGCCGTGGAGGCCGCGCGCGACTGTCTCGCGCGCTCGGACGCCGCGAGTATTGGTCGGGTCGAGCTTGCGTCGACGACCTTGCCATTCGCCGATCGCAGCAACGCAGGGCTACTGCGCGAGGCACTCGATTTGCCGGACGATGCCAACCTGTCCGATTCCGGTGGCAGCCTGCGTGCCGCGTCGGCGGCGACGCTGCGCGCGCTCGAAAACGATGACGGGCGGGCTGCGCTCGTCATCGGCTCCGACTGTGTGGAGACCAAACCGGCAAGTGCACAGGAAGCCACGCACGGCCATGCCGCGGCGGCCATTGTCGTGGGCAAGGGCGATCCGCTGGCGCGCCTGAAGGGCAGCGCAAGCCTGCATCAGGATTTCGTCGATCATTATCGCAGCGCGGGCGAGCGCTTCAACTACACACTCGAGGCGCGCTGGACCCGTGACGCCGGTTATCGCCAACAGACCCGGGACGTGTATGCGCGAGCGCTCGCTGATGCCGGGATCGGCGCCGACGGCGTTCATCATGTCGCCGTCGCGGCGCCGCCGGCGCTCGCCAAAGCCGTTGCGCGGATCGTCGGCGCGACGTCTGTGATTGGGAGCGAACTCGCGAAACAAGCAGGCTTTTGTGGCGCGGCTGAGCCCATGCTCAAACTGGTTGCCGCACTGCAGTCGGCAGACGCCGGCGAGACCGTCGTGCTCGTCAGCCTTGGCCAGGGTATCGACGTGCTGGTCTTCGAGATCGTGAAGCCTTGCTCGAGCCGTTCCCTTGCGCTGCAGCTCGAATCCGGCGCCGATGAAACGAACTACTGCCGGTACCTCGCGCTTCGTCGCCTGCTCGGCCTCGACGAGGGCATTCGCGCCGAACGCGACAATCGCACGGCGCAGTCGGCCGCGTGGCGCAAACACGAGTCGATCACCGGCTTCAAAGGTGGCCTGTGTACGGCCTGCGGCACTCTGCAGTTTCCGCAAAGCGTGGTGTGCGTGAACTGCGGTAGCGGACACACGCAGGAGCCGTTCCGGCTTGCCGACCTCAAAGGCAGGGTCCGCTCGTTCACTGAGGACTGGCTTGCGTACACGCCGAGCCCGCCGCTGATCTTCGGTAACGTAGGCTTCGAGAAGGGCGCGAACGTCATGATGGAATTCACTGACGCAGCGGCCGGCGAGATCGAAGTCGGCATGCCCGTCGAGCTGTGCTTCCGAATCAAGGACTTTGACGACCGACGGCAATTCCGGCGCTATTTCTGGAAGCCCTTCCCGCCGCGGGGAGCGTCCGATGGCTAGGGGCATACGTGACCGCGTCGTCATACTTGGCATGGGCTGTTCGAAGTTCGGCGAACGTTGGGACGCTGGCCCGGAGGAGCTCATGGTCGAGGCCTTTGACGAGGCACTCGGCGACGCCGGCATCGAAAAGTCGCAGATCGACGCGGCCTGGCTTGGTGTGTTCTTCCAGGAGCAGAGCACCGGCAAGTCCGGCCTGCCTTTGAGCCAGGCACTCCGGCTGCCGAACATCCCGGTCACGCGCGTGGAGAATCTGTGCGCGACCGGCACCGAATCTCTGCGCGGCGCCGTCTATGCGGTGGCCGCCGGTGCGGCCGACATCGCGCTCGCGATGGGTGTCGAGAAACTCAAGGACACCGGCTTCGGCGGATTGCCGGAGCGCACCAAAGGCGCAACCGAAGATCTCTGGCTGCCGAACAGCACGGCGCCGGGCTCGTTTGCTCAACTCGCGAGCGCGTACAGCAATGTACACAAGCGCGACATGAACGACCTGAAGCGCGCGATGGCCCACATCTCGGTCAAGAGTCATCGCAACGGCGCGCTGAATCCGAAAGCACACCTGCAGCGCGAGATCAGCGAAGACGATGTCCTGAACGCGCCGATGGTTGCGTATCCGCTGGGGCTGTACGACTGCTGTGGCGTCAGCGACGGCGCGGCCTGCGCGATCGTCTGCACGCCCGAGGTCGCGGCCAAGCTGGGCCGGCGCGACGCGGTCGCCATCAAGGCGCTGCAGCTTGCTCCCAGCAACGGCTACGAGCTGACCAACGACGGCTGGGACGGCAGCCACACGCTAACGACGCGTCTCGCGGCCGAGCGTGCCTACGCCGAGGCCGGCATCAGCGACCCGAAAACAGAGCTCGACGTGATGGAAGTACACGACTGCTTTTCGATTACGGAGCTCGTGCTCATGGAAGATCTCGGCGTCTCGGAGCCGGGCCGCGCGATCGACGACGTGCTCGACGGACGCTACGACTACGACGGAGCGATTCCCTGCCAGATCGACGGCGGCTTGAAGTGTTTTGGCCACCCGATCGGCGCCAGCGGCCTGCGCATGGCCTACGAGATTTACCTGCAGCTGAACGGGCGGGCCGACCGCCGCCAGCTCGATGCGCCGTCAACGGGTCTCGCACAGAACCTGGGTGGCGTTCCCAATCGCAACGTGGCGAGTGTCGCCATTTATGGCCTAACGGATTTGAAGGGGTAACCACACGATGTCGGCAGCCAACTCCGAAATGATGAATCGAGAGCGCCGCTACGGCATGAGCGACGAAGCGCTCGCGACGGCACCTACCGTCTATCGCGACGATCTCCTCGCCGGACAGGTCATGTTGATCTCTGGCGGCGGCTCGGGACTCGGCAAGGCGATGGCGTTTCTCGCCGCGCGTCTGGGCGCCGAGGTGATGATCTGCAGCCGCCGCGAAGAAAAACTCGCGGCGACCGCGGAGTCGATCGAGGCACTGCTCGGCCGGGAGATTGCGTACCAGGCAATGACGATCCGCGATCCCGAGCAGGTCGAGGCGCTGATGGCGGCGACGTGGGAGCGGTTCGGCAAGCTCGACGTTCTCGTCAACAACGGCGGCGGCCAGTTTCCGCAGGACGCCATCGACTTCAGCGACAAAGGCTGGCGCGCGGTTATCGACACCAATCTGAATGGCACGTGGTACATGATGCAGCGTGCGGCGCGGCTCTGGAGAGATAACCAGCATCCAGGCAGCATCGTGAATATCGTCGCCAATGTCGCTCGCGGCATGCCGCAGGTCGCACACACCTGCGCCGCGCGCGCCGGCGTTATTCACCTGACCAAAACCGTATCCACCGAGTGGGCGCCGCTCAACATTCGCGCCAACTGCGTGTCACCGGGCAGCGTGGAAACGGAAGGTTTCAATGTCTACGAGGAATCGGCCGCGGCCGAATTTAGAACGAGCAACCCGATGATGCGCTGCGGCGATGCCTACGATATCGCCGAAGCGGTCATCTACCTGAGCGCTGCCTCGGGCAAATTCATAACCGGCGAAGTGCTGACGGTCGATGGCGGCAACGCCCAGTGGGGCGACGTCTGGCCTGGCGGCATTCCGGATTACTTCAACCTCAAACGCTAACCGGTCAGGACGACCGGGGGAGTCGACGCATGAGTGCAACACCACTGACGCGACTGGATCCAGGGGCGATGCAGCCCGAACTTAAACAGGTCTGGCAGACCCTCAATGATCTGACGGGAGAGCCGACCTTCGTCGAGGTATTTGCACAGGCACCGAAGATGCTGGACTTCGTCATGCGACAGTTCTACGGCGACATATTTTTCGGCGGCGAGGTCGAGGAGCGCTACAAGCAGCTGGCGCGCCTGCGCCTTAGCCAGATTCACGGCTGCCGCACCTGCAACAAGCAGAACGTCCCGGGCGCACGTGAAGCCGGAATCAGCCAGGCGCAGATCGATGCGATGAGTGCACCGACGGCCGACCTGTTTACGACCGCCGAAATCGCGGTGCTCCAGTTCGCGGAGCAGATGGCGCTGACCCACCACGACGGCAAGATGGACGAGGACCTGTACGCGCGCCTGTCCGCGCACTTCTCGGATGCGGAGATCTGCGAGCTCGGCACGGTCATGGCCGTTATCGGCGGCATGGCGAAGCTCGCTTTCGTCATGCAGCTCGTAGAACGCGAGGACTACTGCCCCTTCGCCGCCTGAAGAACCGCTCAGGCGGCTTACTCCGGCTCGCGCCTTTCCACGTAGTTCGTGCTCGTGCAGTAGAAGAGTTCTTCGTCGTCCTGGTTGACGAGCGCGTAGCGGTACACCACGACACCCCGTTCCGGTTTGCTGGCCGACACGCGTTTGTCGAGTAGTTCGGCGCGCGCCCGGACGGCATCGCCGGCGCGCATCGGTTTGTTCCAGCGCAGATCGTCCCAGCTGATGCCGCAGATCCAGCGTATGTCGCCCGTGATTTCGTGGTCGCGCTGGCGCCAGACGGCGAGTATGTGGATGCCGCTGGCAACGACCTCGCCGAACTGCGGATGCGACCTCGCGGCCTCCGGGTTCATGTGGAAGTACTGCGGGTCGTAGCGCGAGGCAAACTCGACGATCTCCTCCTCGGTCACGACCTGCGGACTCGACTCGGCGTACTCGCCGATCTCGAGGTCTTCGAAATAGCGCGTGGGTTCGCTCACGCGGCCGCGATCCGGTAGCCCGCGCGCGGAAAGTGCACCGCGACAGAGCCGAGTTCGTCCGTGTAGCGTTCTATGACGATGCGGCGGGTATCGAGGCCGGTCAGTCGACCCTCGACCGGATCGAATCCGTAGTCGTCCGGCATGACGTTGACGGCATCGCCGGCCACGAAGTCGTGAAACGGATTCGCGGCAACGCCGATGCCTTCCTGCGGTTCTGCGTCGTGAGCAGCAGCATGGGCTCTGCTTGCGTCGATATCCGAGCGCTCGCCGCGGCCGATTTGCTCCATGCGACCTGACCAGGCGTTGATGTGCGGGAAAGGCTCGAGCAGTTCTTCGGCGCGCGGGATGTTCGTGTTGGCCATCCAGACCGAGAAGTAGGCCTGGATATCGATCCACGACGGGGCTTCGCCGGTGAGGTAAGGCGTGTCGATGGCGGCAAGCTCGTCCTCCAGGAGCTGCGCCTGCGCCTGGAACTGCGCATAGCAGTGGGGCATCTGCGCGGGCATGTCACCGAAGTCCATGAAGTTGAAGAACTTGAAGCGGTCATCGAGGATTTCCTGAGGGATCCCCTCGTTCTCGCCCATGGACAGGCCGGCGCCGGGCTCGAAGAAGGCCTTGTCGGACCAGCGGGAAAGGGCATAGCCGAGACCGACGTGGCCAGCGGGGAACAGCGTCGGTTCGGGAAAGCGTTGCTCGAGCTCGCGGGCGATCAGCGACGTGTCGCAATAGACATCCGCGCCGATCTGCAGCACGGGCGCCTTGCGGTAGCCGCCCGTCAACAGCGTCAGGTCCGGCTTCGGCATGATCATCGGCACCTGGACCGATGCCCAGCTCAAGCCCTTGAGGCCGAAAACGAGTCGGATCTTCTCGGCGAACGGTGACGGATCGTGGTGATGCAGTATCAGCTCGGCCATGCGGCGGCTCCGTTTCGGGACCCCGTCATTACAGCGATTGGGAAGAAAAAAAGCAAGCCGTCCTGTTTTTTTTAAAGCCCGGTCGGGTTATGATCGACACGGAATCTTCGACCGAAGAGGCTGGCTATGGCTGCGAAATTTGAATACACACCGCCCGTCAATCCCGATGCGCCCGAGGACTCGCTCGAGCATCGTTCCGCGCACGATGTCGATCTCGGCACGGGTCGCGTCGACGCCGAGCGCTACTACTCGAAAGCGTTCATGCAGAAGGAGTGGGAGCAACTCTGGACGCGTGTCTGGTTGATTGCCGGACCGCGCAGTGACCTCGAGGAGCCGGGCGACTATTTCACCTTCGACGTTGGCCGCGAGTCGATCATCGTTGCTTTGGGCAACGACAACCAGGTACGCGCTTTCTACAACGTCTGCCCGCATCGCGGCAATCGGCTGGTCCTGAACGAGCAAGGCTGTGCCGAGCGCTTCACGTGTGCGTTTCACTCATGGAGTTTCGACCTCGACGGCAAGTGCGCGAGCATCACGGACGAGGAGACGTTCCGGCCTGGCGTGATCGAAGGGCGTCCCAACCTCAAGAGCGTCAAGGTCGAGGAAAAGGCCGGGCTGATCTTCATCAACATGGACGAGAATGCGCCGCCGCTCGCCGAGCGCTTCGGCCTGCCCGACGGCTATCTCGAGGGCTACCAGCTCGACAAGATGAAGGTCGTGCGTCACGTCGTCAGCGAGTGGGGCGCGAACTGGAAGACGGGTGTCGATGCCTTCTACGAGGTGTACCACCTGCACGCGGTGCATCCACAAACGTCGACGGTCATGGACGACTTTGGTACCCAGAACGACATCTACCCGCACGGCTTCAGCCGCATGATCGTGCCGCTCGCGAAGAAGTCGCCGCGCGTGGACGACCAGGCGTCCGTCGATCCCGGTCTCGCTTACATGCTCGGCGAAGCGGGTCTGGACCCGGAAGTCTACGACGGCGATGCGAGCTCCGTTCGCAAGGACATCCAGGCGTTCAAGCGCAAGCGCGCCGACGACCTGGGGCTCGGCTGGGATGGTCTCGTTGACGGCCAGCTCACGGACAGCTGGGCGACGGGCATCTTCCCGAACGTGCAGATCGGGCTGCATCCTGAAGGCGCATTCCTGATGCGCTTCATGCCGCACCCGACCGATCCCGAGCGTTTCTACTACGACACGATCACGCTGTACCGGCCCGTCGACGATGAGAGCTGGAAGGTCCCGGACTGGATGGGCCTGCCCGAGGGCACCGACGTGTCGGGCGACGTGCGCGCCGAGCGCGGATTCGTGCCGTTCGGCGAAGCGCCCGACCTGGGACTGGTCCTCGACCAGGACTCGGAGCTCTTGCCCGTCGTGCAGAAGGGCATTCGTTCGCGGGCGTTCGAAGGACCGATCTGGTCGGAGCAGGAGCTCAGGCTCCGGCATTTCCATGCCGAGCTCGATCTCTACATGAACGGGAAGAAGTAAATGAGCGACGAACGTTGGTTGCAGCGCCTCGCGGCGCTGGTCTTCCGATTCATCGGGCTTGCAATGGTGTTGCAGGGTTCGCTGGTCCTGCTGATGCTTATTCTGAGGATGCTCGGCGGGTTCACCGGGAACCTCAGCCTGTTTGGTGGCATTCTGCTGTTCGTGCTCGAAATTGTCGTGGGTGTTTACGTACTTCGCTCGAGTCGCCGGCTGGGCGAAATCATCTGCCGGGGACTGTAGGACGACGACTCCTTCTCAAAAGCCACCAGCGAAGGCCGAACAAGGCGGCCAGAACGCCTGTGTGAACGTAGCCCGCCGTCGGGTCGAACGCGGTGAGAACCCAGTGCAGCAAGGTCAGGATCGCAGCCGCGTAAACGGCCGTGTGCAGGCGTTTCCAACGTTTGCCGAGTTTGCGTACGGACAGGTCGTTGCTCGTCAGCGCCAGCAGAAGAAAGATCAGCCCCGCAATCCAGCCGGTCGCAAGGTCCATACCCAGCGCTTCGTCCACAATGACGCGTAAGTCGGCCTCGCGTGCAATGTAGGCGAGCGCGTGCGCGGCCGAG
>JASJBG010000109.1 GCA_030066625.1 Woeseiaceae bacterium
TGCTGTGGCTGAACATGCCCGCCGGCTAGGCCTTGCTTCGCGTCTTTATGACGATTTCCGTGCCGCACTTCCCGAAACCGTCGCCGTCATGACCTGCGAGGTCAACCTGCACCCGCCGAACGACTCGTCAATGCGATTTCACGAACGCAAGGGATTTCGCACCGTCGGGACGCAACAAACCGAAGGCGGCAAGAAAGAAGTCGCCCTGATGGAGCTTCGCCTTTGAACATGGACAACCGTGAGTTCGATGTCGTCGTCTGGGGAGCCACCGGCTTCACCGGCGCGCTCGTCGCCGAATACCTGCTCGAACGCTATGGCGTTGGCAGCGAGCTGAAGTGGGCACTCGCCGCACGCAGCCAGGACAAGCTGGACGAACTGTGCGGACGTCTCGGCGACGACGCCGCGGCACCTCCGACGATCGTCGCCGACAGTTTCGACGAGCCCGCCCTCGACGAGCTTGCGTCGCGAACGCGCGTGGTCATCACGACGGTTGGTCCCTACGCAAAGTACGGCAGCCCGCTCGTTGCCGCCTGCGTCGAAAACGGCACCCACTACTGTGACCTCGCGGGTGAAGCCCAGTGGATCCGGCGGATGATCGACAAGCACCACGACCGCGCGCGCGAAACTGGCGCGCGCATCGTGCACTGCTGCGGTTTCGACTCCGTGCCGATGGACATTGGCGCGTGGTTCCTGCAGCAGGCCGCACACGAGAAGCACGGCAGCTACTGCGATTCGATCACGATGCTCGTCAAGGCCACGCGCGGCGGCGCAAGCGGCGGCACGATGGCCAGCATGATGAACGTCGTTCGCGAGGCGCAGAAAGACCGCGATACGGCACGAGTGCTCGTACACCCGTACAGCCTCAACCCGCCTGACGAACGCGACGGGCCCGACGGCCGTGACCAGCAGAGCGCCCGCTTCGACGAGGTCGCCGGTGTGTGGACGGCGCCCTTCGTAATGGCCGGCATCAATACCAAGGTAGTCCGCCGCAGCCATGCCCTGCTCGGCTACCCGTGGGGCCGCGAGTTTCGCTACCGGGAAGCGGTCATGACGGGCAAAGGCGCCGGTGGGCGGATTCGCGCCACCATGATGACGATCGCACTCGGCGGGCTAGTGCTGTTTGCGTCGTTCGACTTCACGCGCGGCCTGCTCGAGCGCTTCGTTTTGCCGAAGCCCGGCACGGGCCCCGACAAGGCGGCGCGGGAGTCCGGCTTCTTCAACCTGCGGCTGTTCGGCACGCTTCCCGACGGCACGGTGCTGCGTGGCAAAGTCACAGGCGATCGCGACCCTGGATACGGTTCAACCAGCAAGATGCTCAGCGAGTGTGCCGTGTGCCTCGCCAGGGATGAAACGGATGTGGGCGGCGGCGTGTTCACGCCGGCCTCCGCGATGGCGCGGCCTCTGCTCGCGCGTCTGGAGGCGAACGCGGGGCTCAGCTTCGAAACGATCGACTAGTCCGAGTCGCCGAAATAAAGTGACTTGTCGTACTTCTCGCCGGCCTCGATGCGCACCTTGAGCCGGTTGCGCGGCGATGCGACCGGGCAGGTCGAGAAATCATTGAAGACGCATGGCGGATTGTAGGACTGGTTGAAATCCAGCACCGTGCGATCGTCGTCGCCGGGCTTCGCCGCGTAGACGAATCTACCGGCACCGTAGGTTTCCCGGCCGCTCGTACGATCTCCGAAGACGAAGAACAGCCGCTCGCCCGATTCGTAGGCCTCGAGCGTGTGGGTCATTCCGCCGACTTCGAACTCCACGACCCCCGGCGAGACGGGGTTGTAGGGTAAGCCATCGACAACGGTGCCGACATTCAGCACGCGCGGCTCATCGAAGCGCTTTAGCGTCGCGACGACGCGCAGCCCCGGGTCGATGTCGTAATAGGGTATCGGCGGAAGCTCGGTGAGCGCACGGCTCTTGAGATCGTGCAGACGGATGCCGATCTTGCCCTCGCGATTGATGACGATCCACGCCAGCGAACCATAGGTCGCGCGCAGGAACTCGTCCTCGGTGTCGTCAGGCAACAACACCCTGGTTACCGCCTCGTTATTGACCCGCACATCGACGCCCGGACGGACAGTCATCCTCACGCTGCCGTCCGAGGCCACGGTGAAGGAACCCATCTCGGCATCAGCCGCGCCGGGAAAAACCAGGTCGTTGCCGGCGTCGCCGCCGAAGCTGTAGACGCCAGCCTCGAGCCAGAACAGGCCGGCAAGGTTCAGGTAGCCGTCGGGTGCTTTCAGCCGCGCGAGGCGATCGGCACGCCAGGTCTCGATTTCGGCGGCATAGTCGTCGGGAACATCGGCGGCGAGGGCAAGCGCGGCCGCGGCCAGCAGGCCGGTCAGGAGATATCGAAGCTTCATCGTTTTCAGTGTCGCGGACCTTTGAGGTCTTGCGCGTGGTTTCCTGAGGCTACAGTAGCACTATAATTCGCGGCCCCTAAAGCCGAGATCCAGTATGGCAACTGCCCAGGACCCTACCCTGGCGTTCAAACGCCTCGAGCCAGCCGATATCTTCGAGGCTCTCGATGCGCTCGGATTCCGCGCGAGCGGCCAGTTCCTCGCGCTCAACAGCTACGAGAATCGTGTTTACAAGCTCGGGATCGAGGACGACGAGGACATCGTTGTGAAGTTCTACCGCCCGGGGCGATGGAGCGACGAATCGATACTCGAAGAGCACGACTTCGCCTGGGAGCTGGCCGAGACCGACATCCCCGTTGTCGCCCCGCTCGAGATCGATGGCGAAACCCTGTTCAAGACAGGCCCGTTTCGCCTGGCGGTCTACCCGTGTCGCGGCGGCCGGCCGCCGGAACTCGACAACGAAGACCAGCTGCGCCAGCTCGGCCGCTTCGTCGCCCGTATTCACCTGGTTGGCGAAACGGCGGACTTCGAGCACCGGCCGCGAGTCGATATCGAAAGCTACGCGCTCAACTCACGCGACTTCCTGCTCGAGGCCGGCTTCATCCCCGATGAGATGCAGGGCGTCTACGCGGGAATCGCCGACGACGTCATCGCAGGCGTCGAGCAGTGCTTCGAACGAACGGGTCACGTCGCCGAACTCAGGCTGCACGGCGATTTCCACCCCGGTAACGTCCTCGTCGCCGGCGAGGCGTTTCACATTGTCGATCTGGACGACACCCGCAGCGGCCCGGCTGTCCAGGACCTGTGGATGTTCCTGAGCGGCGACCGCGAGGAGCAGACTCCGCAGCTGAATACGCTTTTGGACGGCTACCAGGAGTTTCGGCGCTTCGATGCCCGCGAGCTCAATATCGTCGAAGCACTGCGAAGCTTGCGGATCATGTACTACGCCGCGTGGATCGCCCGCCGCTGGGACGATCCCGCGTTCAAACAGGCATTCCCGTGGTTCGACAGCCGGCGCTACTGGGATGAACATATCCTCGCACTCCGCGAGCAGGTGTCGCTGATGCAGGAACCGCCCCTGGAATGGCGTGATTTCTGAGCCTCCCGCCGCCGTGGCGTATTGCACTGATGCGGCTCGCACACTAAAGTGGAAATCCCACGCGAGAGCAGGAAACCACGGAACTCTGGCCCGTGATGCCGCTCTGATATAGGGATTGCTGAAGCTGGTACGGACCGCGGGAAACACCATTTGACCTCCAGGTTACGAAGCCTATTTTTCGGATTCGCGCTCGCGACATTTCTCGCGGGCTGCGGCGCGAACGTGCGACTCGAGCCGCCGACGATTCCCGAGCCCCTGATCAACTCGCTGCCGATGACGGTGGCCGTACGGCTGCCCGAGAATTTCGATCACTATGTGCACCAGGAAGAGGTACTGGGCCGCGAAGAGTGGACGATCGATCTCGGCGCATCGAACGCCGTTTTCTTCACGCAGCTGTTCAAATACATGTTTGACGAGGTCATCGTCCTCGAGCCGGGTGCCAACCCGACCGACATGGCGATCGACGCACTGATCGAGCCGAGCATCGACGCGTTCGAGTTCTCGGTACCGAACCAGACCAAAACGGATTCGTTCGCCGTCTGGATTCGCTATCGCATCCGCGTGTTCGATCGCGACGGCGACCTTGTCCTGGACGCGCCGGTCAGTGCCTACGGCAAGAGCCTGACGACGGCCCTGGGTGGCGATGCTGCCCTGCAGCGAGCCGCGGTCCTCGCGATGCGCGACGCAGCGGCATTAATGATAATGAAATTCGATGAGCAGACCCTGTTCACGTCGCTTGCGGACCCTTCGGTGCAGGTGCCGTCCCTCGCGACCGGGTCTGACGAAGAAGCGGCGGTCAGCGCAACCGCCCTTGGAGGCAAAGATGAGTGATGCACTCTTGCGAGTCGGCGCGGCGATTGCCGCACTCGTGATGTTGTCCGGCTGCGTGACCTCACGCGTCGAGAACTCCCGCGAAGGCCTCACCGGAATCGGTGAAGGCGAATCGGTCGTCATCATGGCGAAGAGCTATCACCTGGGTAACGAGACCGAGGCCAAGTACATCTCGTGTATCGAGAACGCGCTCGGCCGGGGCAGCAGCGGCCTGCGGGTGATCCCGCACAAGCAGTTTGTCGACTCGCTGTTCCCCTGGTTCGAACCGCGCACTGCGCCCGCCGAAACCAAGGGCCTGACCAAGCTCATGGAGCGTCCCGGGGTCGCCGACAAGATTCGCGAACAGGGCGTCCGCTACATCATCTGGCTCGACGGCGATACCGAGAAAGTCGCTGGCGGCGGCAGCCTGTCCTGCGCGGCCGGACCCGGCGGCGGCGGCTGCTTCGGTTTCGCCTGGTGGCAGAACGATGCCGATTACGATGCCTTCGTCTGGGACCTGCAGGGCCTCGAGTCCGCCGGTTCGGTCTCCGCCGATTTCAGCGGCACCTCGTTCCTGCCGGCACTCGTCGTGCCGATTCCATTGATTGCCCGAACACAGGCCGCGGCCTGCAAAGGGCTCGCTGACCAGCTGCGAGCCTTTATCGTCAGCGACGAGTTGACCTGACGGACGGGTTGCGGCCCGCCGCCGCAAGGCAATGACTCACCCCGCTACCTCTGTGGCCGGATCCCGGCTGCTCGTGTCGATTGCGGCCATGCTCGGCGCGCTGTCAGGCTGTGGCACGTCCGTGGCCGACGAAAACCCACCGCGGGGCCTCGTGTATGAGATCGAGTACCGCCTGACGCCGGATCCGCTCAGCCAGACGATTGGCGTCACGATGAGCGTGTCGCAGCCCCGCCACCTGCTCCGCGAGGTCCGGTTCGCCGCGCCCGCCGAGCGGCTGTTCGACGTAGCCGGCGACGGCGAGCTCGACATCGATGACGGCCGACTGAGCTGGCGACCGCCAGAGAGCGGCGGCATGCTGTCCTGGACGGTCGAGGTACCGCACCGCCGTAACGGCAATGGCCACGACGCCTGGCTCGACGAGCGCTGGGGGCTGTTACGTGCCGAAGACGTCGTGCCGCGCGCCGCCACCCGGACGCTGAAAGGCGCCCACAGCGATACGACGGTGGTCTTCGAGCTGCCGGATGACTGGTCGGTTATCACCCAGTACCGCGAATCCGACGGGCGCTTCGACATCGCCAACGGTGGTCGTCGATTCGTGCAGCCATCGGGCTGGATCGTCATGGGCGAGCTCGGCGTCCGGCGCGAGCGGGTCACCGGCGTTCGCGTCGCCGTGGCCGCACCGGAAGGCGAAGGTGTCCGGCGCATGGACATGATCGCGTTGTCGAACTGGCTGCTGCCGGAACTCGGTCGGATCGTGCCCGAGCTCCCGGACCGCGTGACGATCGTCAGTGCCGGTGACCCGATGTGGCGCGGCGGCCTGTCGGCGCCGGCATCGATCTTCATCCATGCGGATCGGCCGCTGCTCAGCGAGAACGGTACCAGTACGCTGGTGCATGAGCTGATGCACGTCGCATTCCGCATCGACTCTGTCCGCGGCCACGACTGGATCGTCGAGGGCCTGGCCGAGTACTACACCCTTGAGCTGCTGCGCCGCAGCGGCACCCTGAGCGAGCGGCGCTTCGAACGTGCACTCGCCTCGCAGCGCGACTGGGCGACCGATGCCAAAACGCTGTGTGCGCCATCGTCGACCGGCGCAACCACGGCGCTGGCCGTCTCGCTGTTCGTCGATCTCGACGCCGAAATCTCGAGTCGGAGCCAGGGCGAGCATGGCCTGGACGATGTCCTGGAGGCACTGATCGCACTGGATCGGCCCCTGGACCTGGAATCCTTGCGCAATATCAGCAGCCGGCTCATTGGCACAAACCCTGACGCGCTGCACATCGATCGCCTTCCCGGCTGCCGTACACTGTCCGCCGGTGCCGAAAGCGCAAACTGACGAATGGACCAGCGACACGATCTCGAACTGATACTTCGCTCCCGAACACCGATCGTCGTCATCGAAACCCAGGACGAGGCCCGGATCCTCGACCTGCTGCAGGCGATGACGCTCGGCTCGAGGGACGATGGCTATCTGCCGTTGTTTCGCTGGACCGTGACGGACGGCCTGCAGCGCCTCGATATCGAGCTGGCCCCGCAGACGTTGAATTCGGAGCCCTCGGACGTGCTCAAGCACATTCGGGCCGTGGACAAGCCGGGCGTCTATATCCTGCTTGATTTTCACCCCTTCCTTGACGACCCGGTGCACGTACGCCTGATCAAGGACATCTGTATCGGTGGCCCGGGCATTCGCCGCCAGCTCGTGCTGATCAGCCACAAGATCAAGCTGCCGAGCGAGCTCGAGTCCTACTCCGCGCGGGTCAATCTATCGCTACCCAATGAGACAGAGCGGCAGCGCATCATCGAGCGGGTCGCCGACGAGTGGTCCGGCGAGAACCAGGGATCGCGTGTGCAGGCCGATGCGCGCGCCTACCGGCTGCTGATCGAGAACCTCGCCGGGCTGACATACAAAGACACCGAGCGCCTCGCGCGCAATGCCATCTACCAGGACGGCGCCATTACCCGCAGCGACCTCCCCGGCGTCATGCAGGCGAAGTACGAGCTGCTCAATCGAGGCGGCGCACTGGCGTTCGAATACGACACGGCGAAGTTCAGCGAGGTTGGCGGACTCGAACGACTCAAGACCTGGCTCGCACAGCGCAAGGCGGCATTCCGCCGCGACCCCGAGGCCGTCCACCTCGACGCACCCAAGGGCATCCTGCTGCTGGGCATCCAGGGCTGCGGCAAGAGCCTGGCCGCAAAGGCGACCGCCGGCGTCTTCGGTGTACCGCTGCTGCGCCTCGACTTCGGCTCGCTGTACGACAAGTATCACGGCGAGACCGAACGCAAGCTGCGCGAGTCTCTCAATACGGCGGACGTCATGTCGCCGTGCGTGCTGTGGATCGACGAGATCGAGAAAGGTATCGCCGGTCGCGGCGGCGAAACCGGCACGACTCAACGCGTGCTCGGCACGTTCCTGACCTGGCTCGCAGAAAAGCAGACGCGTGTCTTCGTCGTCGCAACCGCGAACGACATCACGACGTTGCCACCCGAGCTCGTTCGAAAGGGACGATTCGACGAGATCTTTTTCGTCGACCTGCCCGACGACGATGTGCGTGCGAAGATATTCAGAATTCACCTCGATAGCCGTGGCCAGGCACCCGCGTCGTTTGACGTACCCGCGCTCGCGAAAGCGACCCAGGGCTTCTCCGGTGCCGAGATCGAGCAGGCTATTGTCTCGGCGCTGTACGCCGCGCACGCGAAGGGAGAAGAGCTCAAAACGCAGCATATTGCCCACGAGATTCGTAACACCAAGCCGCTGTCTGTCGTCATGGCCGAACGCGTCAGCGCAATGCGGCTCTGGGCCGACGGCCGCACCGTGAGTGCCGGCTAGTGAACATAAGATAGAGCGAATTCCGCGGCCGATTGTCCTCTCCAGTCAGCGTGCTAACATCCCGTGGCATGACTAATGAGAACAAGAAAATTAATGAATTAGTCGCCGACGACGACGACCCGACCGCGGAGCTTGAAGCACTGACCGTGCGCCGCGACTTCGGCGCGCCGGAGCCGGAAGCAGACGCGAACACCTACGACTTCGACGAACCGGAGGATGGCGAAGGCGGAGTCGCGGTATCCGAACTGCGGGCCGACCTCAAACGACGTTCTGAAACCATCGAGCGGCTGCAGTTCGATGTTGAACAGCTGCGTGCCCGCTGGCAGGGCCTCGAAACCGAGATCAAGGCCCGCGAAGAACAAACACGCACGCTCGCCGCCGATCTGGACGTCGCCGAGGGCGCGCTGGCCAACAAAAACCGGCTCATTCGCGAGCGCGACCGCACGATCAAGGAACTGAAGGCAGAGATTCGCGAGCGCGAACAGGGCTACCAGGAAATCGCCGCGCAGTCCGAGGAATACCGGGCGGCCGCGGAGGAACTCGAGGCCCGTAACGAAGCAGGCACGGCGAGTCGGGCGATCGAACAGCGAGACGGCCGGATTGTCGGCCTCGAAGCATCGCTGCGTGAACTGGAAAAACAGAACCTGCGCACCGAGGCCTACGCCGACGGGCTGCGCCAGCAGCTGGCGGACCTTTCCTCGGACTCGAACTCGGCATCCGACGAACGCGAGCGGCTGGCCCACGACCTCGAGGAAGCCGTCACGCGCATTCAGTCACTGACCAACGAACGAGACAGCGCCGAGGCGGCAGCCGAATCAACCGCAAAGGCGCTCGCGGAAGTCGGCGAGCAGCACGAGCAGGAACTCCGGACTCTGCGTTTCGAACTCGACGACGCCCAGTCGACGCTCGCCGAGAACGAATCGCTGAACGAACAACTTGCATCGGACCTGATCGAATCGCGCGGCTCTCGCGACGAACTCGAGCGGACGCTCGAGAGCAGCGACGCCGAGAAACAGTCGCGCATCGACGAACTCGAGAAGCAGCTCCGCAAACTCGAGTACAAGGTCGAAGATTACGAATCGAAGCTCGAATCCAAGAGCGACGCGATCAACGCCCTGCTCGGCGAACTGGCGGATCGCAATCGCGAAATCGACTCAATCGGTGAGATGGAAGAAGTCATCCACGACCTCGGCGAACGGATGTCGGAGCAAATCGACGATGTGCGCGAGGTACCCGAGGAACGTGCCACCAGCGGTGACCGGGTGACGCGCCTGCTCATCGGCCGCATCGACGAGCAGGAACTGCGATTCCCGCTGTTCAAGGACCGGCTGACCATCGGCCGCACGGCTCAGAACGACATTCAGCTGAAGGCACAGTACATCAGCCGGCGCCACGCCGTCGTATCCACCGAAGGTGGCGCAACCCGGGTGATCGACTGGGGCAGCAAGAACGGTGTTTATGTCAACTCGAAGCGCATTACCGAGCACTTCCTGAAAAGCGGCGACATCGTCACCATCGGCACGGCCGAGTTCAGGTACGAGGAACGACCCAAGCACGACGCATAAGCTGCTTCCGAATACCCGGCCACGGAGCACTTCAACCTCTCCATCTGGTTTCTGCAAACCGGACTTGGCAACGCCCGATATTCCCGCGCTGAAGTGTGAGCGCAGTCACGGACACCGCGTACGTTAATTCGTATGTTCGACCGACAGACGCACAGGATGCAGGGAATAATAATCAATGCTCGGTAGCACCGCGGACAAGCCGATCGATGTAGGCGATAAACAGAAAGTCGCCGATCGAGCCGGCGGACTCGCAACCCGGAGAATCTGGTTACCGAAGTTCCTGTACGACGCGCTCCCCTACTTCTACATGACAGCCGGTTTCACGGCTTTCTTCGCGACGCTCTACATCAGCGAATGGTTCTGGGTGCTGCCGCATTACCTCCTGTTCTCGGCGGCATGCGTTCACCTGGCCGTCGTTATTTTCCGTCGACGCGACGTGTCGGCGGACAACCCCGATATCGACGAATAGCGTCGCAGATCAACGACATCCAAAGGCTTGACCTGCCGGTTGCGGCTCTGCAAGGATACGCGCCTCGAACGAGGCGGTGACGGCACTTGGCGGCCAAAGAGCGAACTCTGAAACAAATACTGGTCCGTGAGGCCGTGCTGTTTTTGTGGCTGCTGTTCGCAGGCCTCGTCGTCCTGCCGATCGCAGTCTGGTTCGTTGGCGACGCCGTTTTTGGCAGCTACCCGGGATCGGGCTTCGGCGCCTTCTTCGGCATGCTCAATGCGAAAATCCGGGCCGGCGATGCCGTCGCCTGGTTCCTCGTCCTGTCGCCCTACCTGGTCATTTCGGCGCTCAGGCTCATGGCGCTCGGCTGGCGTCTCTCGCGCCGGCCGGCTGCCTGAAGTGTGACGCGATTCACGCGTTTCCTCGCGTAAGTCCGCTAAGAAATCCCCCAATACCCGACTTATGTCGAGTCGGGCTGGGTCTTCGGCATTCCGGCCCTATTATGACGGTGTATACCAGGGGATAAAGCAAGTTATCGGCATATGTTAGGACTGCTCAAAAAATGGTTCGGAAAAGGGTCGGAGCCGGCCAGCGAACCGGCTGCGCCTGCGCTCGACACGCTGAGCCAGTCCGGCATCTACGAGAGCCCGGTCGAATCAGACACCCCGGCTGAACCCGAGTACGTCGAGCTCGACCCTGCCATCGACGGCGAAATCGAGGATCTCGGCCCGGGAAAGAACGTGCTGGTTCGCAATCGCTACCAACGCGAGGAAACCGGCACCTACGAGACGCTCAAGATCGTCGACGATTCGCTCGTGGATTCGGGCGAAGAGACTGGCATCGACCCCTACAATACAGGTAACTTCGATCGCTCAAAGAACTGGGATAAGCGCCGGTAGCCAATGAGCGAAGCACGATGAGCCTGCGAGTCACCTTCGAACTCGACGATCAGGACCTGCAACACTTCCGACTGATCATGCGCGAAGCGCGCAAGACTGCGGCGCGTATCGCGCCTGAAGATATCGTTGCCGCGGCCGAAGATCTGCTGAAAATCGTGAGCGGTGACCGCACACCGATATTCATCCGCGAGCGTTTCGACAAGCTCACGCTGATGATCAGCATGCTCACGGACATCGACTGGCGCCTGCCTCACCAGGAGGCAAACCGGGTCCTGAATGCGCTCGCGTACTTCACCGAGCCGGAGGACCTGATCCCGGATCACATCCCGGGCCTCGGCTTCCTGGACGACGCGATCATGATCGAGCTGGTGGTGCGCGAGCTCAAACACGAGATCGAGGCCTACGAGGACTTTTGCGACTACCGGACGCGCAAGCGAGCGGAGAAAGGCCACAAGGCCGGCATCAGCCGGGAGGGTTGGCTTGAAACCCGGCGGCGCGAGCTACAGCAGCGTATGCGGCGGCGGCGCAAGCGTAGCGAACAAAAATCCGCCAGGAACTTGCGGCTGTTTCGCTAGCCGGTTTTGGCTTCAAGGCCAGTAATACCAACCGGTCAGCAGGACGCCGAGCCACATGAGCGCCTGTGCGTAATGGCGCCGATGGTCGCTCTTGACGATGGCGTAGAAACTCAGCGCCGATATTGCGGTCATACCGATGAAGATGAAGAAACTCTTGAGCAAAGGCCCAATTTCCCGCTGCACGCGCGGGTATTCGTCACCAATAACGGCAAAAACGATGAGCACGAGGCCGAGCGAAACCGCAATTGAGAAACAGGATCCGAGCAGGATCCCGTTGATGACCATGAGTGGACGCATTCAGGAGTTTTCCAGGGCGGTAAAATGCAGCCCGCGAAGTAAGGCAGTTTGTGCCAATCAGGCCCTTGATCCGGGCGCTCCGGGCATCTAGCCTAGCCCACTGGCCCGACGAAAAACAGTGTCGTTCCCAACTGGAGTCATAGCGTTGATAAATACTCAGATCCGTCGTTCCCACTGGTTTGCCGGCCTGCTGCTGGCCAGCTTCGCCGCTCTGCCGGCCCTCGCCACGACGAGCGCCGAACTTGTGCCGGAGCGGCGCCACGAAGAAATCGGCCAGATGGTCACGCAGTTCATTCAGCGCTCCCACTACAATCACATCGCCGTCAACGACAGCCTCTCGTCCAGGGTTCTGGATCGTTACATCGAATCGCTGGACAGCAACCGCATGTACCTGCTGCAGAGCGATATCGAGTATTTCGAGCAGTATCGGAACGACCTTGACGACTTCGTCAAGAACAAGCCGCTCGACCCGGTCTTCGATATGTTCCAGATCTATCGCACCCGCGTACGCGAGCGTTACGAGCATGCCCTGGTGCTGCTCGACGAGGAGCCGGATTTCACGATCGACGAGTCCTATCAGTTCGATCGCAGCGAGGCTCCCTGGGCGACCACGTCGGAAGAGCTCGACGAGATCTGGCGCCAGCGAGTGAAGAATGACGCACTGCGCCACGCCCTGAACGACAAATCCTGGCATGGCGACGAAGGCGAAGACGGCGCCCGCGCGGTCCTCGAAAAGCGCTACAAGCGGCTGCTCCGGCGAATGGACCAGGTCAACGCCGACGACGTGTTCGAGGGCTTCATGAACGCGTTCGCACACACGCTCGACCCGCACTCGAGCTACCTGTCACCGCGCAATTCCGAGGAATACCGAATCCAGATGAGCCTGTCGTACTTCGGCATTGGCGCATCGCTGCAGCCCGACGAGGACTACGTCAAGGTCATCGGCATCATCCCGGGCGGCCCGGCCGCCATCGACGGCAAACTGAAGCCCAACGACCTGATTACGGGCGTTGCCGAAGGCGAGGACGGCGAGTTCATCGACGTCGTCGGCTGGCGCCTTGACGACGTCGTCGACAAGATCCGCGGGCCGGCCGACACAGTCGTGCGCCTGCAGGTCATCCCTTCTGACGCCCTGCCCGGCAGCAGCGAACGGATCATCGCCCTGACCCGCGGCCAGGTGAAGCTCGAAGAGCAGGCCGCCAAGAGCGAGATCATCACGCTGCCGAGCGAAGGCCGCGAGTGGCGGATCGGCGTCATCGAGGTGCCGTCCTTCTACCGCGACTACCGCGCCCTTTCCAACGGCGACAAGAATTACACCAGCACGACGCGCGACGTGAAGCGCCTGATCACCGAGCTCGAGGAGCAAGGCATCGATGGCCTGGTCATGGACCTGCGCGGCAACGGCGGCGGCCACCTCACCGAGGCTACCGCGCTGTCAGGCCTGTTCATCGACAACGGCCCGGTCGTGCAGCTGCGCAACGCCAATGGTCGTATCAGCCGACTCGACGATCCCGATCCGGTTGCCCGGGTCGCTTACTCCGGCCCGCTGGCCGTGCTCGTCGACCGCTTCAGCGCGTCCGCATCCGAGATTTTCGCGGCAGCCATCCAGGACTACGCGCGCGGCGTCATTATCGGCCAGCAGACCTTCGGCAAAGGCACGGTGCAGAACCTGTACTCGCTCGACCAGTACATGAGCCCCGAGCTCGTCGGTGACAAGGGCCTCGGCCAGCTGACGCTGACGATCGGCAAGTACTACCGGGTCACCGGCGAAAGCACGCAGCATCGCGGCGTCGATCCCGATATCGCCTTGCCGTCGGCTATCGACGCCGAGCAGGTCGGTGAAAGCGTGCGCGACAGTGCCCTGCCCTGGGATACGATCCAGACGACCCGGTTCCGTGCCGGCGAGCCGCTGGACACGACGATCCAGTCGCTGACGGTCAGCCACGGCGAACGCTCCAAGGCGGACCCGAACTACCAGTGGCTGCTGGGCGGTATCCGCGAGTTCGAAGAAGCTCGCGCCCGCGACACCGTTTCACTGAACATCGAGACGCGACTCTCCGAGCGTCAGGACGAGATGGACCGCCGCCTCGCGCGTGAGAACGACCGCCGCGCGGCGCTGGACCTGGATCCGCTGGAGAGCCTTGAGGACCTGAACGAGGAAGACCTGCCGGACGTACTGCTCGACCAGGCTGCCGGCATCGTCCGCGACATGGCGGAACTCCGCGAAGTGGACGCTCGCCCGGCCCGTACGGCGCAGGTACTCCCGGAAAAAGGCGAAAAACTGCCGTAAATCCGGGGCTGGGGCCCTGAGCGCGGCGAGTGGATTTTCGTCGCGCATTCAGGGCGCTTCGTCGCAGCTGCCTTGCAGACACGAAGCGAGGTGTTATACTCAGGTATAACACTTGACTGACACCCTAGCAGGGAGACGCCTTGCACAGATCGGTGAAAGCAGCGATTCGGGCCATCAACGGCCGCCTGACAGCAACCCTGCTGCTCAGCCTTTGCTGCGCGCCGGTCAGCGCCGCATCGGGTGTCGACGTCCTCTGCGACCGCTCCGAC
The DNA here is from genome assembly GCA_030066625.1 of Woeseiaceae bacterium. Lineage (GTDB taxonomy): Bacteria > Pseudomonadota > Gammaproteobacteria > Steroidobacterales > Woeseiaceae > UBA1847. The sequence goes on from JASJBG010000109.1 coordinate 14,128, forward strand.
CCGCTCGCGTCTCTCGATATCCAGCCCGGCCAGCTCGCCATCGACATTGTCGATCACGGCGCGGCGCCTGCTCTGCCGAATGTGCTCATCGAGACGGAATCAGAGGGCGGCGAGCCCCCGGAGACTGACGCTCGCTCGCTGGCACCGCGTGCGGACACGATCCTGAGGCGAATCTTCGATGAGAGCTATGCCGAGAGCGAGCTCGACGACCTGAAGCCGGCGATGACCCCGGATGCGAAATCAATCGTCGAATTGACGGTGCCGATCGACGAGGAAGCCGCGGATGCCGAATCCGTGGAGGCGCCCGCCCTGGACGCCGAGTTGCCTGGCGTCCCCGAGGAAGAACTGCTGCGCTACCGCCGGCAGATGTTCCGCACCGACATCTAGCACTGAACCGAAAAAAGAAGCTCGCGCCGGGTGCGGACGCACTCAGCGGCTCATGACGTTCGCGACATCCCAGTAGTTCTCACCGAGCAGGTTCTTGTCCCGCTCGCGGATGGCGCCGTTTTCGTCAATCATATAGATCGTGGCGACCGTGCCCGGCACCGGCACGGCATCGTCGTCATCCTTGTACAGGGCGCGCTCGCTGAGCAGCTTGGCACGCTGTTGCAGGATATCAGCGTAATCGCCGACGTTTTTCAAAGATCCGGCCCGCTTGCGGACAATATCGAGCAAGACATCACAGTCGGCCCGCGACCCGTAGTTGATGGCACCGACGCCCTTGTCACCGGCCTCTTTGGCGAAGTCGGCCAGGTTGTCGTCCGAGTAGTGCAGGTACATCTGCTGGGCGAAGGCGAGAATCATGAAGTTGATCGATCGCTTGTTCGGGATACTCAGGCCCTGGGTGTCGGGTGCGTTGCGATTGACGATATCCTCGAGCTTGACCATGAGCTCGGATTCCTGCTGCTGGCAGGCCTCGATGCTCGCGACGAGCTCGTCCAGATGCCGCGTCACCGACCGCTTGCGGAAAAAGCGGCCGATCGCCCCCATGGACGCGTAGCGATGGCGCTCCGCCTGCAGGGCCGCCTCGAGATGCTGAACCTGGTTGCGCAGATCGTCGAGCTGCTGCTCGATCTCCCGCGCCGCGCCGCGTTTCTTCTCGTTCCATTCGTCGAGAAGCTTCGAGTGCTCGCGTTTTTCACGCTGCTGCTTGAGCTGCTCGGCGAACCGGGCCAGCTTGCGCTGGCAGCTCACATTGAGCGCGCGAAGCTGGTAGAAAACCACCACGTTGTGCACCCAATCGGGATCCAGCAGCAGGTTCTCCAGGTGCTCGAGCTTCTGCTGCAGGCGGGCACGTGAACCATCATGCTCCTTGATCTTGTCCCGGAGCCGGAACGTCTCGTCACGCAGGCTCGCGAACTCCTTCTTGAGCTCGGCCCGGTTCCAATACAGCTCGAGTAGCTTTTCGCTCTCCTCGGTATCGTCCGACTGCGTGTTCCCGAATATTGCGGTAAGGCTCGTCACAGGGGCCTCTTTTTACATAACCTGATCGCTCGGCGCGCAATTCGAGCGCGCTCGCAGCCAAATAATGTCAACTGCACGCTCAGGAAACGCTGATTGAATCGACAGTTTCGGCGATTTCTTCGACGGGCTCAGTCGAGGATCAGGTGGCCCTGCTCGATCAGGTAGTCGAGCCATTTGTTGAGAACGATATTTCGCTGCCAGCGGGCGTCGAGCTCGCGGCGGTGGGCGTGTACGAGTCGGCGCAGCGCCGCATGCCGGTAGTCGCCGTCGACGCCGCCGAGGTTCATTGCTTCCGCGAGCTGGCCGTCGAGGTACGCACGCACCAGCAAATCGGGATCCGCCACGCGGCCCTCGTCGGTCTCGAAATAGTAGGTCAGCGACATCGTCACGGTGTAGCGACTGCGCTCCATGATCTCCAGGTGCAGGTCGCAGTCGCCCGCGACGCGAGAGCGGTAGCAGCCATCGAGGCGTTCGAGGTCGGGGACGAGGTGCTTGAGCCTGAGGTAGTTGCTTTCGTAAACCGACATCAGCCCGACGAAGCTTCGGGGGCTGACAATCGTCTCCGGAACGAGTCTCGAATCAAGCAACATGGGCTGAATATATCAGCAACGCGGCGACGAAATCAGGGTCGCACCCGACGTTCTACGCCTGTACTATCGAGAATTCGACTGGCAATTTCCTCAATTGAGAACTCGGTCGTGTCGACGTACGGAATCCCGTGCCGTTTGAACAATTTCTCCGCTTCCCGAAGCTCGAAACGCACCTGCTGCGCCGACGAATAACGGCCCATTGACCGTCGCTCGCGGCGGATGTGTTTCAGGCGTTCCGGCTGAATCGTAAGGCCGAACAGCTTTTTCTTGTGGTCCAGCAGGATGGCCGGCAGCTTCCCCGTCTCGAATTCCTCATCCGTCAGCGGATAGTTGGCGGCATAGACGCCGTACTGCATCGCCAGGTACAGGCAGGTCGGCGTCTTGCCGGAGCGCGATACGCCGACGAGGATAACGTCCGCAACCGCGTAGTTGCGGCTGACCCCGCCATCGTCGTTTGCGAGCGCGAAGTTGGTGGCCTCGATTCGCTTCATGTAGGCATCGATGTCGCGCATGCCGTGCGCCCGGCCGGGCTCATGGGTAGGCTCCGCGCCGAGCTCCTGGCCCAGTTCTGCGAGGAAAGCGTCGAAGGGATCCAGGTGCAGGCCGTCCGCCTGGCTGATGATCTGGCGCAGTTCGACGTGGACGAGCGTGGAAAAAACGATGGGCCTCAGGGTGTGGTCGATGGCTGACTGGTTGATACGGGCGACCGCCTCCCTCGCCTTGTCTTCGGTATCTATAAATGGCAAAGTCACTTGCCGAAAATCCTGCCCATTGAACTGTGTGAGCAGGCTGTGCCCCAGCGTTTCAGCCGTCACACCGGTCTGGTCGGATATAAAAAACACCATACGTTCGTCCATCGCGACGATTGTCCACGTCCAGACAGGGAACTCAAGGGAGCAGACATTGGAGCGCTACGTCATCCGGCTCGATGAGCTTGGTATGAACGACGTCGAAACCGTTGGGGGCAAGAACTCCTCGCTCGGCGAAATGATCAGCAATCTCGGCGACCTCGGCGTCACGGTCCCGGGCGGTTTCGCCACCACCGCGGAAGCCTACCGCGCCTTCCTGAAGACGGACGGGCTCGACAAGCGCATCAACGAGGTGCTCGGCAAGCTTGACGTCGACGACATCGACGCGCTGACGACCGCCGGCAGGACGATCCGCGGCTGGATTCTCGACCAGCCGCTGCCCGAGAAGCTCATGGACGAGGTCCGGCACGCCTGGGAAGAGCTCGCGGGCGACCGCGATATCGCCGTCGCTGTGCGCTCGTCCGCCACCGCCGAAGATCTCCCGGACGCTTCATTTGCCGGTCAGCAAGAGACCTTCCTGAACGTTCGCGGTCTGCCTAAGGTCGTTGAAGCGATGCACAAGGTCTTCGCTTCCCTGTTTACGGATCGCGCGATTGCCTACCGCGTCCACCAGGGCTTCGACCACAGCCTCGTCGCGCTGTCGGCCGGCGTTCAGCTGATGGTTCGCAGCGACATCGGCTCGTCCGGCGTCATGTTCACGCTGGACACGGAGTCGGGTTTCCGCGACGCCGTGTTCATCACATCGTCCTATGGCCTGGGCGAAACCGTCGTCCAGGGCGCCGTCAACCCGGACGAGTTCTACGTCTACAAACCGGCCATCGCCGACGGTAACTTTCCCATCCTCCGCAAGAACCTGGGCGGCAAGGCCATCAAGATGATCTACAGCGAGAACCCGACGCCGGGGCATACCGTCGAGACGGTCAACGTCGACGAGGCCGAGAGCAACCGGTTCTCGCTCGACGACGACGATATCATCGAGCTCGCCAGGATGGCGGTCACTATCGAGAAACACTACGACCGGCCGATGGACATCGAGTGGGGCAAGGACGGCAACGACGGCAAGCTCTACATCCTGCAGGCCCGTCCGGAGACCGTGCAGAGCCGCACCGGCAGCACGATCCAGCGTTACACGCTGAAGGACCAGGGCAACGTCATCAGCAAGGGCCGCAGCATCGGCCAGAAGATCGGCGTCGGCACCGCACGCGTTATTCGCAGCGTCAGCGAGATGAGCCGCGTGCAGACCGGCGACGTGCTGATCTCCGACATGACCGACCCGGACTGGGAGCCGATCATGAAGCGCGCGTCCGCGATCGTCACGAACCGTGGCGGCCGCACCTGCCATGCCGCAATCATCGCCCGCGAACTCGGTATTCCGGCCGTCGTCGGCTGCGGCGACGCCACCGAGACGATCCAGGACGGCTGGACCGTGACCGTCAGCTGTGCCGAAGGTGACGAGGGTTTCGTCTACGACGGCGCGCTCGAATACGAGCAAACGCAGATCGAGCTCGATGCCCTGCCGGAGATTCCAGTCAAAATCATGATGAACGTCGGCAACCCGGACCGGGCCTTCGACTTTTCCAGCATTCCGCATCACGGCGTCGGTCTCGCCCGTCTCGAGTTCATCATCAACCGGATGATCGGCGTGCACCCGCAGGCCCTGCTCGAGTACGACGCGCTCGACGCCGACACGCGGGAGGCCGTCGACGAGCAGATGGCGGGCTATTCGAATCCCGTTCAGTTCTTTGTCGACAAACTAGCCGAAGGTGTTGCCACGATCGCGGCCGCGTTCGCGCCGGAACCCGTCATCGTCCGCATGTCGGACTTCAAGTCCAACGAGTACGCGAACCTGATTGGCGGCGACCGCTACGAGCCCGAGGAAGAAAACCCGATGCTGGGCTTCCGCGGCGCGGGCCGCTACGTCGCCGAGAGCTTCAAGCCCTGTTTCGAACTCGAGTGCCGGGCCATCCGCAAGGTTCGTGAGGAGATGGGCCTTGAAGTCCGACATGCGGACGATGACGGGTTCCGGCGCGAACGCGGCCGCGATCGTGGCAACACCTTCG